>CAJXIY010000134.1 GCA_913054495.1 uncultured Gammaproteobacteria bacterium | reverse complement strand
TGTTAGAAGATTTCCCCGGCTCGGGCAAGACCACGCTGGCGAAAGCGTTGGGCGAGGCCATTACCGACCCCAGGTTCCCCTCCGAACGCCAGCAAGCGTCATCGGAGGAAAGCATCGTGCCGTTTCGTCGCATACAGTTCACTCCGGACCTGCTGCCTTCCGATATTACCGGTGTACCGATATTTGACAGCAACAGCAATGCTTTTCACTTCCGCCACGGCCCCTTGTTCGCCCACGTGGTACTGGCGGATGAAATCAACCGCACTTCGCCCAAGGTGCAATCGGCGATGCTGGAAGCCATGGGCGAGAAACAGGTCACGGTAGATAATACGACATACTTTCTAGATGAGTTGTTTTTTGTGATCGCCACCCAGAATCCACTGGACCTCGTTGGCACCTACCCACTGCCGACTCCGCAACTGGATCGCTTTCTATTCAAGATCACCATGGAGCATATCGATCGCGAGGCGGAACTGGAGGTGCTCGACACTTACAAGTCCCGCCGAGATCAGCTGGGCAAGCACAAAACTGTGACTCGGGAGCAGGTTCTGGCGGCGCGCGCGCAGATAGATGCCGATGTGGTGATTAGTTCTACAGTGAAAACTGCGCTGGTGGACATCTCGAGGAATCTACGGCAAGACGACCGGGTGTTACAGGGCAATTCGACTCGTAGCATG
The DNA here is from genome assembly GCA_913054495.1 of uncultured Gammaproteobacteria bacterium. Classification (GTDB taxonomy): domain Bacteria; phylum Pseudomonadota; class Gammaproteobacteria; order Pseudomonadales; family Pseudohongiellaceae; genus UBA9145. Next base: position 6,494 of record CAJXIY010000134.1, on the reverse strand, counting down.
GTGTTGATGTTACCGGCGCTGCAGGTATCGGCGGCACTACGTTCTCGCAATTTCGTCAGCGCAGAAGATATCGAGCTATTGCTGCCCCGGGTGCTCGGGCACCGCATCGAACTCGCGCCCGGTGTCTCCGATATGGCCAGAGTACTGGCCGACAATATGCGTGAGCCCATGGAGCAACTCGCGAAGGGAACCCTCAGTTGAGGTCAGGCATAAGCACAGCGGGTCCCGGCATAGGCGGTTTATTAAGCCGATCTCTGGCCCCACCGCTACACCTGCTTGGGCTCTGCCTGCTGCTGGTGTTTTCGAATTCAATCCTGGCACAGGCCGATCCCCCTCTCTCGATCGACAGCCTGGATAGTATCGAAATCCCTGAACTGCTGCGTCCACTGTGTTTCGGATTCAGAGACATTTCAGAGCTGCGAGCTTTATCGATCTGCGATGCCCTCGACATCGACCTGAATGTAAAGGCGAGAGAACTGAGCGAGCAGTGGCTGCGGGCAGAACCCGACTCGGTGGCGGCCCAGTTTACCTTCGCCGAAATACTCTTTACGGTGGAAGGAAATATGCCGAGAGCGCTGTTTCATCTCAAGCTTGCCGAGGAATTAGGCGCCTACGACAACCTGGAACAGGCCTATAGTGCCGGCGACGGGCAATGGTACTACTTGACCCTGAGCCAACTTTCCTACGTCCACCAACTGATGGGAGACCAGCTGAAATCATTGGAATATCTGGATAAGATAAATCAATTTTACGGCATTAACATGGAGTCATTCCGCGGCTGGCCCCTGATTAAATTGAAAGAATATGACGCTGCCAGGACCAGTGCCAATCGTGTCCTGCAATCCAGCAACGATGAACGCGAGCGGGCGCGGGCATGGAATACCCTGTGTGCCGTTGAGCTTGCCAGCCTGACACCCATAGACTCCATGGCGGCCTGTGATCGGGCCATCGACGAAGATGAGGGCGCTGACGCTTCTAACGACTATGACACCGTCTACCTCAGCAACGCCTCCGAGGTGTCACTGAGCCTGCTGCAGATGGACAAGGCCGAAGCCTACCTGGACCGGGCCACGCGCTACCTGAATTCCCGCAGCGTCGCCGACCCTTGGATCTATAAGCTGTATCTCACCATGTCCCAGGGCCGCTTCGACGAAGCCAGGGAAGCACTGGACCGCATGTTGGTCTGGCGTGGATCTCAGGACCCTATTGTCAGTGTGATGAACCGAGCCGAACATTTTCTGGTAAGCGCCAGTTTTCTTCTGCTTGCGGGTTACGCCGAGGATGCCATCAGGCTCAGCTCCACCGCACTCAGTCAACCGGATCGAAACGGCTCTTATAGTGCCGGCGACGAGCAGAAAGATTCGGCCGCGGCGCTACTCAATATGGTGGCCAATCGCAGCGAGTATCAGATTCGAATGGAGACCATCGCCACCATGGATTGGACTGAATCCATGGGCGCCAGAGTGGGGGCGGCCCGCCTGTTGCTCGATGCATGGCGAGCCGAGCGTAGAGCGGCATCAATCTTCGCCGACTTCGAAGTCCTGCAGAATCGCCTGCGTCCGTACGCGCCATTGGATGTGCATATTCCCGAATGGATAGAACCAGAGATCATCGCCATCATCGGATCGGGCATCATGTCTTCTATCCTGGAACAGGCCAGGGACAACGGTGCGTTCATGCTCAACGATGGCTATTACTATTCTTATCTCACCGAGATTGCGGCCCTGGAAAGCCAGGCCCAAGAAACCCTCAGCGCCGGCGCGCTCGCCCTGGCACGCTTGCCTGCGGAGGAAGTGCTATTAAAAGCCCGAGTCTCCGCCCACATGGCTAACGCAGCCTGGCGCGATGAACAATTCACGGATGCCCTAAGCCATTATGAAGCGGCGCTGCGTCAGGACCCGAGCATACTGCGCCGGCTCGATGCCTCGATTCCCGTGATTATCGATGCGGATGACTCCGATTTTTCGAAGCAGGTGGAAAAATATCTGGCCCGCTCGCCACGGTTTCGGCAAACCGACGCGGGTTTGATCCTCGAAATCAGCGCCGAACCCGACCTCTCAATCTGCCTAAATACCCGAACCGGCACCAAGCTGTCGTGTTACACTATGCTCGCTGTTGATAATCAAAGCAGCAAGTGGAACGCGCAGCAACTAACCAGGAAGTTTCACACTGAAACCTTTGGCCTGGGCTATGACATCAGCAAGGCCCAGCGCTCTATTCTGTTAGGTTCGAGCGTCATTCTCAGCTCTCAATTGAACACAGACCTGCAACAAAACCGGGACGCAATACTCGTGCGCTGAGTGCTGTCTCCGGCTATAAGCGCTAGCTATACAACGATCATATTTATTCGATGGACCCGGGTTTTGCCGACTAATTCTTCTCTTAGCAAATCACTCATCCTACTGCTGGCTGCCACCTCGGCATTGGGTCCAGCTGCCATGCAGATTTTGCTGCCGGCGCTGCCCGTGATTAAAGATACATTTCGGGTCAGTGACGATGTGGCCCAACTGACCTTGAGCCTGTCGATGTTGGCGATCGCCGTCGGTACCCTGTTCTATGGTCCGCTGTCGGACAAATTCGGCCGTAAACCGGTGATGCTGCTCGGCCTCTGTATTACGGTAGTCGGGTCCGTTTTTTGCTGGCTCGCCAATTCCATCGAATTATTGATCATCGGCAGGGTTATCCAGGCCTTCGGCGGGGCCGTGGGACTGGTGCTGGCCCGGGCCATAATCAGGGATGTCTACCCTGCCCACGAGGCAGCCCGTGTCATCGCCACCCTGGTGATGGTGATGGTGGTCATTCCCATGCTGTCACCCGCTCTCGGTGGCGAATTAATGCAGCTCTATGGTTGGGAATCGGTTTTCGTTGTGGTTGGCATTCTGAGCGCCCTGATCCTCCTCGTGTTGATGAAGCGGCTGCCCGAAACCCTGGTGAACCCCGTGCCCTTCGAAGGGATTGGCTCGATGCTGCTTACTTTTGTGCGCCTGTTTCGATCCCGCGCCTTCTGCGGCTATGCCTTCTGCGTCACCTTCGTATCCGTGGTGTTTTTCAGCTTTATCTCGGCGGCGCCGGAAATCATGGTATCGGTGCTGCATCGACCGGCCACGGAATACGGCTACTATTTCGTCATGATTCCGCTGGGATTTATGTCCGGTAACTATGTGGCGCGACACTTTGGCAGGCGCACGCAACTGAATGCCATGATTGGTGTGGGGGTTGTTATTGCGGTGGTGGGTATCGGCCTGGCTATCGTGCTACAACTGCTTGGCTTTCATCATCCGGTGGCACTGTTCGCGCCAATCGCACTGGCCGTGTTCGGCAACGGCATTACCTTACCCAATGCTCAGGCTGCAGCGATCAATGAATTCCCACAGTTCGCCGGGAGCGCTTCCGGGCTGACCGGATTCTTGCAGATGGCATTCTCCGCGGCAGCCGCTCAATTCGTCGCCGTTATTTTCAATGGCACCGTGTTCCCGCTACTGCTGTTGATGTTGTCAGCAGCGGTGTTGTCCCTGCTTAGTTTCAAACTCGGGATCGAGTACAAACCATCTGCTGGCACCCAAAACTGACCCCTTGGCTCGCAGCTGCTAGCCGTTACATTTTCGTGGCGTTACTGGAACCATTTCTCTATATTTTCCGGGTTTGTTTTAATGTACCGATGGGATTTTCCAGAATATCCTCTATTTGAGCCTCAAAATGGCGACTAATGAAGCTAACGGGAGGCTTATGCTAGACTCTTTGTTCAAGTAAAGACGTTGATTTACCTGTAACGAATAATAACAACAAGAATCCCGACGCAATGAATGATCTGTTCCAAGAGATCAAACGACGCAAGGTGTTCAAAGTAGGAGCTGCTTACGCCGTTGTTGCGTGAGAAGTAAGTGCTGGAAAGCTAACAATAAGAACAGGGCCCCCGCTATGGGTAATCTGTTTCAAGAGCTAAAACGACGTAAAGTATTTCGTGTAGCCGCCGTTTACGCGGTCGTTGCTTCGCTTTTAATTCAAGTTGTTGTTGAAATCTTACCCACTTTCAATGCGCCTCAGTGGGTTAATCAAACAATCATTTTGGTATTGATGCTGGGATTACCAGTCGCTGGAGCGCTGACTTGGGCATTCGATGTAACACCCGAAGGAATTAAGAAAACGGTGAACTCCTGCTACACGTAGTCAGGCTGCCATATACCTTCCGCTGCCAGTTGTGCCAGAAATCCAGGGTAGTATCGATCTAGTGTGCAGGGGACACTCATAAGATAATAAACTAGCCAAGGGTTGGAGATAAAAAGTGGTCGCTTAAGTTACTAATTTAAGGGCGTCCCCTACTTCCGTGGTGTCCCTTGCTATTCGTCAAAGCGCCGCCAGTTGGAAAAGTGTGGCATCATGGTCTCGTGACCGTAACTATCGCGGAGCATCGTGGTGATGTCGGCCGAAATGGAAATCCGCGCATCGCCGCTCTCGCTGGGTACCGTACCATGCAACGACTTGGACGGAAATACAAAGATGTCGCCCTCGGCCGGCTCGACCACAACCGCGTTGCACGTGTGGACCCCCTGCTGTTGGATTAAGCCCAAATCCGTCTTGGCGGAACTGAACATTCCCGTGGCGAATTCGTTGGGGTGGTTTTGCGTCGTGAATTGGATACCACCGGAATGCGGCGGCTTGCGCAAGTAGTAGGAGCAACTCAGATTCGATTGCGCGTGGCAATGCTCGTGGATCTTCTCGCCCTTTCGCGTTATCGTCGCCCATGATCGCTGAAAGTAAAAGTCAAGCAGTTCGTTGTTTAGCCCCAGCGCCTCGATATACGCCCGAATCGTTTCGGCAATCCGCCGGTATAGCTCTTCAAACAGCGGCTTCTGAAACAGAAACGCGAATCCTCGCGTGTCCCCCAGCCAAGCTTCATCGCCGGCGTGTGCCGCCTCGGCTGTCTCCGCCTCCATCTCGAAGATCGCTCGGATGAGTTGCTGTTTATAATCTTCCGGCAGCGCAATCGAATCCTTGAAAATCGATAGCGGAAAAATGCTGATCAACTTGTTCATCGTCTGGCGTGATCCTCAAACCGAAAGGGCATGTCCCGGGAAAAGGCCCGCTATTGGCCGAAGGCGGGCATTGGAATCAATAATACGTCTGGCCCATTTTAATTTCCCTTTCTGCTCTCCTGATAGCGAGCGCCGCTCAGTATGTTGGCGAGAGCGTAATTCCCTTCGTGACAGGCATACTCGTAGACGGGTTCGCCGAACTTCTTAAACGGAATCTGACCACCCCAGACGCTGGTGTAGTTCGTAAGATCGTCGATCATGAACTCGTATAAGATAGTGTCTTCGTCCACTCTAGTGAAACGCTCCATCACCTTCCCGTCGTCAGAACCAGGAACTTCGCGAAATGCGAATTTGGGATTCATATTCGTAGTTTCTACCACGAGCGTGTTTCCTTCCCATTTTCCCCACGAATCACCGAACCACGGGCGAATTTCCTCTCCTAACGATGTTGGCTCACCGAGCCGAATGATCCGAACATCGTGCACCATCTCCGCCATGATCATCACGTACTTGGGTGTCTGCACAATTGTGTAGTTGTTGTTGTACCAATAGTTGGGGATCATCGGTGGACCGGCGCTGGATGTGAACGAAACGATGCAGCGTTCAGCCAACGGCCGTAGCTCGGGATGATCATAAGGGCCGAACCCGCGTCTCTCGAGGTCTAACTCCTGGATCAGGTTGAGCGTAGCAGCAGTGAGGGCCGGCACACGTCCGTCCGCCGGGCTGGTGACCAGCGAGCTTCTCGGCTCACCAAGTACCATAGCGACTCGATCACCTGGCTCGCGCCAGACTTCGTCGTAGCATGTAGTGGCCCCATCGATGCACACCGGGTCATCACCACCGGGGGGAAGTGGGCGATTTGAATCGCTGGGTTCAGAGCGTAGCGCTACGGAATCCTCGTGTCCCGATTCGAGCGTGACGACTTGCTCCGGTGTCAGCGCTGGCCCCAGGTTATCAGGGCGTTCCAGCGGTGTTAGCGTCGCATTGGTCCAGTTTCCCTGTAAGTCCGGGTGACCGTAAGACGTCAGTGGCACTTGCCAGTTTTCGCCATCAGTTGATACAGTCTGCGCGACCGCAGGGGCGAAAAGAAGGACGAAAGCCGACAACAACGCCATAGAAGAAATCACAAACTGTCTAATTACACGCGAGGGTAAGAGATTTGGGTTCATCATTGTTCCTCCAACTGGTAGCAGAATTAAGGACTCTTTGTTCTTACACTCCCTATAATACAGCAGGCTACGTGTATTCGGCTATCTCCGTCGAGGCTTTCGCCTTCATGGCCGGAGACCACGCCTTGGTTTCAATTGGATGATAACGATAAGTAAGATGTGTCCGCTATTGGCCGGAAGCGGACCTTTCCACAGATGAAATCCTCGAAATACTGACCGATTCTACAAATACTGCAAAATGACCGCTATCGACCCGATATAGTCTTTCGGTCCCACTTTCTATGATAATCCT
>CAJXIY010000133.1 GCA_913054495.1 uncultured Gammaproteobacteria bacterium | reverse complement strand
TCTTCGTTGCTTTCTTCTTCGCTACTTTCTTCTTAGCGACTTTCTTCTTAGCGACCTTCTTAGCAGCCTTCTTCTTGGCCGGGGCCTTGCGCTTCACAGGCTTACGCTTCGCGACTTTGCGTTTTGCGGCTTTTTTGGCTGCAGCTCTACGCTTTACTCGCTTTTTACTGGCTTTTTTGGCTACTTTTTCCCTGCTTGCCTTTTTCTTCGCTACTTTCTTCTTCGCGACCTTCTTCTTGGCTACCTTCTTCTTCGCTGTTTTCCGTGCGGGTTTACGCGCCGCTGCCTTGGCCTTCGCTGCGGCTTTCTTGGCCCCAGCCTTCTCCTTGCGAGCGGCTTTCTTCGCGGCTACCCTGGCTTTCGCCGCGTCCTTACGCGCCTTCCTGGCGACATTGGCCGCAGCGGCTTTGGCCTTCTTCTTCTTCCACTTGGCACTGAACGCCTTGAGGGCTTTGTTCAGGTCGGCCTCTGCCTTTGCAGCTTCCGCTGCTTTCCTGGCCTTCGCCTTCGCAACAGCCTCAGCGGCCCGTGCTCTGGCTTTCGCCATTCTCAGTCTGGCCATGAGCGCTGCCGCTCTCGCCGATGCCTTACGCGATGCATTTCGAGCGGCCCCTGCGGCTCTCTTTTTCGCCGCCGTCTTACCCTTGCCTGCAGCTCTCTTCACAGCTGCCGCTTTTTTACGAGCAGCTGTTGCCGCTTTTTTGGCTGCATCGTCTGCTTGCTTTTGTATCTTGACTACCACTTTATTTGCTTTCATCAAGGCCGGGCTGCTAACTTCGACAACCACCGGCTTTTTCCTGGCAGTTGCTTTCCTTTTTCGTTTAACTTTAGCCATGCTCATTTCTCTCCTAAGTTGTGAATCGTAACCGCTTAAGTTTAACAATTGCACCTACTGCTTGCCGGCAACATATCACATAAATTATCTGGCTTACAGCGAACTGGATACAAAACTGATCAAATAAAAAATTCTTTTTTACCAGCCCATACACAATACCCACTAATGCATGGTGTTACCGTTATATTTCGCTACTTGATTCGAAAACTTTAAGAAAAGGTGACTATTGTTGCGGTTCTTTTGCGTGAGAAAAAGTTCCGCAAGCCGTGAAATCTACAAAGGATTTGTAAAGCTTAGATTAATTGACCCGCAACAACTTATGAATCGCTTCGCGGAACTCGAGAACTAATGAACCCGTCGTTTAAAAAACGTGGGGATGTCGAACATGCAATTCCAAAGTGCAACTGCCATTTTTTGTCACCAGTCATACAATCCAGTGTTTGATTTTGTGCCCAAAAATAAAAAGCCCGAGTCAAACTCAGGCTGTTGTTGGCGGCAAGGCATGGGGACCAGTTCAACTCAATGCCGAGAGTATCTTGAGACGAATTTCGTCGACCGAGTCCACTCCATTGACTCTTGTTACTCTGACCGCAGCGCCACCTAACGCCATCTGTTTGTAAAAATCCACCAGCGGCTTGGTTTGCTGGTAATAGAGCGCCAGACGCTTTCGAACCGTTTCTTCTTTATCGTCTTCTCTTTGAACCAGTTCTTCACCGGTTTCATCGTCGATGTTTGCTACTCTGGGAGGATTAAAAGACACATGATAGATGCGACCGGAATCCAGATGCACACGGCGTCCGCCGAGTCGTTTAACTATTTCATCATCCGGCACTTCGATCTCCAGCACTACGTCGATCTCGACTCGCGCCTCTCCCAGCGCCTCGGCCTGAGGTATGGTTCTGGGAAAACCGTCAAACAGGAAACCCTGCTGACAATCATCTTCCCGAATTCTTGCTTTCACCAGGGCAATGATGATCTCGTCGGTGACCAGTCCGCCGGCAGCCATAACCTGCTCCACCTTTACCCCCAACTCGGTCCTGGCCTTGACCGCTGCCCGCAGCATATCGCCGGTGGATATTTGGGGGATAGCGTAAGCTTCGGTAAGAAATTGCGCCTGCGTCCCCTTACCGGCGCCCGGCGCGCCCAACAAAATCATTCTCATGCCCTACTCCCGCTGTCTCCCCATCTGCTATCAATCATAACCCATTTCCTTTGGCTTGCTGCCACAGCGCTTCCAGCACGGATAATTCGGTTTTGGCTATATCCTTCTCTTGATCCTGCAGCGTGGCCTCGATCCATTGGAAACGGCGTTCAAACTTGCGGTTAGACGAACGCAGTGCTACTTCGGCTTCACTCTTGGTACGCCTTGCCAGGTTTACCACCGCGAATAGTATGTCGCCTAACTCGGCGTTGATCTGTTGCGGATCTGCCGCCGCCACTGCTTCCTCAAACTCGGCAATTTCCTCTTTCAGCTTGGCCAGCACACCGCCAACGTCTTCCCAGTCGAAGCCGACGCTGGCAGCTCGATTTTGTAGCTTGCGAGCCCGTTCCAACGCCGGCAATGCCTGGGGAACATCTGCCAATATGCTCGCAGGCTCATGCCGATCTTCAGTTCCACGCTTGCGACGTTTTTCTTCGCGCTCTACCGCCTTGATGGCCTCCCAGTTAACGACGACTTGCTCGGCGCTAATATCCGCAGTGTGGCCGAACAGTTCCACCTTGCCTTCGGGAAACACGTGGGGATGACGCCGAATCAATTTGCTGGTTATGGCATCGGCCACATCGGCAAAGTTAAAATGACCTTCCTCACTGGCAATTTGTGCATAGAAGGTTACCTGAAACAGCAGATCTCCAAGTTCATCTTCCAGATCCACCATGTCACCACTCTCGATTGCACTCACGACTTCGTAGGCTTCTTCCAGCGTGTAAGGCGCCAGCGAACTTATCGATTGCTCGAGATCCCAGGGACATCCGTGCTGTCCATCACGCAACATATTTGTCACGCTGATCAATTTTTCGATGGCTGACTTTTCGGCGAATTTTTCTGCTTGCACGTTGATGTCCTTTAAGTTGAGAAGTATTCCCGGGGAGATGCTGCGTTGCCGATTATTCCCCGGCGCCGACACTGCTTAGCCCAGACGTTCAAATTCGGCTATCGACTCCACGTGAGTGGTGTGGGGGAACATATCCATCACGCCTGCCGACTTCAATTGATATCCATGCTGAATTAACACTGCGCTATCACGGGCCAGCGTCGCTGGATTGCAGGAAATATAGACGATTTTCCTGGCCTGGAACTGCGCGATTTGTTCCATGATCTCGATGGCGCCGGATCGAGGCGGGTCCAGAAGTATTTTGCTAAATCGTGCAGCAGCCCATTTCTTATCGCTCAGAGACTCGCAAAGATTTGCTGCATAAAAAGCGGTGTTGGAAAGTTTATTGAGACGTGCATTTTCCTCGCCCCGCTTGACCATTTCCACACTTCCCTCTACGCCGATGACCTGACTGCAGCGCGTTGCGAGGGGCAAGGTGAAGTTACCGAGCCCACAGAATAGATCTAACACCACGTCATTGGCTTTCAACTCCAGCAAATTCAGCGCCCGATGAATAATGAGTCGGTTAATATCTGCGTTGACCTGGGTAAAATCCATGGGGTGAAAATTCATGGTCAAATCAAACTCGGGCAGGAAATATTGCAATCGATCCTCGCCATCGTCGGGATGCAGCTTGTGCACGGATTCGATACCCCGCGGCTGGAGATACAACTGCAGGTCATGGTGACGGGCAAATTCGGTAAACGCCGACAGGTCTGATGGGCTCAAGGCCTGCAAATGTCTGAACACCAGCGCAACCCGATTAGACGCCACCCCAGCTGTCCGCGTTTCTCCCACCGCCACTTCAATCTGGGGAATACTATAACGGGCTTGCAACTGCGAGATTAAATCCCGCAAGGGCTGAATCAGAGCCGCTACCTCCGGCACCAGTACCTTGCAGTCATCCATGTCGGTAATGAAACTGCTGTACTTCTCACGAAAACCCACTAGCGCGCCACCTTTCCTTTCGACCACTCGCACTGCCAAGCGGGCCTTGCGTCGATAGTGAAAACTCTCTGCCTGCAGACTGGGCAATAGTTGAAAGCGCTCGGGAGCAAGCTTTGCCAGGTGTTGCAACTGTTCCAGCAGTACCGATTGTTTGAGGGCAATCTGGGATTGGGCGTCCATGTGTTGTAAGGAACAACCGCCACAGCGGGATGCGAACTGGCAGCGGGGAGTGACCCTGTTGGGCGCCGGATTTTTGATTTCCTGCGCTGTGAGCTCATCAAACTGGCCGCGCCTGCGCACGAAGCTTGCACTAACCAGTTCATGGGGCAGCGCCCCGTCGACGAAGGCCACCTTTCCGTCGATGTGGGCGACACCACGGCCTTCATGGCTGAGGGAAGTAATCTCCAGTTCAACCGGCTCAACGGGTACGCGACGCCTTCTGAATCTACGCTTGCTCATTGCTTAGGGCACCTCTGGATTAGACAATCGAGTGACGGCATGCCGGAGGCTTAGTACATCTTGGTTTGTAGTTAATTAAAAACACCCGTAGAGAGGTAGCGATCGCCGCGGTCACAAATAATCGCGACGATAGTCGCGTTCTCCACTCGCCGTGACAATTCCAGTGCAACATGCACCGAACCGCCGGAAGATATACCGCAGAAAATCCCTTCCTCCCGCGCCAGTGCGCGCACGGTGATTTCCGCCTGCTCCTGCTCGACGTCTATCACCATATCCACCCGGCTGCGATCGAAGATTGCGGGGAGATAAGCCTCGGGCCAACGCCGGATACCGGGGATTCGCGATCCGTCTTTGGGTTGCAAGCCGATGATTTCTATCTCGGGATTCTGCTCCTTCAGATAACGGGAAACTCCCATTATCGTCCCCGTGGTGCCCATGGAGCTGACAAAATGGGTGATGCTGCCCTTCGTATCTCGCCAGATTTCCGGTCCGGTGTGCATGTAGTGGGCATTGGGATTGTGTTGATTGGCGAACTGATCGAGCACCTTGCCCTTGCCTTCGGCTTGCATCTGCTGGGCGAGATCTCTGGCTCCCTCCATGCCCTGTTTTTCTGTAACCAGGATTAACTCGGCACCGTAAGCGCTCATCGATGCCTTGCGCTCGTCGCTGCTGTTGGCGGGCATGATCAGGATTAGTTTGTATCCCTTGATCGCAGCCACCATGGCCAGGGCGATGCCGGTGTTGCCACTGGTCGCCTCGATCAGCACATCGCCTGGTTTGATGTCGCCACGCAATTCCGCCTGCTGAATCATGCTCAGCGCCGGCCTATCCTTCACCGACCCGGCAGGGTTGTCACCCTCGAGCTTGCATAGCACGGTATTGGTGGTAGTGCCGGGCAGGCGTTGCAACTTCACCAGCGGCGTATTTCCGATTTGGTTTTCGATGGAGTGATAAGACGGCATAAGAGTCAGTTTCTATTCGGCCGGGCTGAATTGCGACGAAGGCAAAATTCTACACGGAAATCGGCGGCGGTTAAAGTTCAGGACTTGCCGATAAATAAACTGCGACTGTTGAGTGGCTTATCGCCAAGGTGAGTCCCCAACGCTATTCGCAGCAGGCGTTTAGCCGACTTGGCGATTGACGCATCGCCGAGATCCATTTGCCGCAGCGCAATCAGATGTTCGCCGGCGAACAGATGGGAACTGTCGCGGGTTGTTGCAACTTCAGTGACGTCGGCGCTGGCGGCAGCCAACTCGAAACCCACGTCCGGCGTGAATCGATAAGACGCATCGCCTTCGATCGGTTCATGACTATGACAATCGGTATTAAGATTAATCCCGTAGCCCAGTTCCGCCAACAGCCTCAGTTCGAATCGGCGCAGCACGGTCTGAACATCTGCCTCTCCGGCCAACGCGATCAGAGATTCCTGGTAGTGCTGATACAGTGCCGTATGTTCTACGTGATGATGCAGCAGCCGCGCCAGCAATTCGTTGACATACATGCCGCTGAATAGTCGCTCACCGATTAGCTTGATTGCAGACAGCCCGCTTTCGACTCCAGTGACCGTCTTGACTTCGCCACGGCCGCTGAATGAAACCAGAAGCGGCTGAAATAACTGCAGCAAGGCGCGGTGTTTAGATTTTTCCCGACGGGCTCCCTTGGCGACGGCGCGCACCACGCCGTAATCGAGGCAAAAAAAATCCACCAGCAAGCTGGTATTCTGAAAGGGTCGGCGATGCAGCAGATAGGCGGGTTGCAGCTGAACTCTCGTTTCCATGATCCTCACCGGCGTGTTTGATGGCCTATCCCGAACAGGCTGTTAAGTCGGTTCGATATACCCCAGGCTCTGCAAGGCACGTTCGTCATCGGCCCAACCGGACTTGACCTTTACCCACAGATTGAGCATGACCTTAGTCTGGAAACTCCGCTCCATATCTTCCCTGGCGTTGCTGCCGATGCGTTTCAGGCGACCGCCATCCTTGCCTATCACAATTTTTTTCTGGCCCTTATTATCGACCAGAATTAAGCCGTGAATGTGTAATACGGATCCTCGCTGTTGGTACTTTTCGATTTCTACCGTCACTTCGTAGGGAATTTCATCGCCCAGCTGTCGCGTCACCTTCTCGCGAATTAACTCGGCCGCAAGAAACCTGGAACTGCGGTCCGTAACCTGGTCCTGGGGGAAAAGGAAGGGACCTGCAGGCAGCATTTTCTTAAGTAGTCGCTCAAGCGAATCGAGATTGTGGCCACCCAGGGCCGACACCGGCACGATCTCGGCGAATTCCCGCTTGCTCGCCAGTTCGGTTATATGTGGCAATAATTTATCCTTGTCCTTTACTAGGTCGATCTTGTTGATCAGCAGCAGCACCGGAACCGAGCTCTTGCTCAGCAAATCCAGCACCAACTGATCGGTGTCGTTCCAGGTCAGTCGCTCCACCACGAATAAGATCACATCGACGTCGTTGACGACCCTGTGCACGGTTTCGTTCATGACGCGATTCAGGGTCTTAACGAATTTCGAATGCAGACCGGGGGTATCGACATAAATTATCTGAGTGTCGGCATCGCTGCTAATACCGAGGATGCGATGTCTTGTGGTCTGGGGCTTGCGGGACGTGATGCTGATTTTTTGTCGAAGCAGGTGATTCAACAGGGTTGACTTGCCGACGTTGGGCCGACCTACGATGGCGACATATCCACAGTGCTGCTCGGACGACAATTTTTCGGCGGCGCCTTTCATCGATGTTCACCCAGTTCTTCCAGCACCTTCTGCGCGGCTTCCTGTTCGGCGAAGCGCTTGCTGCGCCCGTTACCAAGCTGACTATCTGCCAGGGGCGCCACCTGACAGCTCACCTGAAATAACTGTTGATGGGCTTCGCCGCTGATCTTCACCACCTGGTATTGTGGCAACGGCAGACCTTGCGACTGCATGAGTTCCTGCAGGCGAGTCTTGTTGTCTTTTTGCT
>CAJXIY010000132.1 GCA_913054495.1 uncultured Gammaproteobacteria bacterium | reverse complement strand
TGTGTCTCGGCGTCGAACGAATCACATCCAGCACCTCCATGTTGGATATGCCCTGCTCCATCAAGCGCGTCAATAAGCGCTCGCGAGTGCGTTGTGACGTCATGCCGATGCCGCTCAAATTCAATTTACTAATCAATTCTTCACCATTTGATAAATTAAAACAAAATAAAACTCTTACCGGTTAGTCTTTCTACTGTGCCATAAAAACCGGGTTAGTAGCACCATCTCCATCGCTTCAAATCAGTTTGTGCCCCGCGGGAAGATATATTCTCTCCCTGAGACACCCCCACAAAATTTAGCTTTTGCTGTAGGTAATTGATGCGTGTAGCGGGGCTTGGCAAGGGGCATTGTTTTTCCGTTCCGGTGGGCCATCCCTGGCCCGCTGACCCACACGGATGTGGGGAATGCAGGTTTTGCAGGAGCAAAAACCTGCCCGCGCTCCATCCCTGGGCGCTATTCACTACAAAACAATACCCCTTGCCAATCCCCTGTCAAATTCGGTGTTAAATTCAGCTGCTAGTCCTGCTATTTCTGCAATAAAATCAAAGAAACCAGTAAATATAAATTCAATTTGTTGAATTTTCTAATTATTTTGTGGGGATACTTCAGCCTCCCCTGTCTTTAATCACCTTTTTTAGTCCGTATCACAGAGCTCGCGCAACAAGCTGGTAGCGTAGCATCCTCGGCCCAGGGAAAAACGCAGTTCCAGTTCTCCGGTTTCGAGCCAGCACCACTCTAACTCACCGGGCAGGAAGCGCAGAGCCCTGCGCCCCGCCCGCAGGCCAAAGTGACACAGCCCGTTCACCAGCGTTGGAAATTGTTTCAGCACCGCATCTTCAATATCGGCCGCTTCGCCGCTGCTTACATACTTATCTTTCGGCGCTGTGATGCCCGCCAGAGGACCGCTGATGTGGATATCGAAGCTGTCCAGCCGCCGCTGCAGGGTTTGATCCCAGTCCTCATCGCCCTTAAGCAGGAAGTAGCGACCGGTGCCGCCGAGATTCAGCACGTCGCCGGCGACATACTGGTTCCAGTTTCCGCTGCACAGGCGGGCGGAAAGCAACTGGTTGAACAGGTAGGCCCTGCCCGCGGAGTACAGCATACCGCGCGTGTAGCGTTGGCCTTTGGGTCGCGTTTGCGCGCCGGCAGCGGCGATGAGTTCCAACAGTTGGGTGATATTGGTCATCTGGCGGCCGAAGCGCTGGGCACCGAAATAATTCGGCACCCCGATTTCCTTGATGGCAGCCAGGGCGCGGTCGAACTCAGACTGGGCGCCAACACAGTGCCGCAGTCGAATCCGGAAGCGGTTGCCCCGGTGGCTGCCGATCCTGATCTTGCGGCCGTTGCGCTCGGTTTCCAGGATGGTCAGCTGCTCGTCCTCGATCGCGCCGATCCGACCTTCTGCCAACTCTGCCAATGGCAGGCTGAACCACTGCGTGCATTCGGCGCGCCGGTCCTTGATGCCGGCATAGCCGATATCAGCCATAGAGGCCCCGGTCAACGTGGCGATGCGTTCGGCGACAGCGAGAGTGCTCAGATTGGTTTTTTTAAGGCGCATACACAGGTGCTCGCCGGCGCCGGTGAAAGCAAATCCGAGATTTTCATCGACACAGAAGTCGGTAATTTCCTGCTTCAGTGTCGCCCGCAGTGACGGTCGAGCCTGGGCATAATGCAATTGCTTCAGGGGGATAATGTCGATCTTCTGCGCTGCCGTCGCTTCAGGCATGGTCATATACCAGGGTGCCTCTGACTAATTATTCGTTAATACGACTCAGGAGTACCACGGCATGACAGGCCATTCCCAGCTCCTTGCCGATGTCGCCGAGGCCCTCGGTGGTGGTCGCCTTGAGATTTACCCGATCCTTCGCCAGCTTCAGAATAACCGCCAGGTTGGCCTGCATCGCCGCTCGATGTGGGGATAAACTGGGAACTTGTGCAACCACGGTGACATCTATATTCACCAGGCGAAAATTTTGTGCAGTCATCATCGCCAGCACCCTGGCCAGCAATAGTCGACTGTCTACATCGGCAAACTGCGGGTCGTCGTCTGGAAAATGCTGGCCTATGTCGCCCTGCCCCAGGGCGCCGAGGATGGCATCACAAACCGCATGCAGCACCAGGTCGCCATCGGAATGCGCCTCCAGGGTTCTTGCCTCTGGCAAGCGCACACCGGCCAACACCAGGGGATTTTTTTCATCAAAGCTTGGAGCAAAGCGATGCACATCATAGCCATGGCCAATGCGTAATCCGTCTACAGTCATTTCTGCCCCTGTACCTGAAGTATCTGACTCGCCAGCGCTAGGTCCGCTGCGTGAGTGATTTTAATGTTTGTCCTGGCGCCTTCAATCATCTGCGGGCGCTGCCCGATGAGTTCAACCGCACTGGCCTCGTCCGTCACCATGGCATTTTTCTTCACCGCGGATTCGATGGCGGCAAGCAACAAACCATAACGAAACATCTGTGGTGTGAAGGCATTCCAGACGCCGCTGCGATCGAGAGTCCTGCGCACCACGGCCTGGTCATCGACCTGTTTCAGGGTGTTCTCTGCCGGTGCACCTAACAACCCGCCTATGGCATGATGGTTTAGCTCGGTCAGCAGCTTGCGTATATCCGCTGTCGATACGCAGGGACGCACGGCGTCATGCACCAGCACCCAGTCCTGCTCCTGCGCTGCAGTACTAATACTCAGCAAGGCATTCAACACACTCAGGTGGCGCTGGTCGCCGCCGATGACAGTCACGACGCGCTCATCGAGGCTTGGCTGCAGCTTCGAGAACCACAGATCCTGAGGGTGCAGGGCAACCACGATCTTTTCTATTTCGGAGATGCTGGCGAGCTTCTGCAGCGCGATAGCAAGGACAGGAGTGCCATTGAGGGGCAGGTACTGTTTGGGTGTGTCCGATCCCATGCGAAGACCGATGCCAGCGGCTGGCACAATTGCCCAAATTGCCATAGTGCTTGCTTCCTCGTTTTTCGAATGCCGGGACGGGGATCTCGACATTTGCACATCTGAGCTGCTGTTTGCCAAATGCGTAAGCAGCCTATGATTAGCCACTCAGCGGTCAGTCGACTATGAGGTAGAAAACTTCCCCCTCACGGATCATGCCCAGTTCCGACCTGGCGCGTTCTTCCACCGCCTCCAGTCCATTCTTGAGATCCAGCACCTCAATTTCGACGAGCCGGTTGCGTTCGATCAGCTCGGCGTTACCCTGACGCTGAGCCTCGAGATCGACCTCCAGCAAATTCAGGGCGCGAATGCTGTCCTCGCCGAGCCACAGTTGATACTGCATGGTGACAATCACGAAGGCTAAAAATGCGAAAAATATTTTCATTGCGTCTCTATGTAAACCGCGCGAACTCTCCGAGCCCGCGATAAACCGAGCCACTGCCCAACTCTTCCTCGATGCGCAACAGGCGATTGTACTTCGCTACCCGATCGGAGCGACTCAGGGAGCCGGTCTTGATCTGACCTGCGGCGGTGGCAACGGCCAGATCCGCGATCGTCGTATCTTCCGTCTCGCCGGAGCGGTGGGAAATAACCACCCCGTAATCGGCCGCCTTGGCCATGTTGATCGCGGCCAGGGTTTCCGTCAATGAACCAATCTGATTAAATTTGATCAGGATGGAGTTGGCGATGTGTTCGCTTATCCCACGCTGCAAAATACGGGTGTCGGTCACGAACAGATCATCGCCCACTAACTGAACTTTATCGCCTATTTGGGCAGATAATTGAGCCCAGCCCTCCCAGTCGCTCTCGTCCAACCCATCCTCGATGGATAGAATGGGGTAGTTTTCACTGAGATTTTGCAGATAATCCGCAAATCCCTGAGAATCATAGCGCTTGTTCTCACCTTGGAGACAGTATTCTCCCCCCTCGAAGAACTCGGAAGCAGCACAATCCAGTGCCAGGTGCAGGTCCACACCGGGCTTGAAACCCGCTAATTCAATGGCCTGCAGGATCGCGTCCAGGGCTGCCGCGTGGGAAGGCAGATCGGGGGCGAACCCCCCCTCGTCCCCCACCGCCGTGCTCAGACCCTGCTTGGCGAGCACCGATTTGAGGGCATGAAACACTTCGGCGCCGTAGCGCAGGGCTTCGGTGAAGCTGGGCGCGCCGGTGGGAAGAATCATAAACTCTTGAATATCCACGTTATTATCGGCATGCTCGCCGCCGTTGATGATATTCATCATGGGCACCGGCAGGGAATAATTGCCCTCGCTGCCATCGATTCTGGCAATATGGGTGTAAAGCGGCACCCCGGTTTCGATAGCCGCCGCCTTAGCGGCGGCCAGGGACACCGAGAGGATGGCGTTCGCACCCAGTTTCGACTTGTTTTCGGTGCCATCCAGATCCAGCATCACCTGGTCCAGACCCGCCTGATCCAGCGCATCGTAGCCCTTCAGGGCCTGCTGAATCGAAGTATTGACGTTCTCGACCGCCAGCAACACTCCGCGGCCTAAATACCGGGAAGCATCCTTGTCACGCAGTTCCAGGGCTTCCCGGGAACCGGTGGAGGCCCCGGAAGGCACACAGGCAGTGCCCACCGAACCGCTGTCCAGCACCACATCTGCCTCAATAGTAGGATTGCCTCTCGAGTCCAGGATCTCCCGAGCCTTAATCGAGCTAATTAATGACATTTCAATTCCTTACATAAGTAAAAAAAAGGGGTCGGATGTAATTTTCGTTGTAAATCCGGGATTATTGGAGATATGGGAGAAAACGACATCCGACCCCTTTTTTACTTCATTGCGTATCGAGCTCAGGCAGGGTCTTTACCAGTTCATCGAGGGCCTTCATCTGTTCGAGGAACGGACGCAGACTTTCGAGCCGTAGGGCACAGGGACCATCGCAAAGAGCGGCGGCGGGATCGGGATGGGCCTCGATAAACAAACCCGCCAACCCCTGGGACAATCCGGCCCGGGCCAGGGCGGTGACATCGCCACGGCGACCATCGGCGGCAGCGGGCAGGCCACCGGGTATTTGCAGGGCGTGGGTGACGTCAAAAAGCAGCGGGTAACCGAGGCGTTTCATCACCGAAAAGCCGAGCATATCCACCACCAGGTTGTTGTAGCCGAAGCTGCTGCCCCGCTCGCACAGAAGCAGCTGATGATTTCCCGCTGCTTCGAATTTGCCCAGGATATGCTGCATTTCCTGGGGTGCCAGAAACTGGGCCTTCTTGATGTTGATGACGGCGCCAGTCTTCGCCATGGCCACTACCAGATCCGTCTGCCTCGACAGAAACGCGGGCAATTGCAAGACGTCGGCGACCTCGCTGACCGGCTGCGCCTGGGCGGGCTCGTGTACATCCGTGATGATGGGCAGCTCGAACGTGGTCTTGACCTCACTGAGGATCTTCAGCCCGGCTTCAAGCCCCGGACCCCGATAAGAATCCATGGCGGATCGATTGGCCTTGTCGAAAGAGGCTTTGAATACCAGGGGAATATCGAGATCGACACACACACGCTTGAAATGTTCCGCCACCGTCATCGCCAGATCTCGCGATTCCAGCACGTTGATGCCACCGAACAGGACGAAGGGTCGATCGTTGGCGAGGCTTATCTGCGCCACCTTGATTTGCTTGCTGGTCATGAACTCGGTGGGGATCCTGTTTCAGACAGAAAAATTATCCGGCTTGCGCGGCGCTGTTGGAGGCAAGCGGCTGCTCCGGGTTGTTGACCTCGGCATCGTCAGAGCGACTATCGCGTTTAGCGATAGCCGCCTTGATGAAACCGGTAAACAGGGGATGGCCCTCGCGGGGTTTGGAAGTGAATTCCGGATGAAACTGACAGCCGACGAACCAGGGATGGTCAGCTAATTCGATCACCTCGATCAGCATGCCATCTTCGGACTTGCCTACCAGATTCATGCCGGCGGCGCTCAGACGGTCGATGTAGTTATTGTTGAATTCGTAGCGATGCCGGTGTCGCTCCACGATCTCTTGCTTGCCGTAGCATTCGGAGGTGGTGGAATCGCTTTGCAGGATACATTTCTGGGCGCCGAGACGCATGGTGCCGCCGAGGTCTGATTCCTCATCCCTGAATTCGGTGCCACCGCTCGCGGTTGTCCATTCGCTGATCAGCGCGATGACCGGGTGTGGAGAGTCGGCGTCGAACTCGGTGCTGTGGGCACCCTCGAGACCGGCAACATTTCTGGCAAAATCGATCACGGCGACCTGCAGGCCCAAGCATATTCCCAGGTAAGGAATCTTGTTTTCCCGTGCATATTTCACCGCCACGATCTTGCCCTCTATGCCGCGTTCACCGAAGCCACCGGGCACCAGGATCGCATCCTGGTCTTGTAGAATCTCGATCCCTTTGTGCAGGATATCGTCGGAATCTATATATTTAATATTTACCCGGGTACGGGTCTGGATGCCGGCGTGGATAATCGCTTCATTGAGTGACTTGTACGCATCCAGCAAATCCATGTATTTGCCCACCATGGCCAGGCTGACTTCCTGGCTCGGGTGCAGATGCGCCTCCACCACCCTATCCCACTCTGAATAGTCTGCCGGCGGACAATCGAGATGAAATTTCCTGATGATGATTTCGTCGAGACCTGCGGCGCCTAGTTTGCCCGGGACGCGATAGATGGAATCGCTGTCGGGCAATGAGATGACCGCCGGCAGTTCGACGTTGGTAAACAATGAAATTTTCTTGCGAGATGATACGTCGATCTCCTGGGTCGAGCGACACACCAGCACGTCTGGCTGGATACCTATGGAACGTAATTCCTTCACCGAGTGCTGGGTGGGCTTGGTCTTGGTCTCGCCGGCGGTGCTGATATAAGGCACCAGCGTGAGATGCAGAAACAGGGACCGCTCAGGTCCCACTTCTGCCCGCATCTGTCGTATTGCCTCCAGGAATGGCTGTGACTCGATGTCACCGACGGTACCGCCGATCTCAATCAAGGCCACATCGGCACCCTTGGCCCCTTCGACGATACGGCGTTTGATTTCGTCGGTTATATGGGGAATGACCTGAATGGTGGCACCGAGATAGTCGCCGCGACGCTCTCGCTTCAGTACTTCTTCGTAAACCTTGCCGGTGGTGAAGTTGTTCGACTGCGACATGGTGGTGCGACTGAAGCGTTCATAATGACCCAGATCGAGATCGGTCTCAGCACCGTCCTCGGTGACGTAGACCTCGCCGTGTTGAAACGGGCTCATGGTACCGGGATCCACATTGATGTAGGGATCCAGTTTTAGCAGGGTTATGTTCAAGCCGCGGGCTTCGAGAACTGCCGCGAGAGAAGCTGAGGTGATGCCTTTGCCCAGTGACGAAACCACACCACCAGTAATGAAGATATAACGA
>CAJXIY010000131.1 GCA_913054495.1 uncultured Gammaproteobacteria bacterium | reverse complement strand
TTTTAGTTTCGACACGGAATCGGCGGCGATGGTGACTTCCCTGTACCGACAACGGCGGCCCCGTTATTGGCGTTGAGCCCACTCCGGCGGCGCCGAATAGCGCGGGTCGCCGCTACCATCCTGGTTTCAGGCTAACGCAGGAAATGCCGATAATGCTATGGAGGTAGGTGAGCTGCCCCGAAATTGCGCGATTATGATAAAGTGACGCGCCGATCGCAATGGAGGATTCGCGTGGTAGAAATTGTAACAGCGGGTGGCTGGTTAATGCTGCCTATCATTCTATGCTCCATCGTGGCGATCGCTATCATCATTGAGCGCTTCTGGACTCTGAGCGCCACCCGCATCACTCCCAAGTATGTGCTGGCCCAGGTCTGGACCTGGCTCAAGAACAATCAGCTGGATTCCACTAGGCTTCGTGAACTGCGCCTGTCTTCACCGCTGGGACAGATTCTTGCGGCCGGCTTGCTCAACTCCAAGTATGGTCGCGCCGGGATGATAGACAGCATCGAACAGACTGCCGCCCAGGTGATTCACGATATGGAGCGTTATTTGAGTACTCTGGGCACGATCGCGGCAATCACCCCCTTGCTCGGTCTGTTGGGCACCGTGGTTGGCATGATCAGGGTGTTCAACGAAATCATGTTGCAGGGCACCGGCAACGCCAATGCCCTCGCCGGAGGCATTTCAGAGGCACTGATTTCTACCGCGGCAGGTCTGACCGTGGCAATTCCTACCTTCATGTTCCATCGTTACTTCACCCGCAAGGTCGATTCCCTGGTGCTGAATCTGGAGCAGGAATCTATCAAACTTGTGGATGCGTTACATAGCGACAGGAAGGTAGAGGTGAAATAGATGGCTACCACTCTAACCTCGACCTCGACCGCGGCGGAATCCCGGTGAAGTTCAAACGCAGGATTCGAGAAGAGCTGACTATTAACATTACGCCGTTGATCGACGTGGTGTTTCTGTTATTAATATTTTTCATGGTAACAACCACCTTCAGCCGCGAGACCCGTTTGCTGGTAAACTTGCCTGAAGCAAATGCGGTCATCGCGGAAACCCCGCCTTCTCAGATCGAAATTCTGGTCACCCGGGAAGGCAACTACCTGATCAACGGACGGGCCCTGGTAAATAGTAGAATCGATACCCTGATGCGCGGCCTGGAACTGGAATCCGGCGGCGACAATACGCTGCCGATCTTGTTAATCGCTGACGCCGAGGCTACCCATCAGTCGGTGATAACGGCGATGGACGCCATCGGCCAATCAGGATTCACCAGGATGAATATCGCAACCCAGCGACCGACGGTGGCGGAGCAGCAAAACCAGGACCGCAACTGAAACCACTATGACAAAGACAGATCACACGGAATCCGATCAAAACGGTTGGAAATTATATCGACGCCTGATCGCTTATGCGCTGCCCCATCGCCTGGCTATCGGCTGTAGTATTTTTGGCTATCTGATGTTTGCCCTGACCACGCCGGCGACTACTTGGTGGCTGGGATGGACCATAGATGCAATCACCGCCGAAGACTACCACGAAGTCCGCCTCCTGAGTCCCTTGATCTGTATCGGCATCGTCTTCGTCAGGGGCGTCGGTGGATTCATGGGCAGTTATTCCCTCGCCAATATATCCAACCAAGTGATCCATGTGCTGCGCTGTCAATTGATCGATCACCTGATCAAGTTGCCCGCCACGTATTTCGATAAGAATACCTCCGGCCGCCTGGTGTCAAAGCTTACCTACGATGTGAATCAGATCACCGGGGCGGCGAGCAATGCAGCGGCGGTGGGAATCAGAGAAAGCTTCGTGGTGATGGGCCTGCTTGGCTTCCTGATGTACCAAGACTGGAAGCTGAGCCTGACGTTTCTGATCATTGCGCCAGTGGTAGGGAAGATCGTCAACATCGCTTCCAAGCGCTTCCGTCGCTACAGCACCCAGATGCAGGACTCGATGGGGGATGTAACCCAGATAACCACTGAGTCGATCAAGGGGCACCGCGTCATTCGTACATTCAATGCCACGGATTTTGTTAGCAAGAAATTACTCGCCGCCAGTGAGAGAAATCGACGCCAGAACATGAAGATGGCCCTCACCCGCAGCGCTAGCACGCCGATCATCCAGTTAATCGTGAGTTTTGCACTGGCGATCCTAGTGTGGCTGGCCTTGTCACCGGAGTTCTTCGAAGATAAAACCCCGGGAGACTTTGTGGCGTTCCTCGGGGCCGCCGGATTGCTGGCCAAACCGATCCGGCAACTGTCGCAGATCAATTCCGTGATTCAGCGAGGCCTGTCCGCCGCCTTCAGCATTTTTTCCCTGATCGATGAAGCGCCGGAAAAAGATGAAGGCAGTCATACTTCGGAGCGGGCCGCAGGCAGAATCGAGTTCAAGGATGTGGGGTTTTCTTATAACGACGACACCGTGGCGCTCAATGGCATTAGCTTCATTGCCGAACCGGGCCAGACCATTGCCCTGGTGGGCCGCTCAGGCAGCGGCAAATCCAGCCTGGTTAGCCTGATTCCGCGCTTCTACGAGTTTGACCAGGGCACGATCACCCTCGATGGGATTCCGATTCAGGAGTACTCTCTGCACAACCTGCGTCATCATATTTCCCTGGTATCGCAGAAGGTGGTGTTATTCAATGGCACCATTGCCGAGAACATCGCCTACAGCAACGAGTCGGTGGACCGGGATAAAATTATTACCGCGGCTGAAAATGCCCATGCCATGGAATTCATAAGCCAGCTTAATGATGGCCTGAATTCCCAGGTGGGAGATGATGCCAGCCACCTCTCCGGGGGCCAACGTCAGCGCATCGCAATCGCCCGGGCATTACTAAAAGACGCGCCCATACTGATCTTCGATGAGGCGACCTCGGCGCTGGACTCGGAGTCAGAGCAGCACATACAGGAAGCGCTAAAGACATTGATCAAGGGCCGCACTACATTTGTCATCGCGCATCGTTTGTCGACGATTGAGAATGCGCATCTGATACTGGTCATGGAGCAGGGCAATATCGTGGAGTCGGGAACGCACTCCGAATTACTGGGCAGGGGCGGCCAGTACGCACGGCTTCACAAGATCCAGTTCTCGGAGAGCGAAGCGGCACCGACGCAATGAATTTTCTCGAAGGGGCATGGCTTAAAAAAGCTGCGTGGTTACACGCACTGCGGCCGTTGGCGTGGCTTTTTCAAATGCTCAGCCGCTTTCGCCAAAAAATGCAACGGCCGGCTTCCCGCCCTCAATCTCATGCCGTGCCGGTGATTGTCATCGGCAATATCAGCGTCGGCGGCACCGGTAAAACGCCGCTGCTCATAGCGCTCGCGAACCGCTTTACAGAGCAAGGTATCCGGCCCGGCATAATCAGTCGGGGATACGGCGGCAGCGCTCCTGACTATCCCCTCACAGTCACCGCTGCCACCGCCGTCGAGCGCTGTGGTGATGAGGCGCTGCTAATGGTTCAAGGCACGGGATGCCCGCTGGTTGTGGATCCAGATCGCGAGTCGGCACTGCGCTGCCTGCTGGAAAATGCGTCCGTCGATGTGATCTTAAGTGACGACGGCCTGCAACATTACCGACTACATCGCGACATCGAAATCGCCGTGGTAGATGGCCAGCGCCTGTTTGGCAACCGCCTGTGTTTGCCGGCGGGGCCCCTGCGGGAACCGGTTTCACGCCTGCAGTCGGTGGACCATGTCATTATTAATGGTGAGGGTAACAGCGAGTTGGCGGAACTGAAATCTGCCACCACCATGCAATTGACTCCCCGCTTCCTGATCAACCTCGGCAACGGTAAAAAAAGACCTTTCGCCGGCGCACCATTTTCCATGGGTAACAAGATCCAGGCGGTGTCTGCCATTGGTAATCCGGAGCGGTTTTATCAATTGCTGGATAAGCTTCCCTATCAATTAGAAAAATTCAGTTTCCCGGATCATCATCTGTTTTCCGAAAGCGATTTCGAAGACCGGGGAATCGATATGCAGCAACCGGTCGTCATGACTGAAAAAGATGCGGTAAAATGCCGGCAATTCGCCATGCCGAATTTTTGGTACCTGTCGGTCGATGTGAAACTACAGCAGGAATTCCTCGACCCATTGCTGGAACGGCTGAAGCAATTGCGCACACACCAAGCAACGTCGCAGTAAACTGCTATCAAAGGATCTCCATGCTTGATCAAAAACTATTGAGTATTCTGGTATGTCCCATCTGCAAGGGATATCTGCGATACGACAGGAGTGCTGCCGAACTACTGTGTTTAGCAGATGCCATGGCCTTCCCAATTCGGGACGACGTGCCGGTCATGCTCAGCAGCGAGGCCAGGAAAATTTCTGCAGAAGAACGAGACAAGTACCGATGACTTTCTCAGTGGTGATTCCGGCCAGGTATGCCGCCAGTCGTTTGCCCGGCAAGGCCCTGCTGGACATTGCCGGCAAACCGATGATCCAGCGCACATTCGAGCAAGCCCAGGCCAGTGCCGCCACTGCGGTCTATATCGCCACCGACGATGAGCGCATCAAAACCGTGGCCGAGGGCTTCGGCGCCAGGGTCTGCATGACGTCCACCGAGCATCGCTCCGGCACCGATCGCCTGCAGGAAGTCGCGGAGCAGTTGCAATTCGGCGACGAGCACATCGTCGTCAATGTGCAGGCCGATGAACCCCTGATTCCCCCGGCAGCGATTAACCAGGTGGCGGATAATCTCACCACCCATGCCGACGCCGGCATCGCCACCCTATGTGAAGCAATCGGTTCTCAAGCGCAGATCGATGATCCCAATGTAGTCAAGGTGGTCATAGACAATCTGGGCCATGCCCTGTATTTCAGCCGTTCGGCTATTCCCTGGCAGGGCAGCGCCTCCGCCAGGAATTGCTTTCGTCACATCGGCATCTATGCCTATCGGGTGTCGACCCTGAATCGATTCGTGCAATGGCCGGCATCGGCGTTGGAGATCCAGGAGAAACTCGAGCAATTGCGCGCGCTCAGCAACGGGGTCAAGGTCCAGGTCGCACTCTGTGAGCAAGCCATACCACCGGGTGTGGACACAGAGCACGATCTGGAGGCGGTACGCAGCTTGCTTGCCGAAGCTTGATCTATGGCTGCCCCCGCGCCTGGATCAACCGCCTCGTGACTGCAAAGATTCAGGTGCTTATGGTGTGTCTGGGCAATATCTGCCGCTCTCCCACGGCACATGGTGTTTTCAAAAACCGTATTGAAAATGCGGACTTAGCGGATAAAATTCACGTGGATTGTTCTGGTACCGGAAATTATCACATCGGCGAGAAACCGGATCTGCGCAGCATCGAAACTGCCGCCCGGCGGGGTTATGATCTGAGTAGTTTTCGCGCCCGGCAGGTGCAGGCCAGTGACTTCGAGCGATTCGACTATATCCTGGCCATGGACGCTACCAACCTGGGGAACTTGCGGGCCCGCTGCCCGCAAGTCCACCTGCCAAAGCTGCAGTTATTTCTGGATTATGCCGCCGCCGACTGCGAGGCGGTACCGGATCCCTATTTTAGTGGCCTCGAGGGCTTCGACGTGGTGCTGGACCTGATAGAGGACGCCAGCGATGGCTTGCTGGCCCACATCCGCGATCGGCATTTTCCCGACCCGGGCGCAGGCTAGTGCCTTGAACCGGGCCAGCCAGATTCAGCGGCGGGTGCAGCTCGCGCCCTATAATAGCTTTGGGGTGCCGGCAGTGGCAGCCTATTTCGCTAATATCGGGAGTCTCGATGAGCTGCGGCGAGCGCTGGAGTTCGCCAGGGACAAACGACTGTCGGTGCAGATCCTGGGCGGCGGCAGCAATGTGCTGTTTGTCAAAGACTATGAAGGCCTCATTTGCCACATGAATATTCGTGGCATAAGCCATCTTCCTGGGCCGGGAGTGGTTCGCGCCAGCTGCGGCGAAAACTGGCATGGGTTTGTATCCTATTGCATGAATAAATCACTGCATGGTTATGAAAATCTTGCACTTATTCCTGGATCCATAGGGGCGGCGCCGATTCAGAATATCGGCGCCTACGGGGTCGATCTGGCGCAATTCCTGGTGGAGTTGGAGGTGTTGGATAGTGAGCGCGACACGGTTCGGAGTTTCTCTAGGGCCGAATGTGAATTTGGCTATCGCGACAGCATCTTCAAACGGCGGGCGGGTCATCGCTACGTCGTGCTCTCGGCTAGCTTCGAGTTGTCTGCTCGCAACTTGCCTAATCTCGACTATCAGGCTTTAAAGGAGGCGCTGCCGAACCCCGGGGTGACCCCACGGCAGATCTATGACACGGTGTGCCGGATTCGGCGCTCCCGGCTGCCCGACCCCGCCGAATTGGGCAATGCCGGCAGCTTCTTCAAGAATCCGGTGGTTTCTCGGGACAAGTATCAGGCGCTACAGAGCGAACATGGCGAGATGCCCAGCTATGCTACTGAGGAAGAGGGGTTGGTGAAGATCCCGGCGGCCTGGTTGCTGGACCGGGCGGGCTGGAAAGGCAGACGCCGCGGACCCGCCGCGGTGCACGAGAAGCACGCGCTGGTACTGGTGAACAGCGGTGGGGCCAATGGTGAAGACATTCTGTTGCTGGCGCAAGAGATGAGTAGCTCTATCCAGAGCCAATTCGGTATTGGCCTGGTGCCGGAGGTGCAACTCATCTAGCGCTTGCAAATCTTTAAGGTTTCCAGCACGAAATCTCAATTCTGTGACCCAGTTATCATTTCTTTCAAGCAAATTTGCCTAGCCGTGAATCACGTGGTACTACTC
Organism: uncultured Gammaproteobacteria bacterium; assembly: GCA_913054495.1. Taxonomy (GTDB): domain Bacteria; phylum Pseudomonadota; class Gammaproteobacteria; order Pseudomonadales; family Pseudohongiellaceae; genus UBA9145. Next base: position 612 of record CAJXIY010000131.1, on the reverse strand, counting down.
GTCTCAAGAGTCGTGGGTGGTCCGTGACTACATGATTATAAAAATAAGAATTTTAACGTGAGTCTATCCTCAGTGAATCTAATCTCCATCCTCCTTGTCGATGACCATGAACTGGTGCGCAGCGGCATTGCCCGCCTGATAGCGGACCAGCCTGATATGAAAGTCATCGGCGAGGTTAGCAGCGGTGAAGAAGCGCTGCAGTTCATCTTCCACAGCCTGCCGGCGATCATCATCATGGATGCCGGTATGCCTGGAATCGGGGGTATAGAGACAACCCGGGTCATCCTCGATAAATTACCGTCGGCACGGGTGATTGCCATGTCCTCGGTAGCCTCCGGGGTGATTCCAGCACAGATGCTTAGGGCTGGCGCGCAGGCATTCATCACCAAGCGGTCCGGCGTGGGGGAGATGCTCAAGGCGATACGGCTGGTGCATAGCGGTCAGCGCTACGTCACCCCTCAGGTGGCCACGCAGATGGGCTGGATCCATTCAATCAACGTGGTGATTCCATATTCGACAAGCTCTCGCGACGGGAGATACAGATCTCACAGATGTTAACTGACGGTAAGAAGGTTAGCCAAATATCTGATTTACTTAACCTTAACCTTAACC
>CAJXIY010000130.1 GCA_913054495.1 uncultured Gammaproteobacteria bacterium | reverse complement strand
CGAAGAAGACGCAGTCGAAGCCGTTTCTGAAATCCAGACCGAAGAAGACGACAGCAAAAATTAAGTTCCGAATATGCGGGTCACCACCTTGACCTGCCTAACTTCATGAAGCACCATCAGCTAATGCGATGGTGCTTTTTTTTTCCTAAAATTCACAGAAACTGTTCATGTCCCTCGATACATTCAGCAGCAGTAATGATGCAAACAAGATAGCGTCTCTCAAGGTGCCGCCCCATTCGGTGGACGCTGAGCAGGCGGTGTTGGGCGGCTTGATGCTCGATAATACCGTGTGGGACGACATCGTCGATGTGCTGGTGGCAGAAGATTTTTATCGCGCGGAGCACCGGCTAATCTTTGAGGCCATGATGCGGCAGAGTGAGGCTAATAGCCCGGTAGATGCGCTGACGCTGGTGGAATCCCTCAATAGCCTCAACGAGTTGGACAACGCCGGCGGTCCTGAGTACCTGGGCGAGTTGGCAGGCAATGCACGGGGCACCGCGAATATTCATGCCTACGCAGATATCATCCGCGAACGCGCGATCTTGCGTCGCTTGATTTCTGTCGCTCATAAAATCGCCGACAGCAGCTTCAACACCGGCGGCAAGAAAGCCGCGGAAGTTCTCGATGACGCCGAGGAACAGGTTTTCAACATTAATGATGAGCGTGCCAAGGAAATTGGACCGGTACACATTACGCCACTGGTAACGGCCGCGGTTGATCGCATCGATGAGTTGGCAGAACTGGACGGCAACCTCACTGGTTTATCGAGTGGGTTCAAGGATCTGGATGAGAAGACGTCGGGCTGGCAAAAGTCAGACTTGATCATCGTCGCCGGCAGACCGTCCATGGGCAAGACCGCCTTCGCCATGAATCTGGTTGAAAATGCGATTATGCACAGCAGTGACGTGGTGGTGGTATTCAGTTTGGAAATGCCTGCCCAGAGCCTGATTTTTAGAATGCTGTCATCTATTGGAAAAATTGATCAAACGAAATTGCGAACGGGTCAGATGAGCGCCGAAGACTGGCCGGGCTTCAACGATGCTGTGGCAAAACTAAAAGACAAGCCCCTGTACATAGACGACAGCTCCGGGATTACGCCCATGGAAATGAGAGCAAGATTGCGCAGAATCGAGCGTCAAATTGTAAAGGAGAAGAAGAAACTGGGACTGGTGGTGGTGGATTACCTGCAGCTCATGCAGCTAAAGACCACCACCGAAAACAGGGTGGGTGAAATTTCGGAAATTTCCAGATCGCTGAAGCTATTGGCGAGAGATTTCAAGTGTCCGGTGATTGCCCTGTCGCAATTGAATCGGGGGCTGGAACAGCGCCCTAATAAACGCCCCGTGATGTCAGATCTGCGTGAATCGGGCGCCATAGAGCAAGACGCCGATGTCATCGTCTTTATCTATCGTGATGAGGTTTACAACGAGGATTCGCCCGAGAAAGGCGTCGCCGAAATTATCATCGGCAAACAGAGAAACGGCCCAATCGGCACGGTCCGGCTCAGCTTCGTCGGCAAGTACACGCGTTTCGAGAACTACAGCCAACCGCGGTACGATGACAGTTACACCCACGGTTAAAACTTAACGCCCCGGTTGATAAGGTGGGCTCAGGACAAGGGAATGGATGAGCCAAGTAAAAGAGTTTGGGCGACAATCGACACCCAGGCGCTGCAGAAAAACCTGGCGCGGGTTCGCTCTCTCTGTCCTGAATCGAAAATTATTCCAGTCATTAAGGCCGAAGCCTATGGTCATGGCATGGAGCAAATCGCGCGCGCAATAATCAATTCACACACCGCGATAGCCGCCTTTGCCGTTGCCACAATGTCTGAAGCGTTGGCACTGCATAGCCTCGAGCTGGATATTCCGATCTTACTGCTGCCGGGTTTTGCAGATGAACAAGAGCTGGGGTTGTGCATCGGTGCCGGCATTGAAATGGTCGTGCACTCGCCGTATCAAGTCACCATCTTGCAAGATCGGTTCGAAAGTGACGTCCTGGCCGGCGTTCCAAGGCTCTGGGTAAAACTCAACTCGGGCATGAATCGCCTGGGTTTTTCTTCTGCAGAGTGTGTAGAGGCTTACCACACCCTGCGTGGGTTTCCGGAAGTTGAGCTGGTGCTGATGTCCCACCTGGCTTGCGCCGATGACTTGCTCGGTGCAATTGCCAGCGAATTCACCCACAAGCAAATAGCTGAATTCAATAGGGTAAGAGATCAACTCGCGCAGGAGAGCGGCAGGGCAGTTGTCTGTAGCATGGCGGCATCGGCTGGAATTCTGGGTTTGCCGGAGACCCACTACGACTATGTTCGCCCCGGTGTCATGTTGTATGGTGCTTCGCCACTGACCGATGAAACCGGTGAAGAGCTGGGACTGTTACCGGTGATGACTTTACATTCCCGACTCATTGCGATTAATGAAGTAGCTGCCGGTGACTCGATTGGATATGGCGCTACTTATGTCTGCGATCGTGAGACCCGTGTCGGCGTGATTGTCATCGGCTACGCCGATGGTTATCCCAGGTCTGCCATCAACGGCACCGCAGTGCTGATCGAGACGCAGGCGGGGCCGTTGCGCACGCGCTTGATCGGCCGAGCTTCCATGGACATGATCACGGTAGATCTCACCGGCATGGATGATGTGCAGGTAGGTGATGAGGTGGTGCTGTGGGGTGTGGGACTCTGTGCCGACGAGGTCGCCAAGCAGGCGGGGACGATTTCCTATGAACTCTTCTGCAAGCTCACCTCACGAGTTGATTTTGAATATGTCTGAAGGAGTCAGCAAATAGGGACAGACCACGTTGTTTTGCAGCAATGCGACATGCTTGCACAGAACCGAACAAAAACATGGTCTGTCCCCCCTTAAAATGGCGAAGAACAAGGTAGCATTTGTTTGTACAGATTGTGGCGCTGAACATGGACAGTGGCAGGGCCAGTGTGCGGCTTGCAAGGCGTGGAATACACTTTCCCGTTTCAACGTAGGTAGCAGTAGTTCCCCGGTCACCAGAGCCGACTTTCGCAAGCCAGTTGCTGGCGCTGAAAATTCCAATGTGCAGACTCTGTCTGAGATCGATCTGCAGGCACTTCCCCGTTTTTCCAGCTCGATTGGGGAATTGGACCGGGTGCTCGGCGGAGGCCTGGTGCCGGGATCCGTCATCCTGATCGGTGGTAATCCCGGTGCTGGCAAGAGCACCCTGCTATTACAGGTTATGTGTCTGTTGGCCCATAGCGGCAGATCTGCACTCTATGTCACTGGAGAAGAATCGCCGCAACAGGTGGCTATGCGGGCGCAGCGACTCAATCTCCCCCAGGAAAATCTGCAGCTGCTGACGGAGACCAATGTCGAGCAAATCTGTCGGGTGGCACAGCAGCTTCAGCCCGAGTTACTGGTGGTCGATTCTATCCAGGTAATGCACAGCGCCGATGTGCCATCGGCACCCGGCAGCGTATCCCAGGTGCGAGAATGTGCCGCCTATCTGATTCAATATGCCAAGCAAACCAATACCGTCCTGTTCCTGGTCGGTCACGTCACCAAGGAAGGCAACCTGGCGGGCCCGAAGGTTCTGGAGCATATGATCGACTGCTTCATCATGCTCGAGGGCGGCAGCGACACTAAGTATCGAGTGTTGCGGGGACAGAAGAATCGCTTCGGCGCGGTGAATGAAATCGGTGTGTTTGCCATGACTGAAACCGGCTTGAAGGAAGTGAAGAATCCATCGGCTATCTTCCTGGCCAGAACCGAAGAAGACGCGGCGGGTTCCCTGGTGATGGTGCTATGGGAAGGCACTCGTCCCCTGTTGGTTGAAATTCAGGCCCTGGTCGATACCAGCCAGCTGGGAAATCCGCGCAGGCTTGCGGTGGGGCTGGATCAGAATCGTCTGTCCATGCTACTGGCTGTCCTGCACCGGCACGGTGGCATCTACATGGCGGATCAGGATGTGTACGTCAACGTGGTTGGCGGCGTGAAGGTTAGCGAAACCAGCGCCGACCTGGCGCTGTTATTGGCGATCGTTTCCAGCTTTAGAGACAAGTCCCTGCCGAAAGATCTGGTGGTTTTCGGTGAAGTCGGGCTGTCGGGTGAAATTCGTCCGGTGCCGGGAGGGCAGGAACGCCTGCGAGAAGCTGCCAAGCATGGATTCACCCGCGCCATCGTACCGCAGCAGAATATGCCGAAAACCAAAATCGAGGGTATCGAAGTCGTCCCCGTGTCCAAGGTGGCGCAGGCGCTAGAGGCGATATAGATCAGATCGCCTCGCTCAGAGACGCCCTAGCACTCGCCGGAGAGTTTTTCGAAGAGCTGCTAATCCGGCGCTCTGTCAAAATCTGCGCGAATAGTGCGGGTAGCCCAATAGTAGTGCAGGGCACACCAAATATTTACCAGTACGGTTATCGACATGGCATAACGCAGCGCGTTGTCGCCATAATTCGGTGTCAACAAGTCGCTGACAAAGCCGGTGAGCATTGGACCCAGGCCGAGGCCGATCAGGTTCAACACGAAGAACAGAATCGCCGAAGCCATCGCGCGCATGCGGATGCCGACCAGGAAATGGGTCGAGGCAATACAGGGCGCCAGATACCAGCCGCCGGCGAAAACCGGCAGCAGGTAGGAGAAGGCGGCGGAGACGCCGGTGGGCATGACCAGAAATGTGATCAGCGCGAAAGGGATGGCGAGCAAGGTGGAGATAAAAGGTATCCACACATACCAGGTCTTGTCGCCAGTTTTGTTGGACATCCGATCCGACATCCAACCCCCGAAAAAAGTGCCAGCGAGTCCGCCTATACCGGCGATCAATCCGTAGTACCAGCCAATATCCAGAATAGGCATGCCGTGCACGCGGCCGAGAAACAGTGGCATGAAGTTGCCCATGCCGTAGGTGACGAAGGCGTGGAGGGCGCAGGCGAAACTGAGGTGGCGAAATGATTTCCGTTCCCAGAGAAAGCCCACCACCCTGAAGAACCCCGGTGGAGCCACGTCTTTACGCGCTTCCGCCATGCCGCGGGGTGGTTCCTTGATGACAAATCTGACCAACAAGGCCAGGAAAATTCCCGGTAAGCCGACGACAACGAAGGCGATACGCCAGTCAAAGAATTGCACCAGGTAGGCGCCACCGATGGTGCCTACTAAAATGCCACCGTAAACGCCGAGAGAATAAACCGACAGCGCCGTGGCTCTTTGGTGCGCAGGAAAAATATCTGAGACGATGGAATGGGCAGGGGGAGAGCCACCGGCTTCACCGATACCGACACCAAACCTGGCCATGAACAGCTGACCAAAATTCTGGGCCGCCCCGCAGGCAGCAGTCATTATGCTCCAGATCGTGACGGAGATGGCGATGACATTGCGGCGATTACCGATATCGGCCCAGCGCGCGATGGGAATACCTAAGGTGGTATAGATTAAGGCGAAGGCCAGTCCGGATAGCATGCCGAACTGACCGTCGCTGATATCGAGATCTTCGATGATGTAACTGGCCAGGACATTGATGACCTGCCTGTCGACGAAGTTGGAAACATAAACGACGGTGAGGATGCCCAAGACCAGGTATCGGTAATGGGGGTTCTTATAGGCCTGGATAATCGACGCTCGCTCGGCATCATGCTCCGGGTCTATGTGCTCGTTGGGTGTGCCCGCAGCTTCGATATTGCTATCCGACATACTCTGACTCCAGCTTTTTTTTATTTTTCGATCAGCGCTAATGCGGCTTCTCACGACCGGTTTCGCATCTAAGCATTTATTCGGCGGTCAGTCTACGAATTAGCACGACACTCAATTTCGCTCGCTCTACTAGCGAGCTGACCCGCGCCTGTTCCCGGTCGGAATGGGCACCAGATCCGGCGATCCCCAGTGAATCCAGAGTCGGTAGTCCCAGCGCCTGGGTCAGTGAGCCATCGGTTCCGCCGCCGGAGTCACGCACTCCTAATTCCTGGCCCAGCAGGCGACCGATGGCGCGGGTTTTTTCCAGCAAATAGTCAGATTCCTCCGTGGGTATCTTCGGCGGGCGATGCAGATTGGTCCAGCTCTCGGTAGTGATCTCACCGGAATCGACGGGGTAGCTGTAAAGATTCGCGAAGATATCTTCGAACTGATCGACAGCGTCCAGGCCCTGTTGCGGCTCCGGGTAGCGCAGATCGACGAATGCCTCCGCACAGGGAGCGATGGTATTACGAGCCTCACCGCCGCTTATCACGCCGACATTTACGGTTACGCCGGATTCGTAATCGGTCATATTTTCTATCTCGACAATCTTGTAAGCCAGTTCCTTGATTGCGGATCGGCCCTCCTGATGAGCGCCACCTGCATGGGACGCCCTGCCATGGATCACGAATCTGGCCTGACCAAGCCCCTTGCGCTGGCGTACCAGAGAGTCGTTTCCAGACGATTCGTACACCAGGCCATAGTCGTGGCGGCGTGCCTGTTCTTCCAAATATTTGCGCGAGGATAGCGAGCCTATTTCTTCATCGCTGTTGAGCAAGATTGTAATGGCCTTGCCATCCAGATCGCCGGACTCTGCCAGCGCTTTTAATGCATACAGCATGACCACCAGGCCGCCTTGCATGTCGGCGACGCCGGGGCCGTAAACCATGTCGCCTTCGCGCCGAAAAGATTGGAAGGGGCTGGTGGTGGGAAAGACAGTATCCAGGTGTCCCATTAACAGCAGCCTGGTGCCGGTGCCTCGTCTGGCGGCCAGGGTGTGATCGGCCACGTCTATGTCGTAGTCGCTACCGGGGCAGCTCGGCATAGCGATGACATCTCCGGGCAGTGTGGTAATCGAAAAGCCCAGCTGACGTAACTCCTGCCTGAAAATAGCCGCCAGTTCATCTACGCCCGCCTTGTTGAGGCTACCGGAGTTGATGTTGGTCAGTCGCTCCAGCAGATCGAGCATGTTCTGTTCCTGACCGTTAAGCCAATCTATGGTCTGCAGTTCTGCTGACGTTAATGCCGGTTCGATATCCTCGGCGGCCTGGAGCGGGCTCGATGGCAGCATGAGCACAAGCCACAGCAGCAGGGAAAGAAGGGGCGAATAGAACTGCATGGGGTGATTCCTTAGATGCGCTGCCTTTCTGAGTAAAGCAGGGAGTTGCCAATGGTTCGGATTGCGTAAGTTAACACGCCCCCGAACACCGGTGCCAAGCTCGCTCGGTCAGGAAGGGAGAGTTTGAAGGCTTATGGTCGCGGTTTGGAGCCCCGTCTCCATACTCAGCTCAGGTAACCCGCCGGCCCACTCGGAAATTCATGGTCTCACTTTTCCCGAGGGCGTCGTAGTACACACCGGGGCCATGTCTTTCGCCATCCATCCAGGTACCCAAATAACGGTCACCGTTGGCAAAATAATATGTACCCTCGCCGTGTATCTTGTTGTCCTGGAAACTGCCTTCGAAGCGATTGCCGTTGGCGAATGAGTAGCTGCCCTGACCACTCATGACATTTTGTCGTCA
>CAJXIY010000129.1 GCA_913054495.1 uncultured Gammaproteobacteria bacterium | reverse complement strand
GACCGGTCTATTAATAAAATTAGCGATTTAGGCAAGTCAAGAAGGACAAAGGCAACGGCTCTGGCATTGGCCAGAAAAATAGAAGGACCTGCTGAATTCAACCCGAACGGGAGAATGAAACAGCGAACCAAAAACGGAATAACACCATGACTAATTGCAACTCAAATACCAATTCAACTTGTTTAAAAGCTCTCCTCGTATTGCCGATGCGTAGATTGTCGTTTCCCCACGACATTGCATTGGCAATCTTTTTAATTCTGGTGTTATGCAGCTACTCGGCTCAGGCTGCCGTGGAAAATGATCCCCTGGAACCAGTGAACCGGGTCACTTATCAGTTCAACCATGGCATAGATGAATTGCTGGTGAAGCCGCTGGCCAGGACCTACAAGCAACTAACCCCGGCGCCGATTAAGACCGGTGTGCAGAATTTCTTCAGTAACCTCGATGATGTTCGGGTTACCGTAAATGACCTGTTGCAGCTTCAGTTTGGCCAGGCGGCGTCAGATTTGACCCGGCTCGCTATCAATACGACCCTCGGTATTGGAGGCGTATTGAACGTAGCTGACACGGTATTCGAGTTAGAGAAAAATGATCAGGACTTCGGCAAGACTCTCGCCCACTGGGGTGTCGGTGCCGGACCCTACGTAGTGCTACCGGTGTTCGGGCCCAGTACCCTACGAGATTCTTTCGGCATCGGATTCGATTCCCTAGTAGACCCACTGCCGTCTATCGATCATGTCCAATCCCGCAATACCTTACTGGCGGGCAAGACCGTAGAATTCAGAGCCGGTGTCTTGAGTTTTGACGACCTGATCAGTGGTGACGAATATCTGTTTGTTCGTGGTGCCTATCTACAGTATAGAGATCGTGCAGTTAACGGCGATTTTGCCGAAGTGGCCTTCGAAGAATTCTAGAAGTACCATGAGAGGTGAACGGCCATGTTGAATATGGATTTCAATAGCACAGTTGTGATCAACAGCGATCATCTCGACTGGATAGCCAGCCCCAGGGCTGGCGTGTGGCGCAAGCCGCTGGCGCGGGAAGAAGCAGAAAGAGGTCATGCTACCAGCATCGTACGTTATGACGCCGGTGCCAGCTTTCCGGATCATGGACATCCACTGGGTGAAGAAATTCTGGTGCTGGACGGGATTTTCTCTGACGAAACCGGGGACTATCCCGCAGGCACTTATTTTCGAAATCCGCCAGGCTTTCGACATTCTCCGTTCAGCGAACATGGCTGCGTGATACTGGTAAAATTGCACCAGTTTCAAGATGGTGATCATGCCCATATCACCATGGACACCAATGCGGGTGAGTGGCAAATCGGTCAGGGTAATCTAAAGGTCCTGCCGCTGCACGAATATGGCTCGGAATCCGTGGCCCTGGTGCACTGGCCTGCCGGAGAGAAATTTCATCGTCATGTGCACACGGGGGGTGAAGAGATATTCGTCATCAGGGGCGAGTTTATCGACGAGTATGGTCGTTATCCCGCCGGCACCTGGATTCGAAAGCCGCACATGAGTCAGCACACACCTTACGTGGAAGAAGAGACCCTGATCTGGGTGAAGGTTGGTCACTTGCCTAGTTCTTAAACCAGAATTCAATCTCGGCGGTTTCTGCCGTAAATTCCGCGGCGTGCTCCTTGTTCGCCGGCACGTGGTACCAGTCACCCGCTACGATGCGTTGGGTTTCGCCATCCATGGTGAGCAGCAATTCACCGCGGGTAAGCACGCCGATGTTTTCGCTGTCGTGTTGGTGGGCCTCTATTTTGGTTCCTGCAGGATAGCTGGCAAACAGGACATCACAATTTTTAGCTTCCAGCTTGAAGGCTTCGAAGCGGCCCTTGAATTCAGGAAGCGCACGAATCTGAGCGGGGAAATAATTGTCTAAAGCCATGGAACTGCCCTCTGTTTTGTAATGGGTTCGCACCCTAGGGTAGCCAATGTGGGTAGCGTAGGCCAGATGGCCTGAGCTGATGTCCCCGCAAGTAGTAAGTGATGACGCCCGGAGGGGCAGGCACTGTCTGCAGAAGAGCCGTTACCAGAGGAAATGAATACAGTCTTTCTTCAGCGTTGGTGGTAATCTTAGAAGCCACCGATCAACAAATAGAATATTGGAAACACCGCCGCAATTCATTCTATAGATGCGGGCTCTGGTCGGTCTTGTTTAGACCCGCGTATTTTCGCGCACTCATTGCATTGAGTAACAGGCAAATACCCGTCTGAGGAGCATAGAATGACCACATTTGCGATCATAAACCTGGTTGTGTTTACCGCCCTGCTTAGCTTCCTCTTTCAACTGGCTAAGAAAGAGGTCGGTCTATCACGACGGGTGCTGGTGGGCTTGGTAGCCGGTACCTTGTTTGGTTTCTATTTGCAGGGGGTTTTCGGTTATACCGACATAGTTACCGAGCAAACGCTGGAATGGACCGGGGTGATCGCAAGTTCCTATGTCAACTTGCTATACATGATCATCATGCCGTTGATCCTGATAACCATGATTGCCGCCGTGCTCAGGGTCGAAGAAGTCAAGTCTCTAGGCAAGATCGGCGGCACCGTGGTGGGTATTCTGGTTGCCACCACCGTCGTCGCCGCCTTGATTGGCATCTTGATGGCAACGGTATTTGGATTGAATGCCGGGGAGTTGGCGGCTGGTGCCAGGGAACTGGCTCGGGCAGAAGTACTGGAAGCCCGGGTGGGTGGTGTGTCGAATTTGAGCATCCCGGAAGTACTGGTGAGTCTCGTTTCCCAGAATATATTTAGCGACCTTGCCGGCTCAAGGCCCATATCGATTATCGCCGTGGTGATTTTTGGTTTGCTTTTTGGCGTTGCCGCACTGCTGGTCGCCGAAGAAGATTCTACTCATGGTGAGCGGATTCGCGCGTTCGTAGAAACCATGCAGGCGGTCATCATGCGGCTAGTTAAGATCGTGATAAACCTGACCCCTTATGGCGTGCTGGCATTGATGACCAGGGTGATTGCCACCTCCGATGGCGGCGCCATTGTGACCCTGATCAGTTTTGTTATCGCCTCCTATGTTGCCATCGCGCTCATGTTTATGGTGCACGCGTTGTTGATTGGCTTGATGGGCGGCAACATCAAAACCTACTTCGAGAAGGTCTGGCCGGTGCTGACGTTTGCGTTCGCAACCCGTAGTTCGGCGGCGACGATCCCGCTGACCATAAGGACTCAGATTGAGGAGCTTAATATTCCTGCCCCCATAGCCAATATTACGGCGTCCTTCGGGGCCACCATCGGCCAGAACGGCTGCGCCGGTATTTATCCGGCGATGTTGGCGGTGATGGTGGCGCCGACTTTCGGTGTGGACATCGACATCGGATTTATTACCAGCCTGCTGCTGATAATCGCCATTGGCTCTTTCGGTATCGCGGGAGTGGGTGGCGGCGCAACCGCTGCGGCCCTGGTGGTTTTGCCGGCCATGGGTTTTCCGGTGACAATTGCCGCCCTGCTCATCTCCATCGAACCCCTGATCGACATGGCACGCACCGCACTCAATGTGAACGGCGCTATTACGACCGGCGTAATCACTACACGCTTATTGGGGGATAAGGTCGAGATCGGGTCAACCGACAGGGCGAACCCTGGCCTGGGAGAAAACTAAAACAACGCCAGCATCAGTGTAATCATCACTGATTTCATCTGGGAGCTTCGGGGATCGTTGATCGAGGGAAAAATTCGCAGTCCGCTCTGACTGTGGATTTTTACCGATGGCAGGGGTTCCTGGTCCACCCAGAATCGACACACGGGAAAATCCTCATGCGACTTGTTTTCACCCTGCTTCTATTTTCTCTGCTCAACAATGCTTCCGCCCAGACTGGCTTCGACGTGTTCGAGGCGAGTATCACTGAACTTCAGACTGCGCTGGAGCGGGGGGAAATCACCTCTACGGAATTGGTGGTCCAGTATCTCGCTCGCATCCAGGCTTACGACAAGCAAGGTCCCGCCATTAACAGCATCATTCGCATCAATCCCGCAGCCATGGAGCTGGCCGCGTCACTGGATGCGGAGCGCGAAGCTTCCGGTGCCCGCAGTCTGTTACATGGCATTCCCATTGTCGTAAAAGACAACTACAACACCGTCAGTATGCCAACCACCGGTGGCTCGGTGGCACTGGCGAATTTCAGACCCACGGTCAATGCCACCCAGGTCGATAAATTAATAGCGGCCGGCGCCATCATTCTGGCGAAGACCAATCTCCACGAATTTGCCTATGGCATCACCACCGTTAGCTCCCTGTTGGGTCAGACTCGCAACCCCTATGATATTCGTCGGGTACCCGGGGGATCGAGTGGCGGCACCGGGGCTGCCGTCGCCGCCAGTTTTGGCGCCATTGGCTTGGGCTCCGATACCTGTGGCTCCATCAGAATCCCCTCGGCTTTCAATAATCTGATCGGTCTCAGACCGAGTAAGGGCCTGTCCAGTATCTATGGCGTCATGCCCCTGTCCCACACCCAGGATGTGGCTGGTCCTCTAGCCCGCAGTGCCGAAGATCTGGCCATCGTGCTGGATATCGTCAAGGGCTATGATCCCAATGATGAGGCCACGGGGATAATAAATGGCAGTGGGTTACCTGGCTTTCAGGAGCAGCTGCGCACAGTCGACTTGAGTGGTCTACGCATCGGCAGATTGAGCAGTTACATGGAGCGCGCAGACAACGATGTGCAAGCTGCCATTGAGAGCGCGCTGGAATGGTATCAGGGCCAGGGTGTAGAGATCATCGATGTGGAAATTCCCGAACTGGGTTCCCTGATTTCCGGTTCTGGCGTTATCGGTCATGAATTTCGCGTCGATCTGAACCAGTATCTGTCCACATTCACGAGCCCGGACGTACACAGTCTCGCCGACATCGTCGACCTTGGTCTGTTCCACCAAGCCGTTCGTGGTGTACTGACTCGCAGCCGAGACGCAGAGCTGAATGAAGAGCGCTACCAAGCTGCGCTGGCGACTCGCCTGGTGCTACGTCAAGCCATCGAGACGGTGTTCGCCGACAACGATCTGGATGCGATCGTCTACCCGCCGATTGGCGAGACCCAGGTCTTCATCGGTGAATCCCAGCCCGGTAATAACTGCAGTATCGCCGCCAATGCCGGCTTACCGGCGCTTTCGATGCCAGCCGGATTTAGCGACGATGGCTTGCCTATTGGCATGGAATTATTAGGCACGTTCTTCGATGATCCACGACTGCTGGCGATTGCCTATCCCTATGAACGGGCACTGCGGACCCGCCAGGCGCCATCGACGACACCGGCCCTGGAGGCAGGACTGGCGCCAGCCACCACCCGCGTGAGCCTGTCTTTCCGGCGCGCTGGGGTGGACCTAGATGGCGGCTTCGAATTCGATGTGTTGACGAATCGCCTGCATTACGAGCTGGCACTGGGTGCCGGCAACACCGCGGCCGTCTACGCCGTTACCCTGGTAATCGAAGAGGAGGCCGGTGCCGAATTAGCCGGTCCGGTAGTGCTCAACATGCTGGGACCCGATACTCGCGAGGCATCGGGCAGTTATTTCATGAGCCCGCAGTTTCGCCAGGCCTTCAATGAGGAGCGTGTGTATCTGAAGGTTTTTGCCGGCGGCCTGCCCCCGGCCGGCGCCATGCAGCCCTTGCGCTGAGCGCCCTCGGTTGCTTTATATTGTAGGCTAATCTAAGCTGCCAGGCGGAATGTCTTACAACTCCCAACAAGAGGAGGTCGGTCAAATGCGACGACTTATCTTTGCAAGAATGATTGGTTCAGTGTTTTTAGGATTGCTCGGCGCTTCGGCCCTGGCGCAACAGAACGGCATTGAGCTGGATTTCGATTATTTCAAGAATGAAGTTCAGCCTGTATTTCTCGCCAAGAGAGATGGCAATATCCGCTGTATTCAATGTCATACTCGCAGCAGCGGTTTCAGAATTCAGGCACTCGAAGAGCATCGATTGTTCTTCACCGAAGAGCAGTCTCGTATGAATTTTGAATCCGCCAGTCAATTTGTCTTGCCCGGTGCGGACCCCCTCCAGAGTCGGTTCCTGACCCACGCTCTGGCGGTAGCTGCGGGAGGCGACCCCTTCCATGGTGGCGGTAAACATTTCCCCTCCCAGTATGATCCGGAATGGCGCATCATGGCGGACTGGGTTGCCGGTGCTACCCATAGGCGCACGCCATCTGATGTGGTCGTACGCATAATCCAGACCAATGCCGCCGGGGACAACTCCTCGATCATCGACCCGGTTACCAACGAGATAGTGGGCAAGATTACCGACATCGAAATTCCCCACGGCATCGTCGGTGCACCGGATGGTTCCCAGATTTATATCACCAATGAGTCCCTGCACAGCCTCGACATCGTGGATGCGAGAACCTTGCGGGTGAAACGCCGGATACCACTCAGTGGCCGTCCGAATAATGTGGGAATAACCAGCGACGGCAGCAAGGTGTATGTCGCCATCATGCAGATGCCGGGCTCCGTAGATATTATCGATGTAGCATCCATGACAAAGATCAAAACTGTACCCGTTAACGGCGCAATACATAATGTTTATGTGACACCCGATAGCAGGTACGCGGTGGCTGGTTCTATTCAGACCAGAACTATCAACGTAATCGATACCGCCACCGATGAAGTGGTGTGGGAGCTGGAAATGGACGCCGGCATTAGACCCATGACCTTCAGCACCAATGCCGATGGTTCTACCAAGAGTATTTTTGTGCAACTCTCTGGCTTCCATGGTTTTGCAGTGGTGGATTTTGCCCTGCAGGCGGAGGTTGCACGCGTAGAACTTCCTGCGATACCGGGCCAGGAAGCTCATTATGATGGACTACAGGGCGCGCCAGCACATGGCCTGGGTGTTCCCCCTGATGGCAAGACTGTCTGGGCTACCAGCAAGGTCTATAGCCATGCCTATGTATACTCTCTGCCTGAACTGGAACCGGTTGGCCAAATTTTTGTTGGGCAGCACCCGGAGTGGATTACGTTTACCCCGGATGGCAAAACCGCTTATATCGGCGCAGCTGGCGACCACGTAACCTATGCGGTGGATGTGGAGCGTATGGAAACAGTCGCTGTGATTCCGGTGGGTCAGGTGCCCAAGCGCGTCGGCACGGTGTTAATGGCGGTAGACTAACAGCTCGGATTGTTGATAACTCGGGTCATCACCAATCTCCGCGTGGTCAGGGAAGAACTACTGTGATGTCGAGGCTGTAGTCCCCCGTTTCGTCTTCAAAGAAACTGCTGACACCTATCCAGTAGGTGCCGGGTGGCAGTGATTGCTGGATGCGGGAATCGGTGCTGGATTCGGAGCGGTCGTCATTCTCCAGCAACAGACTACCAGAGATTGGTCCGGCAATATCTCCACCAGCAACAGGTAGGTATCGAATTGGGATGAGCTCAGGTCGAACTGCAGATTGGTGGTGTTCACCACGTCGAATTGATATAGATCCAG
>CAJXIY010000128.1 GCA_913054495.1 uncultured Gammaproteobacteria bacterium | reverse complement strand
ACTGTCTCTTAGGCAATTAGGGGATTATGTCCAACTAGGGCTGACGGGATACAACCCTGGAGCGTCCGCTTACGGGGGTATAGCAGACATTTAATGGGGTTCTGACGTGTAAGGGCTGACTGACCGCTTCCGACCCAAACCAGACGGATGGGATTTTCCAGAAAACCCTCAAATTGAGCTCCAAAACGCGTACTCTGAAGGCGAATAAACCGTTAGATTGGCCAATGTCGTAAGGCTTTTGAGGTAATCTCCAACGGTTTATGGAGCAAGTAGGTTGATATTTCCTGAAGAGGAACGTGTGGATTTAGGTAGAGATAGCTTTTATTCTACTTATACTCGGACAATCAACTTGTTCATAAGGAAACGCTCATCAAGAGTCTGACGAGGATCAGGGACATCGAGGTGGGCTATGATGGCCTGATCTACCTGCTGTTGGGAAAGCAGGCAGGGGAAAAGATTGTACGGCGGGTGCCTGAGTCTCGGGCTCTTTGAAAGCAAAGGATAAATGAGATCAGAGTAAATATACAGTACTGTAAATTTTTCTCTGTCCCCTATTATTAAACCTATGCGAAAGACGAATGAAACTTGAAACACTTGGCCATGCCTGTACGCTGCTCACCGATGACGACGGACAACCCTTCCTGCTGACCGATCCATGGCTTGTCGGCTCTACATATTGGCGAAGCTGGTGGCTTCAGAATTATCCGACCCAAGAAAAAATAGCGGCCTTGTCCGCAGTGAAATTCGCGTACATTACGCACGAACATCCAGACCACTTTCATCCACCTTCGCTTCGAAAACTCGGCAAGAAACCCCTCTTTCTGAGCCCGGATCTTCCCGAAAACCGAATGCTTATCTATTTGCAAGAGCACGAGTTTACCGCGGAGTCGTTGACTTCCTTGCAATGGCGCGAGCTAAGTCCGGCGGTACGAATCCTGAGTATCTCGCTATGGAACGACGACAGCGTACTCCTTGTGGATACCCCCGAAGCGCTCGTATTCAATCTCAACGATTCGAAGCCCTCGATGCGACACCTGCGCCACCTCCGCCGATTCGCCGACGACTTTTTGCCCGAGGGAAAAACTCGCGTTGTACTCAGCAGCTATTCGCCCGCCAGTATAGTCAATAGTTTCATGCGCAACGCGCAGCGGATTAACATGAAAAACAAGATCGACTATGTCCGCCACATCAATCGTATTTGTGACGTGTTGGCTGCGACCTACTTCATGCCGTTCGCAAGTCAGGCTGTGTTCCTACGTAGCGATTCGAAGTGGGCGAACGATTTCAAGGTGTCCTTCGAAGATTTGAGGGACGGTTGGGCGACACAGACCACGTTGTTGCATCCGTATACTACGCTCGATCTCGGCTCGGGAGACGAAACCTACGTACGACCCGAGGACTATAACGAGGATTGGCGCAGCCAGCTCGACAAGGTAACTGCACAGGAACACCGGGATGACGTGCTGGAAATTACCGACGCCGACATCGAGCGGCTCGAAAAGAAGATGCGTGTCATTCGTTGGATGGCGGCTATCTTGTTTCCAAGGGGGGTAGGCTTTCGTATTCGCGAGTTGGAATTGCACTTTAGTCCGTGGACCGGCCGTGTTACTCGAGGAGGCGGTGCGGGAAGTTTCACCCTGAATGTGCCCGCGCAAGCCCTCAAGGACGTGCTGCAATATGGCTATTTCGGGGATTTGGGAACCACAATGTTCACCATCGTCAACCTCAATTCGCGAACACGGCCTGTGTTCGTGTACCTGTTCATTATGGTTCTGACTCTGCACGACCGCAATCACATCGCGGGAGTCAACAAGTTCGCGCGTTGGGCGATGTCGGTCTTTCACAATCGCTCCTGGAACATTCCCTCGCATTCCGGGTGAGCTCAAGCCGCTGGACCTGAGTAGTAAGTAGGACAAAAGCTATCTCCATTTAAGTCCATATCAAAGGAGCCAGAGTAAAAATACTCTAGTTATAATGCCGGCTTGTGGACGGAAGCAAGGCTGAATATCAGTAATAACTGAACGGCGTCTGAGACTGTAATTAATTCTGTGTAACTGTCTATTATTAACCCAGATAATGGGTGAGGATAGGCAGATTATGAACAAGAAAGAACTCCAAGTGTGTTGAATTGCATCTAAAATTAACCCACTAATCCCGCATATTTGTATTGAATATTGACCTGCAAACAATGCCGCTAAGCCCTGAATCTACCCAGTTTGGCCGGGTCAACTAATTCTGCAAATCGTGGGTCAAATTTGAATGCAAATTAACAGTCAAACTCAATATTCCGGAATATAGCGAAAAAAGTAGTTTACGCGTAGTGCCACATCGATGCACCCCTGGGAAGGGAATCTGGGGAATTCAGGGTCAGGTCTTGCGTGTTAGCGTTTCATAACTCCCACGCTAACATGCAAGACCTGACCCTTATTTTTGCCCGCCTTAACCCTGCCACCATAAATTCAACCACAGAACTTATGTAAGGAAAATTCCTACAGATCTACCCATGTTGACCCGCTCTCGGAATTTCAATACTGAATTCTGCTCCAGGATTTCAGTATTCAGTAATCGTAAAATCGAATACTGCATAAAAATTCCTTATTAAAATCAATATGTTGACCATATATCGCGATTGGGGGCAGAATCCATGAGCTGCTGCTGAACCGGTAGTGTCGTGGTTTTAATTCGGGCAGGCAGGGTGATCCCCCATAACGACAAAAGGACAAGGTCATGGGAGTAGTCGTTCAATTTCAGGATTTTTATGAGGCGCGGGCGCAGTCCGGTGCCGAGTTAAAAAATCGAAGGTCTGGTGCCTTTGCAATTCGGCGTTGGCTTTGATGAAATCGATCTCTGCCTGGCGAAGTTGGCCGAGTATGGAATCACTTCGATACGTCGTCGTGAATTAAAACGTCGTGAATTAAAACACCGCCCCGATTCGACCCTGTACTTTATCACCGTCGCCGATGCCTTGTGCGTAAACATCAAAATCCTCGAACATGAGCAACTATCGGAGCAGGTCGTGAGACAGCGAGTCGACCTGATGCAAATGCTTGAAAATGTTAATCCCTGGTTGATGGAAGGCATTTGGGATTCGTTTACCCGTTGCGAAGATGTGGAGCCTCTCTAGATTCCGTTCTCGCCCGAGCTTAGGTTTCGTCGGGGCTGGAGTGGGGCAGTCCCAGAACTTGTAGAGGCGCCTGTGGATTTGCGGCCAGTGAAAACTTGCCTCCATTAGCGACATTCTCTGCGGTCAACACCGCCAATAACAGATTTGAATCAGCATCGGCCGTCGATCCATTGCTAAACGTAACAATGTCTGCCTGAGTTTCCCTGCCTATATAAGTCTGAGTAACGCTATCACCGGCTTGAATTTCTGTGTCGCTGGAGAGTAGGTACAGCCGTTTTTTGGCCTTGCCACGGTAGTACATGCGAGCGACTACTTCCTGACCGGTATAACAACCCTTGTTAAAATCGATCACGCCAGAGGTATCGTAATTTAGCAATTGTGGTGTGTAGGATTCACTCTGCGCCGGGGCGACATGGACGATGCCAGCGAGGATGTCTTGTCGCGCCCAATCCCCAGGAGAAGCTTTAGAGTCGGATTCGAGCAAGCTTGTCGCCGCCACCGGATGTTCACGCTCCCGAGTACCTGCGTCGGTAACTCCCTCCACCGTGCCTGCCTCTCCAGTAAACCACAGCTCATAACGCGCCTGCACACCGGCAAGCCTTATTATTTTGACGCCGCCGGTGTCGATCACCTGGTCGTCTGCAGCCGGGCAGGCGTCGAAAGCGGCCAGCAGTAGTTTGCCCGAGTCCTCGCCCAGCAGTCCCCAAGGTGGCAGATGGTTCGTCTCAATAGAGATTTCGACCTTTGAGAACATGGCATATTTCGCCAACGTTGCTACGATGGCCTGGGCTGAGCCGTCGGCAGTTTGCAGCAGGCAGTCCTCGGCGTCCAACACGACCCTGAAATCCGCGACGACTCGGCCTTTGAGATTGCAGATCGCACCACGCAGGCTGAGTTCCTCGCTGAGATTGTCCAGATTGCAGCTCAGTTGCCCCTGCAGGAATTGAAGGGTGTCAGCACCGCTGACTCGAACAAACTGGTAGTGATCCAACTCGATAACCGACATTCAATAAACCCCCCGACAGAAATTGACACAGCCAGCCCGGCGATATTCGCAAGCAGCTATAAAATTGAGCATACTTCCCAATGCAACCAGTCCCCACCATAGACAGCTATTATATGCAGGAATTCAACAAGCAAAAAATATTTTGGCATAGCCGCCGTGGCATGCTGGAACTAGATCTGCTGCTGGTGCCGTTCACGCAGGAAGTATTTGAGACGCTCACCTACCAGGATCAACTGCTATACAGCGATTTGTTAGAGCAGGAGGACCAGGATTTATTCTCATGGCTGATGGGGCGACAGGCGCCGGCAGACGAGCGCTTCGGCTCGATTATTGCGAAAATTTTGGCATATAAGCGACAAACTTCCTAGACTGGGTAACTCTGATCAACTGTTTTAACCCGGCCTCGAGTGGCGCCATCATGCTTGATCTACAGTTGCGGTACTCCCGTGTCGAATTTTGCTTTAGATTGAGTTGTCACCTGACGGCACTATTCGCCCTGACGCTCAGCGATCTGGTTTCCGTGATCTTGGCCTTATTCGGCATCGGCTCCTCCTGAGTCTAATTTCTCTGCTCAGCGAGCCCTGTGGGGGCCGCCGCCGGCGAATTCACTCGATCGCACTGAGTAGCGGTCACAGCGAACTACGCTATGGCGACAGGATAGTGGAAGTCGATCTGCCGTGGCTGAGTTTCTTCAGCGAGTTCCTGATGGTCTTGAATTTCAGGCCGGTGCCGGCGACGGGTAGCCGACCCAGGCGCCCGATTCGCGTGGTCATCTGGCCAGATACCTTGAGTGACGTCGAAGATCGCCGTCTGCGCCGTTATCTGAGATTTAACTGCTAAGGCACCTCTGAATAATACAGTGATGCTCTGGCTTTCAGGCTGGTTTTCCCGGGACTGAGTATCGTATTCGTTGCCACGGCATCCATCTGCGGATAGTCCAGATTGAAGTGCAGCCCCCGACTCTCCTTGCGTTGCAGTGCGCTGGTAATGATCAATTCTGCGACCAGCACCAGGTTGCGAAGTTCCAGCAGATCATTGCTGACGCGATGTTCGCGGTAATATTGCTGGATTTCCTGTTGCAGTAACTCGATACGCCGCTGGGCGCGATGCAGTCGAGTGTCATTGCGGACGATGCCGACGAAATCCCACATGCAACGACGCAGTTCATCCCAGTTATGGGAAATCAGAATTTCGTCGTCGGAATCGGTCACCCGGCTCGCGTCCCAGGGTGCAATATGATCGGCGAACGGCGCCCCCTCGATTTTGCTCTCGATATCCCTGGCGGCACCGAAGGCGACCACGAAACATTCGAGCAGGGAATTGCTGGCCATGCGATTGGCACCGTGCAAGCCGGTAAAGCTGGTCTCGCCGATGGCATAGAGATTGCCTATATCGGTTTCTCCACGTCGATTCACGACGATACCGCCGCAGGTGTAATGTGCTGCGGGAACCACGGGAATACGCTGCCGGGTAATGTCGATGCCGAACTCGAGACAGCGCGAGTAAATAGTGGGGAAGTGAGTTTTTAGAAATTGCTCGGATCGATGACTGATATTCAGAAACACACAATCACAGCCCAGCCGTTTCATTTCATGATCGATGGCACGGGCGACGATATCCCTGGGCGCGAGCTCTGCCCTGGCATCGAATTTGGCCATGAAATGACTGCCGTCCGGCAGTTCCAGTTTTGCCCCCTCTCCGCGCAGGGCCTCGGTAATGAGGAAAGATTTGGCATGGGGGTGAAACAGGCAGGTTGGATGAAATTGGTTGAACTCCATGTTGCCAATCCGACAGCCCGCCCGCCAGGCCATGGCGATACCATCGCCGCTGGCGCCGTCGGGATTGGTGGTGTAGAGGTAAGCCTTGCTGGCGCCACCGGTAGCGAGCACCACGAAGCGGGATTTTATCAATTCGATATTATTGCTGCGCTGGTTGAGGACGTAGCTGCCCACGCAGATGCGCCGGTTGCCCTGGCTGGTGGGCTGTATCACCAAATCTACAGCGGTACAGGCTTCAATCAGGTGGATGTTGGGGTGGGCCTGGGCCCGCGCCTGCAGCGTTTCGAATACGGCCTTGCCGGTGGCGTCGGTGGCATGAATGATACGACGGTGGCTGTGGCCGCCTTCCTGGGTGAGATGGAGTGAACTCAAATCACAGGGGTCGGTTGCCGTTCGCTCCCGGCTCTTGCCGGCACCGGCGTTAGTGGTAAATGGCACTCCCTGTTGTATTAGCCAGGTGATGGTCTCCGCGCTATTTTCCAGCATATACTCGACGGTGTCCCGATCACATAAACCGACGCCGGCGGTGAGGGTGTCTTCGACATGGGAGGCGATGCTGTCTTCGGCGTCGAGCACCGTCGCAATGCCGCCCTGGGCATAAAACGTGGCGCCCTGATTCAAGTCGCCCTTGCTGAGCACCGCGACTTGGGCGAAATCGGCAGCGCGCAGGGCCAGGGTCAACCCCGCCGCACCGCTGCCTATGATGAGAATATCAAATGCCTGGTCTGTAACTGTCGTAGACTTTGTCATAGAAATTTATAATAACTTATTGGTTTTGTTGAATATTTTAGAAATAACTTCAGCAATGAATTGGATTTGTCAGTACGATTGGGGAAACCGGGAAGGTGTATATCCACAATTCTACGAATCTGTCCCTCGATCCACCATGGAACTCACAAAAAGTGTAATAATTTTATAGCTTTCCAGAACTTTTGCACCCAATCAGTGTCTATTATCGAGAATGAGTGCTTTTGTTCCTGTGGTGTAGTAAAAAACCCCAGCATTAACGGAGTGGGAACAAATGGCAGAGGATACCGATCAACAACTCGTTGACAGGGTATTGAGCGGCAATAAAAACGCCTTTAACTTGTTGGTACTGCGTTACCAGCACCGGGTTGCCGCCTTGATCGGGAGATTCGTGCACGATCACCACGAAGTGGAGGATGTGTGCCAGGAGGCGTTCATCAAGGCCTACCGGGCCTTGCCCTCGTTCCGGGGCGAAAGCGCTTTCTATACCTGGTTGTATCGCATAGCGGTGAACACCGCCAAGAACCACCTGGTATCTCGCAATCGCCGTCCACCGGCAAACGATGTGGATATCGATGAGGCAGAGGTGGCCGATTCCGGTGCGGTACTTCGTGAAATAGAAGATCCCGCAGGCTCTTTGGCGCGGGATAAGCTAAAGCAGGCAATAACGGATGCCATCGATGAATTACCGCAGGATTTGCGTACAGCGTTTACCTTGCGCGAATTTTCCGGGTTGAGTTATGAGGACATTACCGAGGTAATGGAGTGTCCGGTAGGCACCGTAAGATCACGAATATTCAGGGCCAGGGAGGCCATCGACAAGAAGATTCGAGATCTGTTGTAACCGCCAGGCAAGCGGCAACAACACCGAATCACGATAGAGTGACTGAATAAAGTAGAAGGTAGGTAGGAAAGGTAGGCAGAAGGTAGAAAGTAGTAATAAGAATAGCCAACACCTAGAAACTAA
>CAJXIY010000127.1 GCA_913054495.1 uncultured Gammaproteobacteria bacterium | reverse complement strand
GCTTTTTTGGCCGCCGGCGCTTTTTCAGCTACGGGGGGTTCTTCAGCCACAGGCGCTTTCTTGGCTGTAAGGACTTTTTCAGCTGCGGGCGCTTTTTCAGCTGCAGACGCTTTTTCGACCGCAGGCGCTTTTTCGACCGCAGGTGCCTCCTCGGCGATCGCTTTCTTGGCTGCTGGCGCTGCTTCGACTGTAGTTTCTTCTGTCGCCGCGGTCGCCTCAACTTCGGCAGGCTCCGATGTTACCGGCTCCGCCTCCGATAACTCCGCTGCCGCTGGCGCCGCCGCGATTTCAGGCTCCGCATCCGCGCTTGCAGCCGCCGGCACATCGTCGGCTGCTGCTACTGGAGCTGGGTCGGCTGACTCTGCTTCCACGGCAACTTCCGCCGGGGCCTCCGCCGCTTGCTCGTCAATTTCCACGAATTCGCTATCGCCGACAGCAGGCACACTGCGAGCGTGGCCTAGCAGGCAGGCGTCTGCGATTGCGGTGGTGTACAATTGTATCGCCCTGATGGCATCGTCGTTACCGGGGATGACGAAATCGATGCCATCGGGATTGCTATTGGTGTCCACCACGCCGATAACAGGGATCTTCAAATTATTCGCTTCCGTGACCGCGATGCGTTCGTGATCGACATCGACTACGAAGAGGGCGTCAGGCAGCCCCCCCATATCCTTAATACCACCAATGCTGCGCTCAAGCTTCGCCTTAGCACGGGTCAGCATTAGCGCTTCTTTCTTGGTCAGTTTACTGAAGGTACCATCCGCTTCCTGGGTCTCGAGCTCTTTCAGGCGCTTGATGGAGCCGCGAATGGTCTTGTAATTGGTGAGCATGCCGCCCAACCAGCGATGGTTGACGTAGGGCATACCTGCTCGTTCCGCCTCCTGTCGCACCAATTTCGAGGCAGCACGCTTGGTGCCAACAAACAAGATTTTCTTCTTCTTGTCAGCCAGTTCGATGACTGCATCGAGGGCCGAATTCAGCGCGGGGAGAGTATATTCGAGGTTGATAATATGGATTTTATTTCTGGAGCCAAAGATATATTGCTCCATTTTTGGGTTCCAGTAGCGACACTGGTGCCCGAAATGCACTCCTGCACGGAGCATTTCTTTCATGCTTACGGTCATGTTGTATCCTTCGGTTCGGGTTAGGCCTCCATACACCCCATGGATCAACCCTGCTGATAGAAATCATCGGCGAGGCACCCAGAACACATGTGACGGTGTATGTGCGACGTTATGTTAAAAGTTAGTTGGTTTAGTCTGCGCTAAGGGGCAGATTTACAGTTGCCGCAAAAGCGCGCCGCTTTATACCACAATCCAGGGCGCAGTTAAAGCGATGCGGCGAACGCCGCCGAGGCGGAAATGGCATGTCAGGCGGCCTATCGAGGCCAATAATCTGTCATAAAAGTAGTTGCTGTTTTACAATAGCCAGCTTTTGTCAATCCCTGCACCGAACCATCATGACTATTCAACTCAAATCCGCCGAAGACATCGTAAAAATGCGCGTCGCCGGCAAATTGGCCGCCGAGGTGCTGGAAATGATCGGCCCCCATGTGCAGGCGGGTGTCAGCACGGGTGAGCTGGATCGTATCTGCCACCAGCATATCGTCGAACAGCAGCAGGCCATCCCCGCCCCGCTCAATTACAATGGTTTCCCCAAGTCAATCTGCACATCGGTAAACCAGGTTATCTGCCACGGCATACCCAGCGACAGCAAGATCTTGAAATCCGGGGACATCATCAACATCGATGTCACGGTGATCAAGGACGGGTTTCACGGTGACTCCAGCAAGATGTTCGCAATCGGCGAGGTTCCAGCCCACGCACAACGGCTGATCAGAATCACTCAGGAATGCCTGTACAAGGCCATCGACCTGGTGAAACCCGGCATTACCCTGGGCGATATCGGCCATGTCATCCAGCAACACGGCGAGGCCCACAACTACTCTATCGTGCGGGAGTATTGCGGCCATGGCATCGGCAGGATATTCCACGAGGAACCACAGGTGCTGCATTACGGCAAGCCCAATACCGGCACCCGCATCGAAGCAGGCATGACCTTTACCATCGAACCCATGCTCAATGCCGGGTCCCGCTACACCAAGCTCTCGAATCTGGACGGCTGGACCGTCACCACCAAGGATCGCCGGCTATCCGCGCAATGGGAACATACCCTGGCAGTAAACAGCGACGGCTGTGAAATACTTACCCTGCGCTCCGACGAACAGCTGTGAGCCTGCTCAAGCCCGCCACCGCCGGCTCCCCCATCGCGAGTGAGCTGAGGGAAGAGATTTCCCTGCTGGATATCGAAGATCTGGAAACCAGACTGGCGACTTCGCGCAATAAAATCCCCCTGTACCGGGAAGCGATCCGAAAAGCCAGCGCCATTTTGGATACACGCTACAGGGAAAACCTGAATATTACCGACATCGTCCGGGGCCGAGCCTGGGTGATCGACCAGATCCTTAGCCTGGCATGGCTACAACAGCAATGGCCCGATGCAAAAGATATTTCCCTAGTGGCGGTTGGGGGCTATGGACGTGGTGAACTGCTGCCCCACTCCGATATCGACATCCTGATACTGACGCGCAGGAACAGAAACACAAAATACAGAAACTGCATCAGTACCTTCACAACGCTGCTGTGGGACATCGGCCTGGAAATAGGCCAGAGTGTCAGATCCATCAAACAGTGCAGACAGGAAGCCATTGGCGATATCACCATCGCTACCGCGCTCATGGAATCGCGGACCATCATCGGTCCAGCCGACCTGCAAATTGAGATGTACCGACGCAACGCAGACAAGGGCGTATGGCCAACAAAAAAATTCCTCAGAGCGAAATGGGATGAGCAGATTCGTCGGCACCAGAAATACCATGATATCGACTATGCCCTGGAACCCAATCTTAAAAACTCGCCCGGTGGACTGCGAGATATCCAGACCATCGCCTGGGTTGCCCAGCGCCACTTCGGTTCGAGTTCATTCAAGGACCTAGTGAAACTTGGGTTTCTTAAAGAATCTGAAGAAACCATGCTTAACAAGGGCCAACAGTTTCTGTGGAAGTTACGCTATGGCTTACACCTGCTCGAGGGTCGCCGTGAAGATCGTTTGTTATTCGACAAGCAGCGGGAACTGGCGAAATTGTTCAGCTACAAGGATGATGAAAAAAGCCTCGGCGTCGAGAAATTGATGAAGCAATACTACCGGGTGGTGGCGAATCTGCGAGCTCTCAACGATGTCCTGTTGCAGCATCTCGATGAAGCCATCCTGCGCGCGGGTGAAAAAGAAAAAATCGACCCTATCAACAATCGATTTCAGGTCCGCAACGGATATATCGAAGTGCTTTCTGCGAATGTGTTTGAGCGCTGCCCCTTTGCCCTCCTCGAGATTTTCGTGCTGATGGCGCAACGCCCCGACATCGAAGGCATCAGGGCATCTACGATTCGACTGTTGCGGGACAACCGACGCCTTATAAACGATGAATATCGTCATGATATACCTAACGTGACATTGTTTATGGATCTGATCCGCTCACCGCACAAGGTCGCCCTGCAACTTCGGCGCATGTCCAGATACGGCATTCTGGGGCGCTATCTGCCGGAGTTTGGGCAGATCATCGGGCAGATGCAGCATGATCTCTTTCATATCTATACGGTCGACGCACATACGCTGCAGGTAATTGAAAACATGCGACGATTTCTGCGTGCCGATGCCGGAGAAAAATTTCCCGTGGCGGCGCACATCGCACGCAATTTGCCCAAGATTGAATTGCTCTACATCGCGGGCCTGTACCACGACATAGCCAAAGGTCGCGGCGGGGATCATTCCACCCTCGGCATGGCGGATGCAGCGGCTTTTTGCGAAAGGCACCGCCTCAGTGACTGGGACAGCAAACTGGTGTGCTGGCTGGTGGACAAACATTTGCTGATGTCGATGACGGCCCAGCGCACGGACATCAGCGACCCGGAAATTATTCACGATTTTGCCAAGATCATGGGCGACAAGCTGCATCTGGACTATCTGTATGCAATGACTGTTGCCGATATCAGGGCGACCAATCCAGAACTGTGGAATAGCTGGCGCGCCACCCTGCTGCGCCAACTCTACCTGAATACTAAGCGAGCTCTGCGCCTGGGACTGGAAAACCCGGTTGCCAGGGAAGAACGAATAGCAGACAAAAAAGAAACCGCGCTTCGCAAGCTGACCGATCATGGCTTCGATTCCCATCAAATAGCAGACATCTGGTCCAATGCAGATGACGAATACTTCGTCAGGGAATCCGCCGCCAACATAAGCTGGCATACGGAGGCAATAATCAATTTTGCGGATGAGGACCCCCTGGTTTCAATAAAGGAAATTTCTGAAAACACGGTGGAAGGTGCAACCCAGATTTTCATTTACACCACCAACAGTGATTTTATTTTTGCCAACACCACCGCCGCACTGGAACGACTCCGTCTCAATATATTCGGGGCCAGGATTTTCACATCGGCCAATGGCTATTGCCTGGATACCTTCACCGTGCTCGAAAACACCGGCCGTCCCATCGGTCGTAATCCGAAGCGCCTGGCGGAAGTGAAATCGGTCCTGGTCGCATCGCTCACTGCCGGCAACAAACCGCTGCAACCGGCCCGCTTTCGCCGCACCCGCAAGGAGAAGTACTTCGGCCAGCGGGTGGAAGCGAACCTGATCAATACAGCGGACAAGAACTATTCCACCCTGGAGGTAAACTGTCCCGACCAGCCTGGAATACTAGCCTGTGTCGGCAAAATATTTGTGGATAATGGCGTTCATCTGAAAGACGCCCGCATTACGACGCTGGGGGAGAGAGTGGAAGATTTGTTTTTTGTAACCGACGCACGCGGCCAAGCAATTACGGATACCACTGCGGTCGATACCTTGCTCGATGAAATAAAATCACAGCTGGAAGCTCGGCTTGCAGCCTGAGATGCTCGGGATGAAGTCACTACGCACAGGCATTATATGATTAGACTCTTCGGCATAGCCAACTGTGATACGATCGGAAAGACTAGGAAATGGCTGAGGTCACACCGGCTCGAGTTTGAATTCCACGACTACAAAAAAGCGGGCTGCCCTGCCGATCTGGTAAGACAATTCCTCGAACATTTTAGCTGGCAGGATCTGGTAAACACTCGAGGCACTAACTGGCGCAAGTTATCGGATGCGGAAAAAAGCTCGCTGGACACAGAATCCGCGATCGAGTTAATGCAGCGACTACCCTCGATCATCAAACGCCCATTGATACAGACAGATTCCATCTGGGTGCTGGGATTCAATGAAAAACAAATGCATGAAGCCTTTGCGCAAGAACCAGGTATAGGAAATTTGGGAGCTTCTGATTAATGAGTGACACAGCAGCTCTTGGTTTTGGCCTTGGCTTGGCAACGACCAATTCCAATGGCGAGATCATCGAGGTTTATTACCCGCAACCAGAAATTTATCCGGCAAGGTCGCTTACGGACGCGGTGATGAGTGTCTGCGGATTGAAAACCGGATCCAACTATTGTGTCGAACTCAATAGTGAACTCCAGCAGCAGTTAGTGCAAGCACTGCGCGAGTGCGACCAGGCCGCGACCGCCGATTTGCTGGAGCGTCTGGCTGCCGGCCCCCAGCTGGTGATTATCTGTCTGCTCGACTGCGATTCGCCGCCTGCCTCGGTTGCCGAAGCCTATTTGAAGCTGCACCTGCTGTCCCACCGACTCGCCAAGCCGAATTCCCTGAATCTCGAGGGACTGTTTGGTGTTCTCGTTAACATCGCCTGGACTAACCAAGGCGCCATCGACTTGATCGACCTGCCCGGTCGACAACTGGAGGCACGCCTGCAGTACCTCAGCCTGGAAATCATGTCGGTGGACAAATTTCCCCGGATGACGAGCTATGTTGTGCCCACGGGTGTCCGTATCGCTCACACAGCCAGGGTACGGCTGGGGGCTTATCTCGGTGAGGGCACCACCATCATGCATGAAGGATTCGTCAATTTTAATGCCGGCACCGAAGGTCCCGCCATGATCGAAGGCCGTATCTCGGCCGGGGTGATGGTGGGAGCAAACAGCGATCTGGGCGGAGGCTGCAGCACCATGGGCACGCTCTCGGGCGGTGGCAGGGAACTTATATCCGTGGGCAGGAATTGCCTCATCGGTGCCAATGCCGGCATCGGATTTCCACTCGCCGATGGCTGCATTATCGAGGCCGGACTCTATGTCACGGCAGGGACCAAAGTCAGACTGCTCGATGCCAACGGTGAACTGCAAAAAACGGTCAAGGCCAAAGAATTGGGCGGCCAGAAAAATCTGCTCTATCGGCGCAACTCTCTCTCCGGCGCGGTGGAATGCATGCCCCTGAAGACTACCAGCCAGCTCAACCAGGACTTGCACAGTCATAACTAGGAAACCTCTGACCAGGAACAAAATGTCCCCTACTCTCGACCTGGCGAAACAACTCATCGCCCTGCCATCGATTACACCCGAAGATGGTGGCTGCCAGCAGCTCATAGCCAGCCGACTCGCCGCCATGGATTTCGAAGTGGAATTCCTGCCGTTCGGAGATGTTTCCAATCTATGGGCGGTCTCCGCCGGCGACGGTCCCCTGTTGGTGTTCGCAGGACACACCGACGTGGTGCCGCCGGGACCGATCGACGAATGGCAATTCGACCCGTTTACTCCCACCGAGCACGAGCACCACCTCTATGGTCGTGGCGCCGCCGATATGAAAAGCTCCCTGGCAGCAATGGTCACGGCCGCCGAACGCGTACTCGCCAGCCGTACCTTGAAGGGCCGACTGGCCTTCCTGATTACCAGCGATGAAGAAGGCGTAGCCATAGATGGCACCAAGGCGGTGATGGATGCGCTGCAGGCACGGGAGATCAAGATTGATTACTGCGTAGTGGGTGAGCCCAGCTGCGTAGAGACCCTGGGCGACACCATCAAGATCGGCCGACGTGGCTCACTCAACGCCAAGTTAAAAATCCGTGGTGTACAGGGCCATATCGCCTATCCTCAACTGGCTGCCAACCCTATTCACCGGGGCATGCCCGCATTGAGTGCGCTGGCGGCGATACAATGGGATGAGGGCAATGCCTCATTCCCGCCCACAAGCTTTCAAATATCGACTGTCACAGCTGGCTGCGGTGCCAACAACGTGATTCCAGAAGTGATGGAGGTCGAATTTAATCTGCGGTTTTCTACGGAACTCGATGAAGATGCCATAAAAGCACGGGTCGCGGCATGTCTGGATGAGCACGGCCTGAAACAGGACAAATTCGACTACGACATCGACTGGCAGTTATCCGGGCAACCCTTCCTGACCGCATCCGGCAAACTCGTCGACCTGGTCTGTGACAGCATCGAGAGCATTACTGGTAAGACCCCGCAAAGATCCACGACTGGTGGCACATCAGACGGACGCTTTATCGTCCCAGCAGGAGCAGAACTGGTGGAGTTCGGGCCGATTAATGCAACCATTCACAAGGTAAACGAACGCACGAATATCCAGGAGCTGGAGCAATTGTCCGCCATCTATCAAGAAATTCTGGAGCGACTACTGTAACCGCACCTGTCCTAAGAAACTTTCCCGGCGAAGCTCCTCTACCCTACTTTCCTTGCGACCATTCGCGCTTCCA
>CAJXIY010000126.1 GCA_913054495.1 uncultured Gammaproteobacteria bacterium | reverse complement strand
CCCATAGTGGGAATCGACTGTCTGGATCTTTGCCACTCAGATTCGCCACTGCGGATGTCATCGATGGAACGTTCGCGGCTGGGGTCTTCCAAGTAGTCAAGATACTGACCCAGGGTGACCGGTAGTTGATTGCCCCTGATATTGAGTTCTGCTGCCCACAGGCTGCTGTTAGCACAAAGCCAACAGCTGCATACCAGCAAGAGCCAGTTGCGAAACAACTGGATTGTTCGAGTCCTTGTTCTTGCAGATTGCCAGATTTTCACGGTGCACAAGCCCGGTGCGTTAACCCAGGGGTATTATAAGTCCTGGGAATTGACCAGTACCACGAATTAGGGTCGGCGGTGGGAAAATATCGACATCTCTTAACCAGATGCTTCCCTATTCCAGCGTAAACTGAAATACTCCGCTGCAACATTTTCCCCAACATGAGTCCGTCAACATGATAATGAGAAATACCGTTCTGAGCCTGTGTATCGGCTGTACCTTGGTCGCTTGTTCGGAGCCCGAAAGCAGCGAAAATAACAGGAATCTGGCAGGAGCAAATCAGGCCGTGAATGCAGTTGCAAGTACCCAGAACACCGAAAATCCGTTCTATGGCGAGAGCCCTCTCTACCTGAACTATCCTCAATTCGACAAAATTAAAAATGACCACTATTTGCCGGCCTTCGAGCGTGGCATGGCCGAGGAGACCTTAGAAATTGACGCCATCGCCGGCCAACAAGCCGCAGCTACGTTCGAAAACACAATCCGAGCGTTGGAATTGTCTGGCCAACTTCTGGCTCGCGTGGGCAATGTCTTCTTCAGCCTCGCCGGCGCTCATACCAATGATGATATTCGCGCCCTGCAACAACAACTGGCACCGGTCCTGGCAGCGCATAATGACAGTATATTGTTAAATCGGGCCTTGTTTGCGCGGATCAGCTCGCTTTACCAGCAACGCGAAACGCTGACAATGGATGCGGAGTCAAGTCGGCTGTTGCAGCAGTACTATGTGGATTTTGTGCGCGCCGGTGCTGCCCTCGAGTCCGATCAGCAGCAACGACTGAGGGAGATAAATGCTGAGCTGGCGGTACTGCGAACCCAGTTCAGCCAGAATGTGCTAAGCGAAGTGAATGCAATGGCCATCGTAGTCGACTCGCGAGAAGAATTGACCGGCCTCGATGAGGCCACCATTACTGCCGCAGGAGAGGAAGCGATTAAGAGGGATCTGGCAGGGAAATATGTCATCCCCTTGCGCAATACCAGCGGCCAGCCGGCACTGGCTAGCTTGCAGAATCGTTCCCTGCGCGAGCGTATGCACCGAACCTCCTTGTCGCGAGGCAGCCACGGTGGCGAATTCGACAATCGTGAAATATTGTCGAAGGTGCTGCGCCTGCGTTCGGAGCGCGCACAACTGCTGGGTTATGAGACTCACGCGGACTATATATTGGAAGATCAGACAGCCCAGAGTGTAGCAGCTGTGAATCGGCGCCTGGCCGAACTGGCTCCACCGGCTGCCGCGAATGCACGACGGGAAGCTGCGGCTCTGCAGCAGATGATCGAGGAAGAGGGCGGGGATTTCGAACTGGCTTCCTGGGATTGGGATTTCTATGCCGAAAAGCTCCGGGCGGCACGCTATGATTTCGACGCGGCGGAATTAAGACCCTATTTCGAGATTGATAACGTCCTGCGCAAAGGTGTGTTCTATGCCGCAGAAAGACTGTACGGCATTCGCTTCGAAGAAAGAACAGATCTACCGGTTTATCAGGAAGATGTGCGGGTTTTCGAAGTCTATGACAGTCAGGGGGCGACCCTGGCAATATTCATCGCCGATTATTATGCGCGTCCCAGTAAGCGCGGCGGTGCCTGGATGAACGCTTATATTTCCCAGAACAGTTTGTTGAATACTCAGCCCATCGTGGCGAATCATCTGAATATCACCAAGCCACCAGCGGGTGAACCCACGCTGTTAACATTTTCTGAAGTGACAACGATGTTCCATGAGTTTGGTCACGCGCTGCACGGCATGTTTTCCAGTGTCGAGTATCCCTATTTCGCCGGCACCAGTGTGCCCAGAGACTTTGTGGAGTATCCGTCCCAGGTTAACGAGATGTGGGCGGTCTGGCCTGAAGTAATGGCAAATTATGGGGTTCACTATCAAAGCGGGCAGCCAATGCCTGGGGAGCTGCTGGAAAAAGTACTGGCGGCGCAGAAATTTAACCAGGGTTTTGCGACCACCGAATACCTGGCAGCATCTATCGTAGATCAGGCCTTGCACCAACTGTCTCTGGATCAAGTGCCTGGTCCCGATGAGATCATGGCTTTCGAGGCGCAGGCCCTTAGCGCGGCCGGAATTGCGCTCGATAGTATTCCACCACGTTATCGAAGCCCCTATTTTTCACACATCATGGGCGGTTACTCGGCAGGATATTACTCCTACATCTGGAGCGAAGTGCTGGACGCGGATACCGTCGAATGGTTTAAGGAAAACGGTGGTTTACTGCGGGAGAATGGCGATCACTTTCGACGCACCCTGTTATCGAGGGGCGGAAGCGAAGATGCGATGACCTTGTTCAGGAACTTCAGGGGTAGAGACGCAGATATTCAGCCGCTGCTGGTGCGCCGAGGACTAGATTAGAGGTGCCCTAGATCAAGCCTCGTCGTCGCCGCCGATGTCTTGGTCATGGTGGCGGTTTTGCTGCCACTTAGGGCTAACAGAATCAGGCTGAGTTCATCCCAGGGATTCGCTCTGGACAACCCCTTGATGGACTGATCGATGCGACGAGCGTGGTCCAGCAACTGCCAGATCATGGTCACCGTCATCCGCTCGAGTGCCTTCGACACGGCCTGTTTGCGATTAAACCAGACCCGTGCCGACTGGATAATGGCGTTTAGCTGCTGGCCCTGTGCTTTCTTTTCCAGCATGGGCAACAGGGCGCGAAGCTCGCGGGTGATAGCCCCTAATACTACCAGTGGAAACAAGCCCTCGTTACGCAGGCCAGACAACATTTTCTGAGATCGCAGCGAATCCCCCAGCAGGGCCGTATCGACTAAGTGGTAAACACTGTAGCGGGAACTGTCGGCAACCACCTGCATGACAGTTTTCACATCGAGCTTGATCGACGTTCCCGGGGCGGCGTTCGCCAGAAGTTTCAGTTTTTCTATTTCCTGTACCGCTGCCAGCAAATTGCCTTCAATTTTATCCGCTAATAGTTGGATGGCATCATGATCCGCATGAATGTCCTCACGCAGAAGTCTCTGACTCAGCCAGCCAGCCAGCTTATCTCTAGGCACCGGCCAAATTTGTAGCAACACACCCGCTTGCTCAATCTGGGTGAACCACTTGGTCTTGATTGCAGCGGCATCCAATTTGGGGCTAAGAATCAGGATCAGTAAATCTGCATTGGGGTCTTGCACATAGTTATGA
Organism: uncultured Gammaproteobacteria bacterium; assembly: GCA_913054495.1. GTDB lineage: Bacteria > Pseudomonadota > Gammaproteobacteria > Pseudomonadales > Pseudohongiellaceae > UBA9145. The sequence goes on along the minus strand of CAJXIY010000126.1, from coordinate 4,234 downwards.
AGTGCCTTCTTGCCCGCATCATCCAGCCTGGCCGAGCCGAGGCGTAACTCGATGATTTTCAGCTTACAGAAGAGAGAAAGATTGCCGGTGGCATTGATAAATTGATTCCAGTCGAAGTTTTTATCGACGTTAAAGACTTCTCGCTCCAGGAAGTCGCGATGCCGATAATGCTGACGAATAAGGTCAGCCGATTCCTGCATCAGCAACGGCTCATCGCCGGCCAGCCAGTAGATGGCCGGGTCGGTGCTGCTGAGAGTTCTCTGTAATTGTTCGGGTCTTATTTTCAATTGCTGAGATTGCTGGTCACGGATATTGTTGGGAATGCTTGTAAGCGTGCTTAGGTTTCTACCGCTTCCAGTCGTCGCATGAGTTGGTTGACCAGTTCGCGGCGCATTTCGGCGGTGATGATTTCCACTTCTTCCTGGGTGCCAGCAATATTGGCGATATCCTCGAAGTAAATGCGCTCCACCATGAGTGTCTCCGGGGAAATGAGATATCTCTCGGCATTACCCAGGGCGATATTGATGGAGAGACGCATCTCGTACTGGGCCGCACGCGCACGAGGATTCACCGTAATCGGGCGACTGACGATCCTCTCGTTGCTCACCAGCAGCACCGGCGAATCCGAATTCGTCAATGCCACCGCTTCGATAGAGACATCCGCAACTTCCAGAGAACGCCGCAGCAAACGAGAAAATTCACTGTTTGGCTGTTCCATATCGAGCTGAATGACCTGAAACTTGGACGACAGCACATCGCTGCCGCGCAGGCTAAACCCACAACTGCTAAGGATTACGGAGACGCAGCTCAAGATGAGGAGCCGATAGACGGTGATCATATTCAATAACCGGACTAGTTCACTACGATATTAACCAATCGCCCGGGAACTACAATCACTTTGCGCACGGTTCCGTTGTCAGTATATTTTTTGATAGCCTCGTGATTCAGTGCGATCTGCTCCATGGCATCGTGGTCCAGATCTTTTTGGACATCGATCCTGGCTCGTAACTTGCCATTGACCTGTAATACGATTAGCACCGTGGATTGGATCAGCGCAGATTCATCCACCAGCGGCCAGGATGCATCTATGACCGCCCCCTCATGACCCAGATGCTGCCACAGCACATGGCAAAAATGAGGAACTATGGGCGCAAGCACCAGTATGATTGTCTCCAGGGCTTCCTGCTTGATCAACTTGTCGTTGTCGCTATCGCTGGCATCGGAATCCCTGGTCAGGGTATTGAGTAATTCCATGGTTGCCGCTATGGCGGTATTGAACATATGGCGGCGACCAAAATCATCGCTGGCCTTGAGTCTGGTCTGGTGGGTTTTCAAGCGGATTTGTTTCTGGGCGCTGGTTAAATCCAGATCTGCAAAATCAATCAGTTTGCGAGGCCTATGAGCGGCCACGATCTTCCACAATCGCTTCAAGAATTTGTGACAACCCACGACGCCGCTGTCTTGCCACTCCATGGATTGATCAGGCGGTGAGGCGAACAGCGTAAACATGCGCACCGTATCGGCACCATAGCTCTCGATCAGGGGCAAGGGATCGACCGTGTTGCCCTTCGATTTAGACATCTTGCTGCCGTCCTTAATCACCATGCCCTGAGTCAGCAGCCTGGTGAAAGGCTCATCTGAGCTTACCAAGCCCTCGTTGCGCATAAGCTTGTGGAAGAAACGGGCATACAGCAGGTGCAATATTGCGTGTTCTATTCCGCCGATGTATTGATCCACTGGCAACCAGTAATCTGCACGTTGGTCCAGCATGGCCTCATCTTGATCGCGACAGGCATAGCGTGCGTAATACCAGGATGATTCCATAAAGGTATCGAAGGTGTCAGTTTCCCTCCTAGCTAACGCGCCACAGCGTGGACAGTTCACTTCGTAAAATTCGGCGAGCCTCGGTAGAGGTGAACCGCTGTCGTCGAATTCAATGTCTTCGGGTAACAGCACCGGAAGATCCTTGTGGGGCACCGCAACCGCTCCACAACTTTCGCAGTTGATGATTGGTATCGGTGCGCCCCAATACCGCTGTCTCGATACGCCCCAGTCCCGCAAGCGGAAATTTACTGTTTTCCGGCCCTTACCCTTGGCCTGGAGGTGCGCTTCGATGGCGTCGAAGGCGTCCTTGAAATTCAAGCCATCGAACTCGCCAGAATTAATGAGAATGCCTTTTTCAACAAATGCCTGTTGCTCCAGATCACAATCTGTTTTGGCCGATGCCGGCCGCACCACCTGCTTGATTTCAAGCCCGTACTTTTTTGCAAACTCCCAGTCTCTCTGATCGTGACCGGGTACCGCCATCACGGCGCCGGAGCCATAGGACATGAGGACGAAATTGGCCACAAAAATTGGCAGCCGTTGTTGACTGATCGGATGTATGGCCTGCAGCTTGGTGTCCATGCCGACTTTTTCCATGGTAGCCAATTCGGCCTCGGCTACCTTGACGCTTTTTTGCGCCTCGATAAACTCCGCCAGCGCGGGGTTCGATTCAGCCGCCTTCGCCGCGAGTGGGTGTTGTGGCGCAATGGCCATATAGGTCACTCCCAGCAATGTGTCTGGCCGTGTCGTATACACCGAAAAGGTCTTGAGTGCGTCATCGTCTTCATCGGCGACGTCGAACTCCAGTTCCACCCCCTCTGAGCGCCCGATCCAGTTGCTCTGCATGGTGCGGACCCGTTCCGGCCAAGCGTCGAGATCATCGAGACCGTCCAGCAATTCCTGGGCGAAATCCGTAATCTTGATGAACCATTGGGGTATGCTGCGGCGCTCGACCACTGCGCCTGATCTCCAGCCGCGGCCATCCACAACCTGCTCATTAGCGAGCACGGTCTGGTCGACAGGATCCCAATTAACTTCGGCTTCCTTTTTATAGACCAGGCCTTTTTCAAACAGCCGCGTGAAGAACCACTGTTCCCAGCGGTAGTAGTCACTGTTACAGGTGGCAATCTCGCGACTCCAGTCATAGGCGAAGCCCAGGCGCTGCAACTGCTCGCGCATGTAGTTAATATTGCTATAGGTCCATCTTGCCGGCGCGGTCTTGTTCTCCATGGCGGCGTTTTCTGCTGGCAGTCCAAAAGCATCCCAGCCCATGGGCTGCAATACATTCTTGCCTTGCATGCGCTGGTAACGGGCTATAGCATCGCCGATAGAGTAATTTCGGACGTGACCCATGTGCAGATTGCCGCTCGGGTAGGGAAACATCGACAGGCAATAGAACTTCTCCCGGGAACGATCTTCGGTCACAATGAAACTGTCATGCTCGTGCCAATAGCGCTGGACGCTGGCTTCGACTTGCTGGGGTGAATAGTTGGGTTCAGTCTTGGGCATCGTTGCGGGAAAACGTAAATTAAGCAGTGTGTTGCAAAAGCCCGCAAGCATAACCCAGACCAAGCCTTACAGGTAGTGGCTGACAGTAAAAATCCAGCTGCAAGCTTTGCTCTCAGTCCAGGGTCTAATAAACCACTGCCACGATCGATGGATCAGGACCAATCGGGAGTTGCAGTAGCAGATTAATCGAGATGGGAAAGGGGAGCAGGGTCAATGAACATCAGCCAAAGAAGACTTTCGATGGCAGTAGCGGCGGGTGCTGCCGGTTTCGCCGGTCCGGTTGCGGCAGATTTCGATCAATGGCGAATTAGTGAGATATTCACCAATGCCGATGCGACTATTCAATATGTCGAACTGGTAACCATGGACATGAATCAGGGTGATGTGGCCGGATTGGTCTTAACTGCGATGAATGCTGACGGTCAACAGCAAAACATTGCGATCCTGATGAACGATCTGAGCGGAGACACCAGCAACCGGATTCTGCTCATTGCCACCGAGTCATTCGCCGAATTAACCGACTTGAATCCGGATCTACTGGTGCCCGATGGTTTTCTCTTTACCGAAGGAGGCCCATCAATTTTGCCAATGGCACCGCCACCATCGAATATGCGGCCAGTCAATTTCCCAAGAATGGGGTGCAGGCGATCGATGGTGATGGCGCAGCTATCAGTCCCGGGCCGACGAATTTCGCCGGCGATTCGCGGTCGGTGTCAGTCGAGACCAACGCCAGTTTCGACTCTGTTGCCTCGGTTGTGGTTCTACCGGTGGTGGATGTACCTGGTACCGGATTGGCCAGGGTGAGCTTCGATGTCAACCTGGCGACTTTGGAGTTTACCCTACGCGATGATTTTTACATATATGATGCCGGGATACTCGCCGGCAATACCCCGGCCCAACT
>CAJXIY010000125.1 GCA_913054495.1 uncultured Gammaproteobacteria bacterium | reverse complement strand
CTTGGAACTGAGCGTTATAAAACTGAAGTGGAGCAGCTGGCAGGCCGACGGGTTTGACCGATGCGGCGAGAGAGAAAACCAAGCCAAACTCCTGTATTTTTACTCTGACCCCATTTATTTGAACGCGTCGGCATTGACATAGAAGTGCGCCAAAATACTCGCCCCGTAACCAATTGCGATTGCCCAGCTCCACTTTAAGTGCGAGAAAAATGTATACACGCCTCGGGCTTGACCCATCACTGCCACCCCAGCTGCCGATCCCACCGACAACATAGACCCACCGACGCCCGCTGTGAGCGTCACCAGTAACCATTGACCATGATTCATCTCCGGACTCATCGCAAGCACCGCAAACATAACAGGGATATTGTCCAACAGCGCAGACGCGAATCCGACCAGCACGTTTGCGTTAGTTGCACCCAAGTCGACATACATGAGTTCAGACATCAATACCAGATAACCCATCGCTCCCAGACCTCCTACACAGAGGATGATGCCATAGAAAAACAAGAGGGTATCCCATTCCGCACGTTGCAGGTTTTTGTAGATATCGTAGGTCTTGCCTTCAGCCCCGGCAGCAGAATGCTCGGTCGTTTCGTACTGCACTCCATCGAAGTCTGAGTGATGCGCATTTTCGAATAGAGCAGAATCATCGCTAGCCAACGCTACTGCGCTATGCTGTACCTCTGACTTTGCTTGTGACATATCACGTAGCTGCAGGTAGTAGCCGAACATCTTTAGAAAGCCCAGGCCGGTCATCATTCCTATTACAGGAGGCAGATGCAATACATTATGGAACGAAACGGCCATGATGATTGTCACGACAAATAGTCCGACGACGACCCATGCGCCAAACTTTAACTCTACTTTCTCCGTCATTGGCTTGGGTCGCTCCTTTGGAACAGCAAAACTGAGGATGGCTGCAGTGACAAGCCAATTTACTACAGAGGGAATGAACAGGACAAAGAACTCACTAAATTCCACGAACCCTGCCTGCCACACCATCAACGTTGTGATGTCACCAAATGGGCTAAATGCTCCACCGGCATTGGCGGCAACGACAACGTTTATACAGGCGATGGATACAAAGCGAACATTGCCTCCTCCCACTGCCGTTACCACCGCAGCCATAAGCAGGGCGGTCGTCAAATTGTCAGCAAAAGGAGATACGATAAATGCAAGCAAGCCTGTTATCCAAAATATTCCACGAAATGAATATCCATGGGAAACGAGTTTGGCGCGCAGCAGATTGAATATGCCCCGCTCTTCCATCGTGTTTACGTAGGTCATTGCCGCCAGCAGAAACAAGAATAACTCGACAAACTCTAGAAGATTGTGCCGCACCAGCTCTTCGGCAGAATGGGTATCGCCTGCCTGAGAATAAGCGATTGCAACCAAGATCCAAATTAGTCCAGCTGCCACAATTACCGGCTTGGATTTACGCAGGTGAATACTCTCTTCGCTAATCACCAGAATATAGGCGAGAACAAAAACAACGATGGCCGTTATGCCAGCCCAGTTTCCGGTTAAGTCCAGGCTTCCTACATCTTCTCCACTCGCCGCATATACGGGCACAGGCACAAGCAAAGCAACCAGACTAATTAGCGCCAAGAAGCAAATCGGCAGCCCATTTCTAAGAGTCTCAATTTTTCGAATCAGCATAACAAACCCTCAAATCGCAGTTCAGGTAGTGGAAATTTTTGAAAATATTGCAGCAGATATTGCAGCAGATATATTCAGTTAACTTGTCTTGGAATTAGTATTTAGGGTAGGTAGGTTAGGAATTAGCTGGGCAGATCCCAAACTAGATTGCAGAACACACCGTTCAGTCTCAATGCACCGAACAGCTACTAAGATAAAATTCGTCGTCGTTTCGTTTTCTAATGAGGCAAATAGTTTTTCGCATAAGTGCACAAAGATTATCGAGGGAATTTCAGGAAGTCTAGATAAATCGGAATTTTTCGATCCAAGTTCTCACAAATTGAAATTATCCTTACTACATATAAGAAGGAAGACCAATGCATGACTGGACTATTTTGCTCAAAAATCGTGGATAGGGAAGTTTCCTTGGCAGGTACAATAAAAGGGGTCGGTGACAAATCAAAATACGAATGATTCTCAATTGTCATCGATCCCTATTAGTCATGTCAGTATCATGTGTATGCGGCACACGCGCCCTTAATTTTCGTTGGCCACCGTCTATTCCGTAATCGCTTGAATAGGGACAGCTAGTTCCGCTGCTACATAATTTGTGAATGAACGACTATTTCCAGCTCATACAATTCGATCCGTGACGGCGCCTTCCCAGGTGGCGAACCTTATCATCAGCCAGGCAGAAACTTCGCAATAATCCAACGCAGATCTTCGCCATCTCGACATTAACTGCCGGTTCGATTAGCATCATCTGGCTCACCCCAATTAAAATACAATCGCCAGCACACGACGCAAGGTGGCAACGAGAGCCCTATGAAACGACGAACCTTTCTTTCCGCAGCAATGGCCTCGACTGCCGTGTTGCCGATGCTAGCTAGTGCACAGACGGCGCTGCCGCCGGCCGAGCCCCGTGACTGGTCAGGCGCGACGCCCCTGAGATATCCGGACCCGGATCTGATTGCCCTCGACCGAAGTTTTCAGCGCTATATTCTGTTCAACACTCCGATTCGACGCCATCACACCGGCACGCTGTGGGCGGAAGGCCCAGCCTGGAACGGTGTCGGGCGCTACTTGGTATGGAGTGATATTCCCAATAATCGCCAGCTTCGCTGGATCGAAGATGATGGCAGGGTGACGGAATTTCGCAATCCGTCCGGTAATAGCAATGGCAACACCTTCGACAGTGAAGGCCGGCAAATTTCCTGTGAACACGGTGGACGCCGGGTTGTGCGTTACGAATATGATGGCTCCGTGACCGTGATAGCTGACAGCTTCGAAGGTAAACCCTTGAACTCGCCAAATGACGCCGTGGTGGCGCCGGATGGCAGTGTCTGGTTTACCGACCCGCCCTATGGCATCCGTGGCAATTACGAAGGCAGCCAGGCGGAGTCGGAGCTCCCCTTCGCGGTATACCGGGTCGACCCTGCCAACGGCGAGATCAGCAGAGTCACGGACGAAATTGGCGCCCCCAACGGCCTCTGCTTTTCTCCAGACTATAGCCAGCTTTACGTGGCTGATACCGGTAGCGGACGGGAGATAAAGGTCTGGGATGTGGACGGCAGCCGCCTTCGAAACGGCCGTCGCCATGCGCAACTGACGCTGCCGGGTACCGACAGCGTCACCTCAGCCGACGGCATTCGCTGCGATGTCGATGGCAATATCTGGGCCGGTGCTCGGCCTGGCGTGCAAATCATCGCGCCGGATGGAGCTACGATCGGCGTCATTCGCCTGCCCGAGGTCTGCGCTAACGTCTGCTTCGGTGGCGCTCGGCGTAATCGCCTGTTCATGGCCGCGAGCCAGTCATTATATTCGGTCTATGTGGGTGTGCGCGGCGCAGGCATCGCCTAGCCTGAATGTCGGCGCTACGCTCGCTGGCGGGTTTCATACACAGGGCGTAATCGAGCCTGTCATCGCCTGGGTGGTGTTTCGGCGGCGGTTGTCCATCAGTAATTCGCCTTTTTATGCCGATTGGTGCTACTCTTTCGCTCCTTCTGGAGTGACCAAATTCTATTATCCAACACTTCCGGCAATTGGCATCTCGGTCAATGGCCCGCTCTTTTTGCGTCGTTCAATTTCGTCAGAGGTAACATGAGGTGAGAGATTTAACCCAGGGTTCTACTATCAGGACAATACTGGCAATGGCAATTCCGGTCGCCGCTGGAATGATATTTCAGACTCTGTATTTACTAGTGGATCTGTATTTTGTCGCCGCACTGGGTGAAGAATCCGTAGCGGGCGTGGGGGCGGCCGGTACCTTGTTGTTCATGATCATGGCACTGACCCAGGTGTTAGGTGTGAGCGCCGTCGCCCTCATCTCACAGGCCGTGGGTCGTAAGGATCAGCAGCGAGCGAACCTGGTGTTCAATCAGTCCCTGGTGCTATCGGCAATTTTCGCATTGATAACCCTGGGCGGGGGCTATTTGTTTGCCGAGCCTTATCTCTCCAACATAACTGCAAACGCCAGTACCTTGAGTGAGGGCATCACATTTTTGTACTGGTTTCTCCCTGGCATGGCGCTGCAATTTGCCATGATGGCGATGGCGTCATCGCTGCGGGCGACTGGTATCGTCAAGCCGGCGATGGTGGTGCAGGTTCTTACCGTCGTTATAAATATAATTCTTGCACCCATTCTTATCGCCGGATGGGGGCCTGGCCCGGCCTTGGGGGTAATGGGTGCAGGCCTGGCAAGTACGATTTCCATAGTAATCGGTGTAGGGATGCTGACAGCGTATTTTTTCAAGATAGAAAAATATGTTTCCTTTCAAGTAAAACTCTGGCGACCGCGTTTCGATATCTGGTGGCGCATGTTGGACATCGGTCTGCCGGCCGGTGGAGAAATGCTGCTGATGTTTGTCTACTTCTCCATTGTGTATTGGTTGATCCAGGATTTTGGCGCGCCTGCACAGGCCGGCTTCAGCATCGGCGGGCGCATCATGCAGTCTATATTTATGCCCACAATGGCGATTGCATTTGCGGTGGGCCCGATCATCGGTCAGAGCTACGGAGCCGGGCTCGGCGATAGGGTGCGCGAGACCTGCTATAAGGGCATGCTGCTAAGCAGCGGCGTGATGCTGACTGTGACCTTATTGATGCAGTGGCGTCCCGAATTATTGATCACATTCTTCACCGATGAGGCTGATGTCATAGCGGTCGGTGCCGAGTTTCTACAGCTCATTTCACTTAATTTCGTGGCGCAGGGTATTGTGTTTACCTGTTCCGGCGCATTTCAGGGCCTGGGTAATACTCGCCCCGCTCTCATCAGCTCCGCCATTCGCCTACTGATTTTCATTCCTATTGTGGTGTACCTCAAATATCAGCCGGGTTTTACTATCAACCAGGTCTGGTACGCATCAATCCTTTCGGTAACTATTCAGGCGATAGCAAGCTATCTGTTGGTGCGCCGGGAATTCGCGGCGAAACTGAGAGTGGAATCGCCGGCAGCCACCTCCACAGAATAGGCTCCAGCGCAGCATAAGCACTTGCTAAAGCGACCCTAAAAGTGACATCCTCGTGGTCAAATCAACGAGGATTATAATAATGACAAAATCGAAGACTCAGTTCATCGCCCTGTTTATTGGCGCGCTAGCACTCTTGATCGCTGGCCTGGTGCCCGCACAGGGCTATCCTAACCCCTACGCCGCCCTTAATTCCTGGGCCATACTGCCAGACGGCCGTACCTTCGGCGCGGTGGGTGACACCGATGTAGACCCGGACGGCGTACACATGTGGGCCGTCATCCGCTGTGATGCCACGGCACCGGACCGATTTGGTAACGAGTGTGTGGATTCGGATCTGGACTCCGTAATTAAGTTTGACGCCGACGGCAATGTGGTGGAAAGTTTTGGCGGCGGCATGTTTATCTGGCCCCACGGCATCGAGTTAGATGCCGATGGCAATGTCTGGGTGACGGACGCCGTTTCCGATGCCCGCATTCCAGACGGTGACAAACGCGGCCACCAGGTGGTCAAGTTCAGCCCTACCGGTGAAGTCTTGATGGTGCTTGGTACACCCGGCGAAGTCGGCAACGACAACGAACATTTCAATTCCCCGGCCGACGTGGTGATCGGCAACAACGGCGACATCTTTGTCGCTGACGGCCATAACAACAATGGCAACAACCGGGTCATGAAATTCAACGCCGAGGGCGAGTTCCTGATGAGCTGGGGGCAGACCGGTTTTGGTCCGAGCGAGTTTCGGGCGCTGCACACCATCGCCATCGATAATCGTGAACGCCTGTTTGTTGGCGATCGTTCCAATAACCGCCTGCAATTGTTCGACCAGGACGGCAGCTTCATCAATCAGTGGACTCAGTTTGGTCGTCCCAGCGGTATCTTCTTCGACCAGCACGACAATATTTACGTTGCCGATTCCGAATCTGATGATTTGCAAAACCCGGGCTGGGAAATGGGCATTCGCATCGGCGATGCGAATCTGGGTTGGGTGAAGTACTTCATTCAATTACCTGGAGGAGATCCGAGATCGACGGCGGGCAACGGCGCCGAGTTTGTGTCCGTGGATGCAGCCGGCAATATGTTTGGTGGCGAACCATCTCCGCGCAAGTTGCAGAAGTATATTCGAGTCAGACCGTAGTTTCTTTAAATGTAGTTAAGATCGTACAATCCAGCTGTTAAAAGCTAGAAGCTGATGATGACTTCGGATTCTGGAGTCATGGGCCGCTGCGGATGTCGCGGCCACTTGAGGCCCGATCCAGCTAGTCGATTAATGGGAGCAATTTACTGTATCCCTGTTCGGTGAGAATAGTTTTGTTGGGCTACACCAAGCGTGCCAAATAAGGAACGCTTGACGTAAGAGTTGCGGCTCTACCGAATTGCCTGGATGCTCGGAATGCCATGAAATTTATTCCGTTCGACCTCGAGCACGCACAGTCTATCTGGGAGCAGAAAGTCGAGTTTAATCTCACGGAAAGCGGCGTGCACCCCATTACCCTGAATGAGTTAATCGGCGATGATCAGGACTTGTTCGATAAACTTCTCCGGCTTGAAATCAACTACCCACACGTCAATGGCATTCCTCGGCTGCGGGAATTAATCGCGTCACTCTATGAAGGCGCGGCTACCGATAATGTTCTGGTCACCGTCGGTGCCGCAGAGGCCAACCAGATCATCATGCAAACACTTCTCGACGCTGGTGATGAGATAGCTACACTCTCTCCAACTTATAGACAGGTATGGGGTATCGCCGCGAATGCGGGCATTGCAGTGAAGTCCTTCCGCCTGAATCCGGACCAGGGGTGGGCATTGGACGTAGATGAACTGCATAGTGTGGTAAACAACAAAACCAAGATTATTGCCCTGGTCAATCCCAATAATCCCACGGGTCATATTCTTAGTGATCAAGAAATGGATGAGATCGTCATGGCCGCCGACCGTGTCGGCGCCTGGATCTTGTCTGATGAAGTGTATCGTGGGGCGGAGCGGGAGCAGGAAGAAGAAACCAGCTCGTTCTTTGATAGATACGACAAGGTACTTGCGGTTGGCAGCCTGAGTAAGGCTTATGGTTTACCGGGGCTGCGCATCGGCTGGATAGTCGGGCCACCGGATACCATAGAAGAGTTGTGGCGCAGGCATGAATATACTGCAATAAGCGCCGCCATGATTAGCAATCATCTGGCAGTTCATGCCCTCTCCCCTGAGGTCAGAATTCGCCTACGCACGCGAGCAAGAAATTACATCAGGTCGGGATATCCAGTTCTGCGGCAATGGATGGACTCTCAAGATGGTTTGTTTAGCTATACGCCACCACAGGCATCTGCCGTGACTTTCATTCGTTATCACCTCGATATCAATTCGATTGTTCTAATGGAAAAACTCTGCCGCGAGGCAAGCGTCTTCGTCGGCGCCGGCGATGCCTTCGGCATGGAACAGCACATCAGGATTGCCTTCGGTCAGGAAAAAACTGTGCTCGATGAGGCGTTCGCCCGCATACAGCGGACTCTGGAAAATCTTCGCTGAACCAACGTGCAAGTTTTTCAATTATCCTCGGTTCCAGTTCGAGCTTGTAATCCAGCCCGGTTC
>CAJXIY010000124.1 GCA_913054495.1 uncultured Gammaproteobacteria bacterium | reverse complement strand
ACTATTTATTCCCCTGATTCTTTTTCGGCAGCTGAAGAATGTCAGACAGGATCGCCAGAATTATTTGAAGATCTTTGTCGTGCTGTTCGTTACTTACTGCGCGATAGATTCCTACTACAGCTTCGGAAGACCCAAAGATTACATTGACGACGCAATTGACTGGATAGTCCAGCAAAGGGAAACTCCCGGCGGACTAGTGACTAACAGCCATGCTCTGGCCTACAACAGTGGCAAGATTGAGGATTACGATAAAATCCTGTTCAATCTTACAGCGATTGATATTCTCGACACGGCTGAAGGTGATTTGATCGCCGTCGAGTTGCGCTATGAGATGGAACAGCTGCTGGCCAGTGATGACATCGCCAACATTCTCGAACTGGAGATTGCATTTTCCAATGCGGACAGGCGACGTATTGCTATTTATCGGCGCATCCAGGGCCCACCGCCTTAGCAGGCTGTTGAAAAGCACTCAGTCGAGTGCAAGACAAGGCAAGATCTGGCGAGAAAGCGGAGTTTACACGGTGTAAATGAGCATTTTGAGCCATATCTTAACGCAGTATTGTGCCGGCTGAGAGTTTTTCAACAGCCTGTTAGGGCAGCTCTGAACAATGCAGTGATGCCCTAAGAACGTGGTTACTACCAGGTCTCTGACTCTTCTCGTTTGGTAACCAGCAGGTTTTCCAGAATCATGTACTTGAGATCGGTTCCCATAAACATGCTGATCGCATCATCCGGGTTGCACACCAGAGCCTCGCCGGGGCGGCTGAGCGCGGTATTAATCAACAAGCCATGCCCCGACTGTTCATGAAAATGACTCAGCAGATTATGCAAGGAAGGATTGGTTTCGGCCCGCACAATCTGCGCACGGGTACTGCCGTCGGCATAGGAAATAACCGGATACTTTTCCTGCCAGTCTTTGCTTACCGTGACACCGATACACATATATTCGTCACTAAACCCGTCTTCTGAAAATTCAGCCGCAACGCTGTCCAGAACAATGGGTGAAAACGGGCGCCACTTTTCCCGGAATTTAACCTGCCGATTGATGATATCTGCAATTCCTTCTGTGGTGGGATTGGCCAGAATGCTTCTGTTTCCCAGTGCGCGCGCACCGAATTCCATACGCCCTTGAAACCAGGCCACCAGCTCACCGCGGTTTAGCAACTCGGCTGCGTCTGCGTGTCGATCTTTCAAAATTTTCCAAGCGGGTTTGCCACGATTCACTTTACACGCCTCGATACACTCCTCACTGGAATATGACGGTCCGAGAAACATACTCGATATCGGTTTCAATCTGACTCTTGTCTCTCGAATCGCATATGCAGCAGCACCGATCGCGGTGCCGGAGTCGCTGCAGGCCGGATGCACAATCAATTGTTTTACCATCGGCAGTGCCTTCAGACGCCGGTTAAGCCTGATGTTCATCGAGCCGGTGCCCGCAACTGCCAGTATGCCGGTATCCTGCAATATTTCTGACAGATAATGCGTTACCAGACCAACAGCAATATCTTCGTACAATTTTTGTATTGCCGCCGCGTAGTGGACATAGGGGTCGTCGGTCAAGTTGCCGACTCGACGCGGTCCCAGCATGTCCAGTAATTTCTGACTGAAGTAATGCCCCTTCGACTTGGCTTTGTAACGGCGCAGGCCGACCGTGCCTATTAACTTGTTTCTCACCTTGAATTGTTTTCCGTTGAAAAAGGCAAGTGGCGAAAGGTCATACTTGGAGGCGTCGCCGAAGGGGGAGATACCCATCACCTTGAACTCGCCATCCAATATTTCGAAACCAAGATAGTCTGTCATTGCGGCGTACATGCCACAGAGGGAATCTGGATTATAGAATTCTTTCAGGCGAGTGATATTTCCATTCTCACCGTAACCAAGAAAAACATTGGAATATTCCCCCTTCGAGTCATTGCAAAAAATGGCGGTTTTCTGATCGCTTTCATTGAGGTGATAGCAGCTACTAGCGTGCGCTAATTGATGCTCGACTGGAACGATTTGAGCCTTGGAAACGGGTATCTGCAATCTCTCCAGTAGTTTGTCCAGGTCCTTGCGATAACGTCGGTATCTCCGATTGCCATTTAGCAGACCATCGATACTCCGATCCGGTGCGTACCAGTGACGATAGGCGTAATGCCATCGTGCTTTATTCAGAAGTGAAATCGGTGCGTAGGGAATTGCGATGCGATCGATCTGCGACGGTTTCACTCCGGCAATCTGCATGCATTGACGGGCCGAGTAATAGGGTGATTCACCCTTCGCGTGTTTTCGACGCAATAGTCTTTCTTCTTCCACCGCCGCAACCAGGTCACCATCGATGAATAATGCCGCGGCTGGATCATGCCCGATCGCGCCTGCCAGTCCTAAAGTGATTGTCGCCATGCTCTACCTGACCTTCGCCCGCTTGCCCCTCGAGGCCTCCATTTTTTCAATCAATTGCTCGACGGGTGCCTCGAGCCTGGTGCCTATCCAGTTCTTGCGAAATCGAGCGAGATCTTTCGCAAATCTGTTGTGAAAGCGAAGCGCCGTTTTATGCCGTTGCATCGAATCCAGATCCAGCACATACAGGAGCTTATTCGCGTAAATAAAATTGCTTGCCTTCATGTCACCATGGCTGATTTTATAATCATTCATGATTTCGAGTAACCGTTGGAATGCAGCCAATAGCTCGTCGGAGCCTATCTTGTCCGTCGCCGCGCTTTCAAAATTTGTAGTGAGATGCTCGGCTTCAATGCGCTCGCACAGGAAATAAGACCTTCTTCGAAATATCCATAGTACTCTGTGCTCCATGAATACATAGGGGTGGGGAGTGGCGACGCCCAGCATTTTCAATACCAACGCGTTACGCCAGGAGTTGTACGCCCGGCCCGACTTAAATAGACTACGCAGTCCATGGGCAAATTTCTTGATGTTGTAGCGCTTCAATACGTAAACCCGGCCAGCTATGGACACTTCCACAACAGTCGCCGAATTCCCATTTTTCAAGATTTTGCCGCGCTCTATGAAGGTGTCAGGGTTCTTCACGAACAAACCAAATTCATGTGAATGCATGTTGCGATCATAAACCAGAAATTTTGTCGACGTCTGCACGCAGCGAATAGCGGTGGTTGAACGAAACAGCTTGCGTTCATACCTGGCGAGCCGATTACTCCGCGCCTCCTTCAATCGGCGATCGAAACCGTCAACCAAGTCTGCGGCAACATCTACCCCCTGCGCCAGGTAATGTCGAAGTAATGCCCCAATATTGTGATCCATGGTGACCGGAAACTGCGCGAAGAACATAGCCAGATTTGCCAGTTTGGTTTCAGGTTTTATACCATTCCTGGCCCCCTTAATGTCTCCACCATCGAGCAAATAGACACGGCCATTCGAGAACATGGAATTATCCAAATGAATGTCTTTCTGCAAAATTCCAGCTTTGTGACAATTGGCAATAGACTCGATTGCCATCTCGAGCAGCTTGCGCCGATCGGCATCAGCTACGGCCTCATCTAACAGGGACATCAGGCTAGTGCCTTCGTCCAAGTACTCAATCAGCAAGACTGCACCGCGGTTGTCAGCTAGTGTGGCCTGATGAAGTATTTTTGGTGTCGGGATCCGGGAATGAGCCAGTAAGTTGACACCGTTGATGTCGGCCAGAAGACTGTGTTTCCAACGTCCTGACTGGTAAAACAACTTGACTATGACCTGCCTGTTCTGCCACTGGGACAAGCCGACTATACGCTTTCCCGGCACGATTCTTAGAATAGATTCGATGCACAAATCGATCTGCTGCCGATCTTTAGATACGGACACATGAAAGGGAGTAGGAATATGCCGCCCCATGGAAATGAGATTTGCGCAGGTAAATGTATTCATAGGGCTGAGTTAACGGGTGCTAGCTTTCGATACATTGATCTCGCTCTGTGCTCTACAGCAGACCAAAATCCTTCTTTGGATACCAGCGAATCACGCAAATCCAGCTGGTCATAGACCTTGATAAATCGAAATAGATCACGACGGCTCAAACCGATTTCCATAGCCGAGAAATAGAGCCCCGCAATGTCCTTGACCAGCCAACGCCTGGCGAGATTCTTCTTGATCAGGGCACGATGTAAATCAATCAATGAGAGTCTTGGCTTATTGCCCTGTGCCCCATCGCTATCGTGCAACAGGAAGTGACAGAGATAGAAATCGCGATGACAGATGCCGTTCCCATGTAAGACTCTAGCGATTCTCGCGACTTCATTTATGAGTCCCCTCTTGTAGGTATAGACCGGCTTGTTGTCTTTCCAGTGCGCGCAAACATCTTCCAGTGAGTCGATATTTTTTAACTCTCGCGTGATGATAAAAGATTTGCGTGCTGCTGGATTCCACCCGCTACTGCCATAGGCAACAAAATGCATGGTGGCAACGCCGAGGGTCTGCAACTTGCTAATTGCCTGCCATTCGTTTTCTGCACCTAAAATCGGCAAGCGGAATTGAATCAGGTTCTTGAATATCTCCAGCCACCCCACTCCGAAATGTAGCTTGGCGAAATAGCTTTCTCCATCCAGGGTAAAGCGAAATGTTTTTCTTGCTTTAACTTCCCGATATACCTTGCCTTCGATCGACTGCAGTTGCACAAAAGGATCCGAGCCTCCCCAGTGCCGTTGGAATTTTTCATCTAAATAACGCATCGGAACTCATCCACCCCCAGGTTCTGGCAGGAACAGTTCTTCGATAATGTCCGCCACCGCTTCGGGAAGTGCGTACAGCTCGTCTTTTTTCCCGTACGCCAGGCCATTTTTCGACCAGGGAGCCACATCGAGGCATTCCAACATGGCCAGTAGCCGGGTATTCAATTCGTCCTGACTAAATGGATCGCTACAAACCTCACCGGATTGTGCCTCTTCGATATGGAAGGAATAACCACAGCTCGCCGTCGTCAGTACTGGCAGCCCGGCAATAGTCGCCTCTAACAGGACATAGCCTGCACTCTCAACGTAGGCTGGATGAAGTAACAGGTCCGCCCCTGCCAAAAAACGGGGAATGTCGTTCCGTCCCGACAGCACCGAAAACTGCTCACTCACCCCAAGCCTGCGCGCCAATTTTTCAAAGCGCCGCGGCTTGTCCTGTCCAACCAGCATAAAATGGGTATTACGTCGCATCCGCACTGGCAATGACGCCAATGCACGCAGGGACCGATCCACACCCTTAACCCTGAAACCGGAGCCAATCTGCAATAACAAAACTGTGTCGTCAGCGATGGAAAATTCCTCGCGAAACTGGTGCCTGGCTGCAGCATCCCGACGCGAAACCATCCGATCGCGAGATATACCCGGTGGCACGGTATGTAAGCGCTCACTACAATCTGGATAATATTTAAGAAAGGCTTGGTGCTGTTGTGGCGACAGAATCAAGGCATGGGTCTTGCTGTTGTCACCGAAGATCGCGTTCTCGTAATTTTTGAAGTGTCGGTATCGGGGGGTATATTTGTAATAGGCACCACGCTGTGTGTCCGCCTTCTCGGCGAAACAGGGGTCGGCTGCAAAATACAGGTCCAGTAATGGCATTTTATTGAAGCCAAATACCGGATGTGGCATTTGTCTCGAAAGCGCCTTCTCCACCCACTGGGTGAAACAGCGATACAGTTTCGTCTTGCTCATCGCCTTGACTGGCACGGTTATCAGATTCAGTGCCTCGGGCAATTCGCCTTGCCATTTCATGGTATAGACATCGATCTCATGGCCACGGCTTAAACAGGCGTTAATAATACGGAGAAAATCTCGTTGCTGGCCACCGTAAGGAAAGTAAGAATAGATGAGAAAGCTAATCTTCATTACATTAATCGATTAATAGCCTTTCAAATTGTTGCCAAACCATGTCAGGTTTGTGAGAAAAAAAGCAGGGTGGAGTGACTGCAAAAGATTTATTCTGAAACTCATCCGTTATCCTGGGCCCATTGTAGGTACAGGCTTTCCTTACACAGGGGGCACATTTCAGATCGGAAGTAAGGTGCAACTGTTGCTTGCCGTAGGTGCCGGACAGTCCCGGATTGGTTGGGCCATACAGCGACAGGGTGGGCTTGGCCAGTGCCGCCGACAGGTGACCAAGTCCCGTATCTACCGCTATCACACCCTCCGATAACAAAATATGCCTGGCCAGGCCGGAGAGGGATTGTCGATCGAGTATGGTGACTCGATCCGAGTCGGCAGCGATAAACTCCGCTCTTATCCTTTCATTGTCGTTTCCCCAGGGCAGCAGGACTTCGTAGCCCGCCGCAACCGCATTATGTGCAAGATGACGCCAGTAGTCCGCAGGCCAGTGCTTGGTATTCCAGGTCGTACCGTGCAGGAAAACAACTTTTTTCCCGGATGACCCGGCTTCTTCTGCTCCAATTCGATTGATATCGATGCCGTAATCGATGGTCTCCTGGTCGTAGCGATAGTTCAGCGCCCTGGAGAAGAGTTGACGCACTCTATCCACCGCGTGTTCGGTCCATGGGACCGAGTACACTTTGTTATAAAACAAGGTTGCCATCGGTTCCCGGATGGTTCGATTACTGAGCCCAATAGTTAAACCCCGGGAAATTCGGCTTATGAGCCCGCTTTTGATTAAGCCCTGGGCATCAATAACCAGATCATAGTGAACTCCCTGCAATGCGCGTTTGAAAGAGCGAAATTCATTGTTTAAATAGGTTTTGAAGATATTCCTGCGCCAGCGTCTAATCGCGACGGGGATGACCGTTTCGACCGCTGGATGCCAGCCTGGCACCTCCGCAAAATTTTCCTCCACGACCCAATCGAAGACCAGATCTTTACGCGCACGGTGGGCATCTGTTACCGCCGGCAACGTATGAATGATGTCTCCAAGCGATGAGACTTTGACAATCAGTACTCGCATATTGCTTTACTCGGGGAGCATGTGGATCTCTTCAACAGCGTCGATCACCCGCACCGGGTCCAATTCCCGCAGGCAACGCAGGTGACCATAGGGACATTGTCGTTTGAAACAAGGCCAACAATCTATGTCGGACACCAGCAATTTTACCCTTTCAGCCAAAGGGGGTGTAAAGTCCGGCGATGTGGAGCCATATATAGCCACCACTGGTTTGCTCAGCGCGGCGGCGATATGCATCAGTCCGGAGTCATTTGAGACCACGACCGCAGCCACCGACATGAGATCTATGGCCTGAGCCAGGCTGGTGTTACCGGCAAGATTTGACCAACTCTGGGCATCTAATCCACGCGTAATCTCCGCGGCTATAGCGACATCGTTAGCTGAGCCAAATATCCAGACCTGCCAGCCGCGGGCCATCATTGCATTAGCGAGTTTCGCATAGTGCGCTGCCGGCCATTGCTTCGAGGCACCGTATTCGGCACCGGGACATATGGCCAATACCGCCCGGTTGGTTTCCAATTCGAATGTCTGCAGTGCAGCATCGACGCTATCTGGGTCCGTAGTCAAACCGGGCCTGGGAATGTCTGCAGGGGGCTCATTGCGGGCCGGATAGGCCAAAGCCACAAAGCGCTGTGTCATCAAGGGAAGCTTCGCCGGGGTGAGCTTCCGACAATCTGTCAGTATTGGGTTGCGCCACTCTCCACGCCAGCCTATCCGCCGTGGAATTTTTGCGTGAAATGGAATCAACGCCGATTTGAACGAATTTGGCAGGATGATTGCGCTGGAAAATTTTTTACTGCGCAGGGATTTACCCAGCGCTCTGCGCGCGCCTAGCTTCAATTCACCGTGCGCCACGGGCAAGCCGATACTGTGATCCACCTGCGGCATCCTGTCCAGGAGAGGTCGAGTCCATTCCGGGGCCAGAACGGTAATTTCACAATCCCCCTCTTGCGCCTTCAAACTAATGAACAGGGACTGGGCCATCACCATGTCCCCTACCCAGGACGGCCCTACGATAAGGAAGTTTCCGGTCGAATCGATCGGGCGAGAGCGCACTTCAGCTGACTACGTTCGCAGGCGTGACTCTCAGAACCTCGTTAATGCTGGTTACCCCCGCAGCCACTCTCTGCGCACCACTCAATCTTAAACTCAGCATGCCTTCCTTGTAGGCCTGCTTCC
>CAJXIY010000123.1 GCA_913054495.1 uncultured Gammaproteobacteria bacterium | reverse complement strand
GGAAAGACCCGAGACGATTTCAGGAATTATTCGAAGCGGCAACCGCAAAATGGATCCGCAATGAGTTACAGCCAACACCTGGCGATACCGAGTTTGAGTACTGGGACAGTTTCAAATCCCGAGTGCACGGTGTCGTCGATGAACTTATGGCGAGTCACAGTGATGGCAGCAAGGTATTGATATCCACCTCGGGTGGCGTCATAGCCATGGCCATGCAAAGAGTATTACAATTTCCTGACGAGCAGGTCATCACCACCAACTGGATGGTTAAAAACAGTTCGGTCACCCGGATACAATACGGCAATGGCAAACTATCGCTGTCCCAATTCAATAGCCTTGCTCACCTGGAGAAGGCAGACATGGCACACATGATCACCTATCGTTAATGGGAGAGGCAAATGTGGCAGTGAATGATCTCGTCGATTTAGCTGGTGCCGTCAGGGCAGGCGAAGAATTGAATCTGGATGCACTCAGGCAACATCTTGAGCCGATCCTGGGTGAAAAAGTCTCCAGTCTAGTCATTAAACAATTCCCCGGTGGCCATTCAAACCTCACCTATCTGTTAAGTAGTGGCACCGAGCAATGGGTATTACGCCGCCCACCCTTTGGTAGCACAGTCAAATCGGCCCACGATATGTCCCGGGAATTCAAGATCCTCTCGGCCCTGCAAGACGTTTACCGCTATGGACCCAGGCCGATTCATTTCTGTGATGACCACGACGTGCTTGGCTGTGATTTTTACCTGATGAATTATATCGAAGGCCTGGTGATACGGCGGGAGTATCCACCGACTCTGCAGCTGACGGCTACACAAATTCGAGCGCAGTTGTTTAACTTTTTCGATGTCTTGAGCGAATTGCATGCCGTGGACCTGGTAGAGGCTGGCCTCGATACTTTTGGCAAGCCCGCCGGTTACGTGCTACGCCAGGTCGATGGCTGGCGCCGTCGCTGGGAAGATGCGATTACACCGGACACGGTAAATTGTGACGCCACCATTAAGTGGCTGATGGACAATATGCCTGCCGAGAGCGGTAGGGCCAGCGTCATTCACAACGATTACAAGATGGATAATGTGATATTTTCCCTGCAGGACCCACTGCAGGTAATCGGCGTATTGGATTGGGAGATGTCGACGGTAGGCGATCCGCTGATGGACCTGGGCTGTACCCTGGGTTATTGGACACAGATCAGCGATCCGGATTTTTTTCGCGAATCCCGCACCATGCCCAGCGACATCGAGGGGGCGCCCACGAGGGCAGAAATAATCGCACGCTTTCAGCAGCAAACCGGCCTGGCTGTAGATAATTTTCCGTTCTATTTTTGTTTCGGATTGTTTCGCCTGGCGGTGATTGGCCAACAGATTTACTATCGCTATTACCACGGTCTCACCAGGGATCAACGTTTCGCGGGTTTCATCAAGAAGACCCATGTGTTGCAGCAAATGTGTGAATTGATCATCAGCGGAAAGATAAGCAGCTAGGCTCGCCACGGGCCAGGGGAGTGTGGAATGTCATTTAATATTAACGAGATGTTTTCAGTTGCCGGTAAGACCGCGATTGTCACCGGCGGATCACGGGGCATAGGCAAGATGATCGCCCAGGGCTTTGTAGAAAACGGCGTCAAGACCTACATTACCGCGCGTAAGGCGGAAGCTTGCGAGGCCACCGCCGCCGAGCTGTCGGTGGGTGGGGTTTGTATTGCCCTGCCGGCCGATATTTCTACCACGTCCGGGCGCAATCAGTTCGTCGAGGCGATCAAGCAGCGGGAAAGCAAGATCGATATCCTGGTCAACAACGCGGGTGCCGCCTGGGGAGCCAGTTTCGAGGACTACCCCGACGATGGTTATGACAAGGTGATGGATATCAATGTCAGGGCGGTCTTCATGCTGACCCGTGACCTCTTGCCCTTGCTGACCAAAGATGCCAGCACCGAGAATCCCAGTCGGGTCATAAATATTGGCTCCATCGATGGCCTGCGGGTCTCAAGCACGGACAATTTTGCCTACGGCGCCAGCAAGGCGGCGGTGCATTTTCTCACCAGGAATCTCGCCGTGAGGCTGGCCAGGAAAGGACTGACAGTCAATGCCATTGCCCCCGGTCCGTTCGAAAGCAAGATGATGGCGCACACGCTGGCACAGTTTCAGGACCGCATCGAGAAGGAAAATCCCATGGGCCGCATCGGCTCACCACGTGATATGGCCGGATTGGCGCTGTTTTTGGCTTCGTCGGCGGCTACCTATATGACTGGGCAGGTTATTGCCCTCGACGGTGGCCGCCATCTAGGCAGTGCTTGAGTGTTCCAACTCTCGTCTCTACCAGAGGTTCGTATCCTGCCGCAGCAATCCGTCTCACAAGCGTCGAAGGCTTTTCATTCTGAGCCGGTCGGTGTTATTTTACCCGTTCGCGCCCGTTTTTTGGGGCTTTCCTCACAAACCAGCTAAGGGGATTCTGGTAGTCGGTGAATCAGGCTAAAATTCAGGGTATTCCCAGCACGGTGGTAATCGCCATGGCCTTTGTCAGTGGCTTCTGCATCATGACCATAGAGATGCTGGGAGCGCGCATCATGGCACCGTATTTTGGCGGCAGCCAGTATGTGTGGGGCAGCCTCATTACTATCTTCATGCTGGCGCTGGCGCTGGGTTATTTGCTGGGCGGTAGACTCTCGATGCGCAACCCGAATCCGGTCACCTATGCCATGTTTTTTATTGCCGCCGCGGTGTTCGCCCTGCCGATAATTTTATTTGCCGATGTCATCATGCGGCCCATCTTTCTCACTATAGAAGACCCTCGTTATGGCTCCCTGTTCGCTTCGATCGCCATGTATTTTGTGCCCACCTGTATTCTCGGTATGATCTCTCCTTACTCGGTGAGACTACTGGTAAAGAGCCAGGAGCATAGCGGTCACATGGCGGGGCAGTTATATTTCGTATCGACCATGGGTAGTGCTGCGGGCACCCTGGGCACGAGTTTTTATTTCGTGCTCTACTTCGAAGTCAACCAAATTCTCTGGGGCTCTGTCGCCGCCTTAATCAGCGCCGGCTGCATTATTCTGCTGATTAACTATTTGCTGAACAGCGAAGCCAGCAGGTCGCAGGCGCAAAATTATGGATAGAAAAGTTCGTTACTTGCCTTCGGCTAAGAGTCTCGCGCTGTTGACTTGTCTCGTGTTTTCTTTTTCCGCGGTAATGCAAACGGCGGCGGAAACTATCCACCGGGAGCGCTCCATCTATCGCGACATCACGGTGGTGCAAAATGGTAATCGTCGTTGCCTGGTTTTTAATGTACATCGTGGTGACAGGAATCAAACCTGTGTAGAAATGAACGATAGGGACAGATTGGTGTTCAGTTATACCCGCATGAGTTTTGCGGGTCTGTTACTACAGCCGCAGCCGAAGACTATCCTGGTAGCAGGGCTCGGCGGCGGTTCTATTCCCATGACGCTGAACAATTTATTTCCTGAGGCAGAAATCGACGTGGTGGAAATTGACCAGGCGGTAGTCAATGTCGCCAAGGAATTTTTCTTCTTCGAGGAAAATGACAACATGAAAGTCACGGTCAGCGACGCACGGGTATTCATCAAGCGAGCGGCTTTGAGAGGCAGGAAGTATGATTATATTGTCCTCGATGCCTTCGGTGGCGATTACATTCCAGAACATTTACTGACCAGGGAATTTTTAAGCGAAGTACGGACAATCATGGCCGCCGATGGCGTGCTGGTGGCGAATACCTTCTCCACCAGTCGCTTCTACGATCATGAATCTGTCACTTATCAGCATGTGTTCAATGAATTTTTTAATTTCAAACTGCCCTCTTCCGGCAATCGCATCATCATCACACAATTGTCTTCGCTGCCGCCACGGGGTGAATTGGTGACTAGGGCCCAAAATGCTGCCGATCGCCTGAAGCGGTATGGCGTGCCCTTGCTGGAGTATCCCGCTCGCCTGTCCACGAGAATAGACTGGGATATGAGCCGGCGGGTACTGACAGATCAATACTCGCCGGCAAACCTGCTGCGCGATAATTAGCTAATGGGTCTCTGATTAAGAGGCAAAAACGAAAAGCCCGGAGACAACGAACATAGAGAGGAGAATGACCATGAAGATGAAGAAAAACTACCTGTTGGTGACTATCGGGCTGCTTTTCACTTCCCCAAGTTTTGCGGAATTGGGTATCAAGTCGGATGTTATTTACGGCCACAAAGATGGCATGGCCCTGGTTTATTCCGTGTTGCAACCGGAAAATGCCAATGGTGCAGCCATCGTGTTTATGGTCAGTGGTGGCTGGTTTTCTCGTTGGTCACCGCCCCAGAGATATGCGGCTCAGTTCGACGATATGCTGGATGCGGGATTCACTGTTATCCCCGTGCATCATGGTAGCGCCCCCCGATACCGGGTGCCTGAGGCCTACGCCGATGTGAGCCGAGCGATCCGTCACATCAAGTTACATGCGCAGCAGCATGGTATCGATCCGGATCGAATCGGCGTCACCGGTGGCAGCGCCGGCGGGCATCTTTCACTGATGTTGGGGATGGATTCCGATGCGGGTATAGACGGCGACAGGGATGAGGTCATGCGCAACAGTAACGCTGTCGCCGCGATCGTCGCCTATTTCCCACCGGTGGACCTAAGAGAAATTACCGGGCCCAACGACCGCTTTCCGGCGCTGGATTTTGAACAGAGCAAGGCTGCGGCTATTTCACCCATATTGCATGCAGATCCCAGCGATCCACCGACGCTGTTGATACATGGCGATGCCGATACACTGGTTGATATCAGTAATTCTATCGATATGCAGGCGGAATTCGAAAAACACCATATCACTAGTGAGTTCATCACCATTTCTGGCGCGGGACATCGTTTTCGTGGCGACGATGCGACTCGGGCAGCGGCGTTGCGGCTGGATTGGTTTAAGAAATACCTGTTGTAGGAAACAGTGAACTGCATTTTGCGGTATGGGCTGGCTGTTTATCTAGGTATTGTGTAGTTAGATCAGTTACTGCTGTGTAGAACGCGCTGGGTGAGCGGCCCCTATTGTCTCAGCAGCTTGCACCCCTCCCGGGTGCCCTCACTCGGTCAGGAGCCCTGAAAAACGGTCTCCTTCGGTCACTCGGTGCGGCGCTTTGATTGCTGAGTCAACAGGAGCCGCTAACCCATCGCTCGCGGTTCCCACTTAACTTGGTGCGATGGCTGCCACGCCTTTTTCAAAAAGGTCGCTTCACACGATTTTGATTGATGTCGTGTTTGAGATTACGTTGCCCTATCTGCGATTGAATTAGGGTGGTATTGGGGGATACCTGGGTCTATGGACTGTTGGCTCGCTTAGAGAGAGGCGGCTAGTCGGGTGCCCTGGTCGATGGCGCGTTTTGCGTCGAGTTCTGTTGCTACATCTGCGCCGCCAATTAGATGATAGGATTTGTTGAGTCCTTCGCTGAGTTCCCGGCGTGAAATTTGGCCGGCACAGATGACCACGTTGTCGACTTCCAGCAGTTTGGGTTCTCCGTTCTCCAGCAGATGCAAACCGGCGTCGTCTATGCGTTGATACTGGCATCCTGAATGCATCTTGATGCCGCGTTTGATGAGGCCGAGGCGGTGAATCCAGCCTGTGGTCTTGCCGAGGTTCTTGCCCAGGCCTTCGGACTTGCGTTGCAGCAGGTGAATGGTTCTTGGCGACGGGGTTACGTTGGCTTCGATTCCCTCTATGCCGCCGCGGGAGTGCATTTCCATATCGATGCCCCATTCATTCATGAACACGGGAATATTCAGCGAGCTCGAGGGGCCGGCGTGGGATAGATATTCGGCGACATCGAAACCAATGCCGCCGGCCCCGATGATGGCGACGCGATCGCCCACTTCGACCTTGCCGCTGATGACATCGATATAACTCAAAACGCAGGGATGAGCTATGCCTTCGATATCGGGAATCCGCGGCAGGATGCCGGTGGCGAGAATAATTTCGTCAAAATCGGAAGCGTTGAGATCCTCACTGCTGACCTGTTGGTTCAGTTTCACATCGACGCCGAGCAACTCCAGCTGGCGCTGGTAGTAACGCAAGGTTTCGTAGAATTCTTCTTTGCCCGGAATCGCCTTGGCCAGATTGAATTGGCCGCCAATGCTATCTGCGGCGTCGAATAAAGTGACCCGGTGGCCACACTCTGCCGCAGTCACGGCGGCGGAGAGGCCGGCCGGGCCGGCGCCAATCACGGCAATTCTTTTGATCTTCTCGGCAGGCTCGATTGTGAGTTCCAGTTCGTGACAGGCGCGGGGATTGACCAGGCAACTGGTGAGCTGGCCGTTGAATATATTGTCCAGGCAGGCTTGATTGCAAGCGATGCAGGTATTGATTTCGTCAGACTTGTTGGCTTCTGCCTTGCTGACGAAAAAGGCATCTGCCAGTAGGGGTCGAGCCATGGATACCATATCGGCGTCACCGCGGGCGAGTATCTCTTCGGCAACTTCCGGCGTGTTAATTCGATTAGAGGTGATGACCGGAATCGGCAGCTGTTGTCTGAACTTCGCCGTGACCCAGGTGAAAGCCGCCCGTGGTACCTTGGTGGCTATGGTTGGAATGGTGGCCTCGTGCCAACCGATGCCGGTGTTCATGATGGTGACGCCGGCCTCACACAGGGCCAGCCCGAGCTGCAATACCTCCTCATAACTGCTGCCACCTTCGACCAGGTCCAGCATGGAGAGGCGGAAGATGACGATGAAATCTGCGCCTACCCGGGCCCGCACCCGGCGCACAATCTCCAGCGGCAGGCGCATACGATTTTCATAGCTGCCACCCCATTCATCATCTCTCTTGTTGGTACGCTCGACGATGAATTCATTGATGAAATAGCCCTCAGATCCCATGATTTCAACCCCGTCATAGCCGGCCTGTTGACAGAATTCCGAGAAATTGACGAAATTTTCGATTTCCTGCTCGATCTCTTCCGACGTCACAGCATGGGGCACGTAGCGGTTAATGGGGGCCTTGAGCGCCGAGGGAGCGATCAGATTTTCAGTCCGGGAGTAGCGGCCGGTATGGAGAATCTGCAGGCAAATCTTGCCGCCGGCGTCGTGCACGGCTGTAGTGATGAGGCGATGATTTTCAATCTGACCTGGCTGTTCGAAGAGCGGGACCGAACCCGCAGGCAGGCAGTGCTTGCTCGCCATAAATCCGCCGGTGACGATCAGGGCGACACCGCCACGGGCGCGCTCGGCGTAAAATTCTGCCATGCGTCGATGGCTGTCGGGAATATCCTCGAGGCCGGTGTGCATGGATCCCATCAGCACCCGATTCTTCAGGCGGGTAAATCCGAGGTCGAGAGGTTCAAAAAGTTGAGGGTAGGACGACGCGTTGGAATTCTGCATATAAGGGGGATACGGTAGTTCTCAAGGCGATGCCTTGTCTTAGGGGCTACCTATGATTCCTCAAAGGAGGCTCCGGATTCTAGTCGCTAAGTGTGCCATCAATCGACCCCAAGCACAATTTGAATTTGGCGATGAAAGCGAATTAGCCTTGATCTTACACCTTGTTTTTACTTGATATTTTCCTAAGCAGCGTGCGCTTCACTACGGCGGTCCTTATCTTGCCCTGCCTATTCGTCTGCGCCGACGTGTACCGTTAGCACATCACAGGTAGCGCCATGCAGCAGCTTAATCGCCGTGGAACCCAGCAGTATCTTCCAACCGGCATGTCCGTGGCTGCCGATAACGATAGCATCGGCACCAAGCTCAGCGGCCAGATCGCGAATTTCCGGAGCCGGTGCGCCTAACAGCGTATGGGTCCGGTCGCTTCCAAGTCCGATATCGCCGCCAATTTTTTCCAATCTTTTTTCCGCCATATTGATGGCTTCCTGCTGCAATTCGTTTATGTTTACGGCATAAATGTCCATGCTATAGGCGGCAGCAACCGGTTCAACCACATGCACCAAATGCAAGTTGTCAGCTGCACCGGCAGCCATGCGCACAGCGGTCTCAATCACCTTTTTGGCATCGTTGGATAGATCTACGGCGACCAGAATCTTGTTATACATACGCGCCTCCTTCTTGGTTTCAGGTTTAACCCAATGAGATGGTCCAATAGATCTGTACAACCCAGTTAAGAGATAATACTCATAACTG
>CAJXIY010000122.1 GCA_913054495.1 uncultured Gammaproteobacteria bacterium | reverse complement strand
ATTTATTCAGAAACTAAAGCAAACCTGACTCCCCGCGTCCTGCCATTCGACAGATAAAATCCAATCACCTGGTCATTACGATCGCGCTCGAAGGAGAGCGATAACTGGCCACCCGAGAATTTGTCTTTCTCCGTTGGTGATAATTCAACATCATCTAGTCTGCGCTGACTAAGGGTTAGCTGCTCCTCACCCATCTCCATCACATAAAACGTCTCGATCTCATCGCTATAATAGCGACCAGTAAACACACTCAACTCACCGTTAGTGGGTTCCCAAAGCTCAGTATTCAGGCGAGTTGCATGCTGTTCGCCACCCTGGTTAAGTGTCAGCGAATCCACGGTACCTTCTTCATTGCGATGAAACTCCAAAGAGGCGTCTACGCTGGTGAGGTCGAAACTCAATTCAGAGGTGGGAACGATTTCCAGCTGGGATTGACCTGCAGCCTCAGCGTAGAGAGTATCCCCATCTCGAGAAAAGGAGATTATAAAATCCGGCACGGCATCGAGCTCGTACCTGCCTACAAGCTCGTCGAACGACTCCGGATCATAATTTTCACGATCGAACTCAGGCCCTCCTGCTTCATTAATTTCATCTAGTTCCGTCACCATGGCATCACCGAAAAATGCCTCCGCCAGCTGGAAAGCTATACTGCCATCGAATCCCGCATTATTACTCTGTGTCGTGATACCGGCGTTTATCTCAGGGAAATAAGCAAGCATTGACCGGTGGGCCACATCGGCTCCACCGTGGTGAACGCGCTTAAGCCCACCCTGCTCATCAATAGTTAAGCCATAGCCATAATCGGTAGGCTCGCCGTCAGTTAGCACATAGGAAGTCATCATTTCTTCGAATATAGCGGAATTGCCAAGCCGGGTTTCGCGAAAGTTTTCAACCCATCTCTGCAAATCCTCTACCGTGGTATAGATGCTTCCAGCACCCACCGCACCACCGAGGTCTCTGGCTTCCAGGTAACCACCATCGGGATTGGGAATATACCCAGCTGAATTGTTTTTTACGATGTGCTCTGGCGAAGATCGCACCAGGCTGTCTTGCATACCGATGGGGCCAAAGACATTGTTGTTCATAAATTCTGTAAAAGTCTGACCCGATATTCGCTCGACGATCAATGCGGCCAGAGCGTAACCGGTATTGTTGTAGTTCCATTCCGAGCCTGGTGAGTTCTGCAGTGCCGGTTGGCGCTGAATAATCCCAATAATCTCATCCCGGCCTATATAGTCGCCATGATCGAGTCTTCTTCCAGACATAGACAAGAGGTTCAAGAACTCACGGAGCCCCGATGTGTGGGTGATGATATGGCGAACCGTTACAATTTCGTCGAATTGCGGCAGTTCAGGAACATGTTCCCGAATATCATCATCGAGTGACAGTAATCCTTGTTCCTGCAAAAGCATAATCGCAAAAGCAGTAAACTGCTTGGATGTCGATCCTATATTAGTAACCGTATCCACCTGAAAGGGTATGTCATAGGAAAGATTGGCCATGCCGTAGGCTCGTGAGAAGAGCGTCTGGCCGTCTTTGAATACAGAGATCACACCCCCCGGCGTATCGTCTCGGTCATAGCGGGCCATCAACTGATCGGCTAATCGGGATGGGTCGGTTTCAACGGGTTCGAGTCGCTCCAGCACAATACTAAAGTCCCCGTGTTCTTCCTCTTTGGAGCTGACTTCGATCGTGTACTGTCCTTCTGCTTCTGTCTCGAAACTAAACTGTTCTGTTCCTCTCGTTCTGGAATCTATGGTGCTGACCGGACTGCCCTCAGGATCCAGAATTCGCAATTCTACATCGACGGAAATTTGATTCACGCGTCCCAGTATGTAGTTATCGCTCTCGGCATGGATTGAATATATCTGTTTGTCTTCTGCCGACAACGTAGCGAAAATTGAATCATCGACTTGTAGAGGTATATCCTGTGCAACAGCGGTACCGAAAAATACCAAAGCAACAACAAAAGAGATCAAGCGGAACATAGTAATTATCCTTCTCATTGTGATGACTAATTAGGGTCAGAGTAAAGAGTGTAGTTCTTTAATAATGGGCAGCACAGCGCAATGAAGATTCTTTTCTTGCCCATAGAATTATCCTGTATTAATAAAAGGGAACTAGCTCCCCCAATTTTCTATATCAAGCCGGCCTGCCAGTCTTTCTGTGCACGAGAATCTCTCCGAAGGAGAATAAGAGCTATCTGCAATTGAGTCCACTTTCATAAGTAAGAAACCCTACCCGTCCTGCTCGGGTCGACAGCGACCCCTTGAACATGCCCTAGGTTATGAGCAAGCGACGTGTCCGCTTTCGGCCAATAGCGGACATTTACATATGGCTGCGGCTGGGCTGGGGACTGAAATTCCTCGTGCCGGTGATTCGATTCCGCCCCTGAGCACCATCACTTCAAAGTACTGTATTTTTACTCTGACCCCATTTATCACTCTTTTCCCAAAAACCTCTCTGGTGCCACTTCAGCCTCGTAATTCAATATCGGCGAGAACTCCCTTGTCAGTGTAGCACCAGTAATCATCGCATTGGTAAGTTGTGCCAAGCCCGGGGCGCTCTGCACACCGTAACCGCCCTGTCCGGCCAGCCAGAAAAAGCCTTTCAATCCTGGGTCGAAGCCGACGATGAAATTTCGATCTGAAGAAAAAGTACGCAGACCTGCCCAACTATGATTAACCCGTTCAATATTCAATGAAGTCGCCTTCTGAAATCGATCTACAGCAATGGCAATATCAATCTCGTCTGGCTGTGCATCACAAGCAGCACTTGGTGTTTCATCTGCTGGGGAGATAAGCAATCGGCCTGCATCGGGCTTAAAGTAAAACTGTTCATCAACATCCACAACCAGCGGCCAGCCGCTAATATCCATGTTCTGTGCTTTATCGCCTAACTGTTTCAGGTCTATAAGAACGGCGGTGCGTTTCATGGGCTGTAATTGCAGACTCGATGCTCCGGCCAATTCGGCGATGCCCCCTGCCCATGCTCCCGCCGCATTCACAACAACTGGCGCCGATAGTGAATGACTGCCGGATTGAAGGGTCCAGATTCCATCTTTGAATCCCATCGCTTCTACCTGCTGCCGGCACATCAATTTCCCGCCGCGCTGCTTGAACAGGCGAAGATAAGCCTGGAGTATGGCGTCAACATCCAGATCCCCACCCAACTCATCGCGCAGCCCCCCAGCCACATAGCTGCTATCCAGAATGGGTGCCTGCTTACAGGTTTCTTCGGCAGAGAGCTTCTGTAAATTCGGTATTTCAGCCTTCATCTCTTCCAGTTTCCCAAGCTGATCTGCTCCAGCAATAAACAGAGCATCTCGGGGCCGGATCAGTTCTACTTCAGAAAATCCGGAAGGAGGTTTACGAAAAAAATGTTCACTGGCGGCAGTAATTCCCCGAACAACGCCGCTACCATAGGATGCAGCGAAAAACGCGGCCGAACGACCAGTGGCGTGAAAGCCCGGTTGTGCTTCCATGTCTAACAGAGCGACACGGGCATCGGCCGCCAACTCCGCTGCCGCTGACGCGCCGGCAATTCCCGCTCCTACAACCACAATGTCGAATTCCGCTGTCATTGCCTTCGGTATCTCATGACTTTAATTGCCCATTCAAATCGACACGCTTACTGATCAGCAGCACTCCCCTGGTCAAAAGAGGTATTACTACGATTCCAAAAAACAGATAGGTCGCATAGGTATAACCCTGACCAATCAGATTGACGATGCCCACCGCATCAGCCACAAATATAGCGATCACCATAAAGCCTATCGAAACAGCAGGCCGCATTGCGCGAGGCATTTCAGAAGTGTGCTCGCGATAAACATGACTGATACGTTCGTTAATCGAATGCAGAAAGGCGGTACCGGTTTCAATAAAAGTGCCGAAAATCACCAACTGAAAAACTACCAGTAAGGCAGGAGCTTGCAATTGGTTGAGTAAATAATTTATAGGCAGGGCCTGATCATTGATCTGAGGATAATGTGCTGACATGGCAAGCATCAACAGAAATGCGGGAATCATACCAAGCGGGCCACAGAGAGCACCGGCCCACAGCGCATCGCGGCGACTGGTAAATAGGCGCGCTACAAACAAGACCGCGGTGAAAGTAACTACGTTATAACCGGCATAGGTCAAGCCGCCCTGAATCGTTTCCAGGCCAATCCCAGGCTGTTCCGCCGTCACAAGATTTAGTTCAATCTCGCCACCAAATACAAACAGGCTCCAGACTATCAATGCGCCATAGGTGAGATAGAGCAGGACGGACCAGGCTGCTAGAAAATTCTTTATAGCGTTGGAGCCATAAAATACCAGCACGCCAACTGTGGTCATCAATACGATTGATCCGCTCATCGCTGGAGCATCAAATTGGGAACTCAAAATTTCGTTGGAAGCTGCGCCTAGAACTGACAGTACCAATAGCACGAGGGAGAGATAGGCAATCTCAAACACTATCCAGCCTGGCCCCAGAAGCTTCTGAAAAAACACGCGATAGTCATAAAGTTCGTAACGCCGCGCCAACTCGAAAGCAACTGCACAGACAAGACTGATAATGGCCGTTGCCAACAACATCGCGACCAGTCCGGAGCGAGGCCCGAGTTGCAGAAAGAATTCCACAAGTTCGCGACCCGTGGCATAACCGCCGCCGACCATTGTTGACTGAAAGATGAGACCTGGCACTATCAGGCGGTTAAGGAGGCCGAATTTCATTGCTGGATAGTCCGGACTAGTCGGGCACAACTTCGATAATAGCTTCTACCTCAACCGGAATACCAAATGGCAAGGAAGCCATTCCAATTGCTGAGCGTGCGTGCAAGCCTTTGTCTCCGAAAATATCCACCATGCAATCTGAATAGCCGTTAATAACGGCCGGGTGCTGCTCGAAGTCCGGGCCGGCATTGACCATCCCCAGCACTTTCACTATTCGCGCTACTCGCTCCAAATTGCCCAGGGCAGATTTCATAGCGGCTACGTGTTGAATCGCTACGTCGCGCGCGAATTCCTGGGCTTCTTCCACTGAATACTCGACTCCTACTTTACCTTTCGCCTTTGGGCCCGCGCCGGCTAGATAAAGCAAATTTCCTGTTTGTACAAAGGAAACGAAATTTCCCGGCGGCGTACTCAAGGACGGTAATTCAATATTCAATTCTTTCAAGCGTGCTTCGATCGTCATTTAGAGCTCCCAATCATTTCAGTATCAAATCCATATAAATAATAACAAGCTAAGGTAACTGCTTGCGTTGCAGAACGCGTCCAGCTTGAACACTGGTAGCAGTACCATTGTTCCACGCGATCTGCCCATTCACCAGAGTATAGATGATGCCATCTGACATCAGCGAAGGATTATCGTAGGTAGCATGGTCAATTACTGTATCAGGGTTGAACACGGCAATATCTGCCAACATGCCAGGCCTGATCACGCCGCGATCATTCATTCCTATGGTTTTTGCCGGCAGCCCTGACATCTTGTAAATCGCATTTTCCAGTGTCAGCTGGTGTTTTTCCCGGACGAACTCACCCAGTACTTTCGGATAACTTCCCCAATAGCGCGGGTGAATTCGGTCCGACGTTGACGCGCCACAATCACAGGCAATAGATGCAGTTGGATGTTGCATGATCTCCACCAGGTCTGCTTCAAGACCGAATCGAGCGATAATGCCCTGACCTGCCTCTTCCAACAATTGAATGACTGCCTCACCAGGCGAATCCAGCTCTAATTCCTGCATAGCATCGGTTAATTCCCGCTGAGACTGCAATAGATAGACACCCTGATGGCCACCAAAACGAAGCTCCAGCGCTCGCTCGGATTCGCTGATAATCTGTGGTCTGAGTTCAGGGTCGCGGAAACGAGCCAGCATCGTGTCCCGGCCCCCTGCCTGTGCCCAGGACGGTATAATGAGAGATTGCAAACCGGTTTGGCCTGCCAGGTAAGGATACACATCCGCAACCGCTCCACCGGTAAAGGAAGTACGCGCCGCACTCATCAGATCAAGAATAGTCGATGCACTGCCCTGCTCCCAACCCTGCACCTTCATATGGGTTACCAGCGGTATAAGACCAGTTGCCTCACCGATTGCGATGGTCTCACTCATACCCGCAATGGAACTGAAATTGCTTTCCGGCGTGACCCTGTCATGGTTTGCAAACACGACATTCCATTCTGCGAAGGGCGCGAGTATTTGCACGACTTCGTTGGTGGTGGCGTAGTAGCCGGGCACATAATCCAGCCCGGCTGAAACCCCCCAGGCGCCTGCCTCCAATCCTTCCAGAACAAGAGCCTGCATTTGCTGGATTTGCGTCGAGCTTGGCCTTACTTCATCCAGGCCTACGACTTCTCGCCATACGCTGTTAAAACCGATCATGGTACCGATATTAACTGCCAAACCTGCGTTCTCAATCGACGTTATTTGTTCCTGTAAATCGACTGGTCCGCCACCATCAGCGTTTATAATTTCCGTAGTCACTCCCTGGCTCAGCATATTCACTGCCGTAGGCATTCCCTCTGCCGTGGCATGGCTGTGAATATTAATAAAACCAGGTGCTACAACAAGACCGGTGACATCGATTTCAACTGCCGCTGAAGCGGATTCCAGATTTCCAATTGCAGCAATAAGATCTCCGCTGATGGCAACGTCACCAACAAAAGGCGCACTATCGCTGCCATCAACGATCGTACCGCCCCGTAAAATGAGATCGTAGGACACCGGCTCTGAACAGGCATAGAGAGATAGGACAAATATTAGGACAAGCGAACCACGCATCGATACTTTAATCATCAAAGCCTCTCAACACGTAATGACTACCAGGGGAGTCAATGCGCAACACCGATTCATCATCTGATCCTTCAGCCAATTCAAAAATGTAGCGGAGATTGCCCCGGGAAAAGGTGTTACCGCCAGAATAACGTAGAGATTGAGTCGCTCTGGTATTGGTGCCAGCTCGAATAGTAAGTTTTAACTCGCCGCCATCACTTGCTACCGTCGCTGTATAGGTGGTGCCACGGGCGGGCCCGCGATAGGTTCCGGTATAGGCAGAAAGATCCCCAGAAAAGGTTTGCGCTTCAGGTTCCTCCTGACTACCGAACAACTGCTCACCTATCTGGCTTGTAATTGCCTCCGGCCCTGGCAGTGCCATGGTGTTTTGTAAAACAACAATCGTCACATCTTCGTCAGGGTAAAAGCGCGAATGGGAGAGGAATCCGTCGATCCCGCCTCCGTGCTCAATGACTCGCCCTGTGGGGTGTTGGTAGTGATTAACTCCCATCGCATAACGGATAGGAGTTCCATCTGCCAATGGCACTGGCGTGATCATCATTTCATAGAGCGCCGGTGATAACAGCTCGCCATGGTGTAGTGCCTGATTCCAGGCAAGCAGATCTGACACAGTAGAACAGAGTGATCCAGCGGCATACGGCCAAGTATGATCGTGGTATCTGGCGAGTTCCAGGCCTTCAGGTGTAGATTGATATCCCTGCGCTTTCTTCTCGACCAGTTCGCTGTTACTGCAATAAGAACTGTTTGTCATGCCTGCTGGAACAAATATATTGTCGTTTACATAGTCCTCGAAAGACTGGCCAGACACTACCTCAATAATCAGACCCAACAAAAAATAAGCCGAGTTGTTATAGATCATCGCCTCGCCAGGCTCAAACTCATAGGGTTGTTTTTCGATCAGGCGTAGTAAGGTTTCCTTGGGTAGCGTTCGTTGACTAATTTCTTGAAATTCGGGAATTTCCGTAAATCCCTTGATGCCTGAAGTGTGATCCATCAGTCGGCGCACTGATATTTTCCTGCCCTGAGTATCAAAGTCCGGCAGGTACTCGTTGATATCAGCATCCAGATCTAGCTGCTCCTTACCGTAAAGTTGAAGTATGGCTGCGGTTGTGAATTGTTTAGTGACCGAGCCAATTTCATGGACAGCGTCAATCGGCATCGGCACCTGCCATTGCAAATTGGCGTGGCCATAACTCTTCTGGAAAAGAATCTGGTTACCCCTGGCAACCCCCACACTCAATCCAGCGAGCGAGGAACCTACATGTTCTGCGGCAATGGACTCAACCAGAGCTTCCAATTCCGTGGATTGAGTCAGTGCAAGTTGGGGAATCGTTAAGAGAGTGACAAGCAGGGCAAATGCACTACGGGGAAGTGTTTTCATTATTAAGCTGACTCTATATAAGTGAATGAGTGAATGAGTGACTGATTTACTGCAACAATTTGGAGTGTATAAGAAGAATAAGAGCTATCGCCCCTAGAGGCTAGCTCTTCCTAGGCTGAAGATATCACCCTCCTGACTTCGGAAGCTTTCCACAAACA
>CAJXIY010000121.1 GCA_913054495.1 uncultured Gammaproteobacteria bacterium | reverse complement strand
CCAATCGTGCCAACGTTTACGTGGGTCTTATTTCTCTCAAATTTTTCCTTCGCCATTATCGACTGCCCCTATCTCTTCATTGCTGTCTTCAAGTTAATACCAAATCAGATTCCTGCGTCTTCCTTAGTATAGTGAGACGCAAATAAATCTGTTTCTATGATCTGTAGTGTGTGGTGCTCACACCCGGAGTTGAACCGGGGACCTCTTCATTACCAATGAAGCGCTCTACCGCCTGAGCTATGCGAGCTAATCACTAGTAATCTCAGCCCATACCATCTTCCCGGTAGCTCGTCTTTTGTATTCGCCTGTCACTGCTGCCGCTACTGCTAACCGGTAATTGGAGCGGGTAGCGGGAATCGAACCCGCGCAACCAGCTTGGAAGGCTGGGGTTCTACCGCTGAACTATACCCGCTTACTACCGGCTTGTTAGAAACTGCTCCCCCACTATGACCCTAACTGGTGGAGGGGGGTGGATTCGAACCACCGAAGCTTGCGCGTCAGATTTACAGTCTGATCCCTTTGGCCACTCGGGTACCCCTCCCACAAGATCTCCCAAGGGTCAATTTCCCTGGCTCTCTCAGTCAGGAGCGGCATTTTATGGGAATTGAAGCCCTTGTGCAATCGTTTCACAGAGATTTTCTGTAACTGTCAAGTAGGGCCTATCTGCTGACAAATCAAGCCATTGCGCTTCCCCGATAGAGTCGAATTGAGGATGCCTGAGCAATACCTGAATATCACCGGTAGAAAGCGGGATTTCCTGGATTTGTACGCTATATCCCAGCGCCGCCACCTGTTCTCTCACCAGTTCGGCGGAATCGGGCAGTGCAAAAACCCCCAGGGCTATTGCATTGGCCAGGCTTCCCCTTGTAATCAGGTAGGTCTCGACCTCCAAACCCGCGTTGGAGGCCGCTGCGCTGAGCCCATCCAGGGTGATGGTTGCTATGGAACGGGACGATAGGGGCGGTATGTAGACGCGAAATTGCGGAGTCAGCGCCTCGCCGGTCAGATTCAGCACGGCGCTGAAACCTCTATTGCTGGACTCGGACATGAAGCTATAGGCTTCGTCAACCGTGGGAAAATCCGCAACTATGGCGCACATCGGTGACTGATCCTGGTTCGCGGCTACTAATGCTGTCGCTCGCTCTTCGTACTCCCTCACCAGCATCAGTCCGGTATTGAGGAGCGGCAGGTCTTCGGATCCAGACCCGGCGTCTGATGGCGACGGCCCATAGCGACTCCAGCCAAAATAGGCCATATTTAACAACAGGAGAAAAATGACTATATAGCGCATAAGTTAGCCACTGGCCGGATCAAAACCTTCAGCAGAGTAAGGGCAGGCAATCGCCAGGCCATCGAGAACCAGCCCTGCGACTACTTCGATTTTCGGCAGTGACGTATACGCCGCCAGTAGATCGGCGCCTCCACCGGTAAAGAAGAGTGTGGGTTGGGCAGCCTCGGTTATTGAATCGGTGACTCTTTCGATGATGGCAATCAGGGCAGTTAAGGTGCCGTTGCATACAGCCGCCTCGGTGGAGTGGCCTGGCTCCAGAGTGAGCTCTTCATGTCCCTCGGCCAGACGGATGCCCGTATTCGCCTGCAAGCTTTCCCGCATTAAGCTCAGGCCTGGAAGAATAAAGCCACCTCGATGTTCGCCATCCCCATCCAGCACATCGATGGTCAGAGCGGTGCCACTATCCACTATCACACAGGGTTCCGTGGATTTTTGCCGTGCCGCCAGCATGGCCAACCAGCGGTCGACACCGAGCTTGCCCGGTTCCACATAATGATTCGATACCCCGCCACAACTCCTGCTTACTTCGGCAATTTGCAGTTCCAGGCCCCAGACAGCAGCAATCCACTGACGGATCTCCTCCACATCCGGCCCCGCCCTGACACTGCACAATCTGGCAAACTCGACTCGATGATCCTCTCCCACGGCGATGATCAGCTCCTTGACATCGGGCACGACGCCTTCTGCCTCCACCGCCGCGGTTCGAGGATCGAGACAGCGCCACTTTATCCGTGTATTTCCTGCATCAAACTCCAGAATCATGTTGGCGAACCTGCTACCCGCTCTCGCAGGGACGGGAAAATTTCGCCGCCAATTATCGTCTGCCTACCGGTGGCGGTCTGCATCAGCTGTGCCCCTGAACTATCTACCCCTAGAGATTTGCCAATGATGCGTTGGCTGCCGTTTTGAATCACGATATCGTGGTTAATATAGCAATCCAGGCGGTTCCAATCATCCTGGAAAGGTGAGAAACCGGCGACCTCGAAGTGGATGACATTTGGCAGTAGCGCATTGATGAATAGGGCAATGAGCTCTTCTGTATCCACTGCCTTTGCAGTGAGAGAATTCAAATCCGTCACCGGCCTGCCAATCTCCTTCACCGCATGCTCGGGTAAATCCAGGTTAATGCCGACGCCAAATACGATGTGAAGCGTCGACCCCATCTTGTGTAGTTCGAGTAGTATGCCCGCCAGTTTTCTTTTCTCGTGGAGGACATCATTTGGCCACTTGAGTTGCAGATTCTGCACCCCCAGAGCCGTTAACGCAGCATGCAGGCTGATGGCCGTT
The DNA here is from genome assembly GCA_913054495.1 of uncultured Gammaproteobacteria bacterium. Taxonomy (GTDB): domain Bacteria; phylum Pseudomonadota; class Gammaproteobacteria; order Pseudomonadales; family Pseudohongiellaceae; genus UBA9145. Next base: position 5,828 of record CAJXIY010000121.1, on the reverse strand, counting down.
ACCAGACTCAGACTCTGCAAAGCATCGGCTGCCAAGGTGAACCGACGAACCAGTGACAAATAAATCCCTGCTCCGGGGTAACTGGACCAGGATCTGCCGCTGCGCCCTCTGCCGGCGGTTTGGGATTGGGCAAGCACAATCCAGCTGCCTGTTCTGCCTGCCTTTAGCAAGCGCAGGGACTCTGCGTTCGTAGAATCAATCTCTTCGAACAGGATAATCTCACCAAGATCCCCACGGGAACCCGGGCTAAGGTGTTTCTCAATAAACGCTTTATTCATAGGGAGCCGGAAACCAAGCTAGGGTACATCTTGCTGCAGTAATTTCGAAATTAGAGCATCTAATTCCCAATAAAAAAGGAGCGAGCTCACTGTGCCAGGCACTGCAGACCGCTCCTTCTCGTCTTACTTCTATAGCCGCTTACTGTTAGTCGTCCAGCTTAAGCGAGGAACTCAACAATTGAGCCCACGCTACCGAAGGACGCTTTAATCACCCGTCGCGACAGCCTCGTCGTCAGCTTCCCCGCCTCGCAGTTTCGAAATCACAGACCAGGCTTCCAGCATGATGACGATAGAGATGGTCATGACCGCAACTTCTATCACCACCAGAACCCAATTGCCTGTGGAGAAATGTTCGATGATATACCAGCCACTCGCCCACAGTGCCAGCAGCAGTATGAACATCATCGGCATCAGTACATATCTCGCCGGTCGGCCCAGCTTAATCAGGTAGATAGCAATCACCATCAAGGTCATGCTGGCCAGGATCTGATTGGTAGCGCCAAATACGGGCCATATCAGCATACCGCCATCCCCAGGATATTCGCCGTTAGTCACGCCGAATGCCAGGGCTAAACAAGCCGCTATCGCCAACAATGTGGAGAAATAGTTATTTTTAAGGACCTTGATATTGTAGATGTTGCCCCACTCTTGCACGATGTATCGTTGCAGGCGAAGTCCGGCATCCATCGTCGTGGCAGCGAACAAAACCACCATCACTGCCAGCATGGTTTGGGAAAATGCCAGTGGCAGCCCCCAACCGGTAGAGATCAGTTGCGCACCACCCTCAATAAATCCTGTTTGTCCTGGTCCGGTAGTAAACCCGGAGTAAATCACGTCCCAATCCGCCCCGTTGGCCGCATATAAAGAACCGGTTACAGCCACAATTGTGATCAGGGCCAGTGAACCTTCGCCCAACGCGCCGAGATAGCCAACGAAGCGCGCATCCTTTTCATTGTCTAACTGCTTGGAACTGGTTCCGGAAGAGACGATGCCATGAAATCCGGAGAGGGCGCCACAGGCTATGGTCACGAACAAAATCGGAAGTAACGGCGGTGTGCCATCCGCCAGGTTTGGATTAAAGGCCGGCGCACTCACGGTGGGCATGGCGATTAGTACTGCCGAATACAGCACCAGCAGCCCCAGCACCAACTGTGCGCCGTTGATATAATCTCGTGGTTGCAGCAGTAGCCAAACCGGCAGCATCGAGGCGATGCCGGCATAGACAAATAAAATAATAATCCAGTTGCCATTCGGTCCGAGGCCGAAAATATCGCCCGGTAATTCCAGCGGCATCACGCTGCCTACATAGATTGTAAAGTAGAGAATCGCCACCCCAATGAGGGATATAACCAGCAGATTATATTTCTTACGTATCAGCACCCCGATGCAAATAGCCACCGGGATCGCCGCCCAAGCTGGAAATACGGAAGTGGGGAAAATCACCATATCTGTGGCGATAATGGTGCCAAATACCGCGTTCACCAGGACCAGCAATAAGAAGATGATTACCATCAGTAAGGCACTGGCGCGCTTGCCAATTAAGCTTTCAGACAAGGCCCCGATCGACTTGGCCCCATGGCGATTACTGGCCCAAAGCGCCCCCATGTCGTGCACACCGGCGAAGAAGACCGACCCGATGGTCACCCACAACAGGGCAGGAACCCAACCCCAGTACACGGCAATTGCCGGACCAATAATAGGTGCAGCACCGGCGACCGCAGTAAAATGCGCACCCCAGAGAACAAATTTGTTGGTGGGAACATAGTCGACGCCGTCATTAAACTGATGGGCCGGAGTGACATAATTCGGGTCAAGCTGATAGATCTTTGCAGCAATGAATTTGGAGTAGAAGAACCATCCAATTGAGAAGCCAACCAAACCGAATAAGACTATAAAGATCGAGGACATACAGTACTCTCCCAAATTATTATTATGAATTACAAGCCCGGCATCATAGCAAGTTAATTGCCAGGGACACAACGAGTGTCGCCTATTCCCATGCCTCTCCCACTACCAGATTCCAGCAGTATCGCTACAACTATTCACTCAATTCCAAGCAATCCTAGCATCAATCTACAAGACCTTGAATTCTGACGGATCCTTTCATATTCGGCTGCCCGCATCCGGCCCAATAAAAAGCCCGGTCTGCTCTGCCGCGACCGGGCTTGAGGGTAACGCACAATCGAGATTAGTTAGCAGGCTCGGCGGCGTGATAGGTCCAGTAGCCGATGAACATCTCATCCCAGCTTTGCAGACCAAAAGTCAGTTCCTTACTCGGATCCGGGTTCGCCGGATTGAACTCGGAATTATCGAAGGCACCGGTGACATGAACCCTGGTGCCTGCTTTCACCAACATCGGCTGCTCCAACTCATAAGTTGGCTGCCAGGCATAACTGTAATTGGGAACGCTTAGCAGATCCGTCATTGAGCCATCTTCATTTTCTACGGAAAACTTCATGTCTTTGCCACGAAAGTGCATATGGGCGCGCAAGCCAGTCACCACTACGTCTTCGTCAAACACATAGGACGCGGCCGACTCATAGTCCTGATCAAAAGCCGGGATTTTGAATTGCGACGATACCGAGCGTGTGAAATTCTCATACTTAGGTGGCTCATCGTGCATGTACAAACCGAGCACGGTTTCGTCGGTGGTGGCCCTGCCGTTGGTGGTGAAGTGAAACTGCATGGACAGTTTATGCCCTTGGGGAATGTAAACCCCGGTGTCTTCGGGAAATGTCATGGCATCCACTTTGCCCGGGGCATAGCCTTCGAGGAAGCGCCGCGCCACCGAGCGTACATTGGCTTCACCACCATCAAATTCTTCTGCGGGGGCAGTTACATAGGTCAGCAAATGGTGAAGAACGGATTCATCGCCAGGGATGAACTGAACCGCCTTTACCCATTTGTCTTCAGTAAATGGAAGTTCCACATCGACGGTAATGTAGTCCATTACCCCGGTGGCAGGAACTTCCATCTTCGGCGCCGAGATGATGTAATCCGGCTCGCCCAGCGTCCAGGTTTTCCAACTCGGCAGTTGAATCTCCGTCAGGGGATCTATCACTGCCGTACCCCGTGGAGCGCCGGCGTCAATCCAATGCACCAGGGTTTGCATATCGGCATCGCTCATGTAGCGGGCATTGCCAAAATGGCCAATATTGGGATCTACCTGGGTAGGCGGCATACGTCGAGTTAAAAGCACTTCTCGAATCATCGGCGACCAGCCCTGCAGCATCAGATGACTATCCATGGCAAAGGGTCCTATGCCCCCTGCTCGGTGACAGCCGACGCACTGCCCGGCAATAATCGGGGCTACTTCGGAAGCATAGTCCGGGGTCGCGCTGGCATGATCTTCACTGACCGGATAGGCCAGATCACAGCCGCTTGCTGCGACGACGGTGGTGTTGTCGACGGTGCCGGCGATTTCGGCAGCCAGTGTTGCGGCTGCACTCGCGACTGGACCACGATAAATAAGAGTCAGTCGCTCGGGATCGAGAATGGCCACTTCACCAGCCTTTGTCAGTTGCAGGGTTTCTGAAACCAGCTGGCCACTATCGAGTAACAGGGGTAGTTGCAGATCGATGTTTGCCTTCGCAGATCGAATGACGGCAAGATCTGACTCGGCAGATGAATTGATCAACGCGAAAGCAATACCCTGCTCACTCCATTGAGTTTGCATCGCCTGCAGGCTTGAAAGTGAAGAGCCGATAGAGGCGCAGTTGGGATCGAAAGACATTAATACCAACGCCTCCTTGTTGCGATAACGACTTAATTGATGAAAGTCACCATCACTGTCCAGCAGACCAAAGTCACCAATCCTGTCAGGCAGGGCGAGGACCGATGTTGACAAAACGGCTGCAACTGCGGTCGTTGCCAGGCGGAGTAATTTATTCATAGTTCGACGCTCCAACGCGTTAGGGGGTCTCTGATTAACATACTGATTCTAAACCAAGTAAGGGACAATTGGGATGAATAATATGTGTGCTTTTGTAACATTGAAAACTGGTAATTGAAAATTTCTGGCAGCGTTAGGAAAGCCGTACCGATGCCAGGCTTGGGCCTGTTTTAAATACACTGAAGACCTTTTAGTTATTAGCAGTCTTGTAATAAGAGAAGTAGCCAATAAACATCTCGTCCCAGCTCTGGGCGCCACCGGTAACCACAGCCGCCGGATCCGGATTGCCAAGATTGTATTGGGAGTTGTCAAACGCCCCCTCGACTATTACCCGTGAGCCTGCCGGAAGCAGCATGGGCTCTGACAGTCTATAGGTTGGCTGCCAGGCAAAATTGTAGTCGGGCACGTTGATAATGTCAGCCCTACTGCCGTCCGGATAGACCACGGAAAAACGCATATGCTTGCCACGGTAGTGCATGTGTGGTCTTAAACCGTGCAGCATTATCTCGTCCTCAAACAGGTGGGACGCGCTCATCTTATGCTCAGAAACGCCGGCAGGAATCACCAGGTTGCTGCCACTGTGACTCAATGAGTAAGTTGAATATTGAAACTCGGGCTCTGTTTCCGCGAAATATAGTCCGAGCAATGTGTTGTCGACGGTTTCCTTGCCAAAGGTGGTGTAGTGAAGTGACATCTGCACCGCCGACCCCTGCGGTACAAACATCCCGGAATTATCTGGATAGGTGACGGCTCCATCCTTGCCCGGCGCATAACCTTCGAGAAACTCGCGGTAGCTATCATTCTCTCCTTCTACGATCCTCTCCTCGTAGTCTGCTGGCACTATGAAACTAAGCAGGTGATGCAGGACGCGCCGATCGCCGGGAAGATGCTGCACGGACTTGATCCATACATCCTCTTCGAGTGACAAATTGATGGTGATATTTTCATAATCCAGCACCCCTGTAGCAGGAATGGTGAAAGTTGGTACTTCCACAATATAGTCCGGTTCGCCCAGATCCCAAACCGATTCCGGTGCTGTAATCAGGGTGAGAGGATCGACTTCACTCTCTCCCCGGGGTGAACCAGCGTCGATCCAGTGGATCAATGTTTGCAGTTCTCCCGCATCCATATATCTTGCGTTGTCGAAATGATTTACAGCAGGATCAACTTGAGCAGGTGGCATGCGCTTGGTCATTACCACCTCTTTCATCATCGGTGACCAGCCCTGAACCATCATATGTGAATTCATCGCGAACGGTGCGATCCCACCTTCTACGTGGCAACTGACACATTTTTCCTGCAGTAAGGGTGCTATTTCTGTGGCGTAATCGGGGGTCCTGTCCGCGTGTTGAGCCAGCGCCGAAAAACCCAGTTCACAGCCCTCACCGGCCACCGTTACTGTCTCACCGAATGAGGTGGCGCCGGCGACGACCGCTTGCAGCGTGTCAGCGAGAAAACTGGTGCCCTCGCGCCCCTCTACGCCCCGTTCCGGCCGGGCAGGTCTCGACTCAATATCCAGCCCGCCGCGATAGAGCACCTGGAAGCGGTCAGGCGCCAGCACGATAATTTCACCGGCCCTGGTAAGGCCCAGGCTTTCGGCGACTAACTGGCTGCTGTCCAGCAAAATGGGCAAGTCGAAGTTATACAGATCATCCATG
>CAJXIY010000120.1 GCA_913054495.1 uncultured Gammaproteobacteria bacterium | reverse complement strand
CGGACGTTGGGTAATCGCTTGATTTCATGCTCGCTTATGACTGCATTCGGCCAAACCCGGACCCATGTAGTGTTGTGGAATTCGGTGCCTGGGAGCGGACATTTAGGGCTTTAGAGAAGATAGCGAGCAGGGATCTGTAATGCTTAGGTCAGAGCATTCACTATTGATCCTGATGGTTTCATACACTGAGACACGTGGCATAACCCTTATACTGGAGCGGGTCATGGGGGCAGTGAGGCGCTGCTGGAACAAGGTAAAGACAGGCTGTCAAATACCTTCTCCAAGTGGAGCTTCTTATTGGCTTGAATCGTGACGTTGAGAGTGCCTCTCCTGTCTTTTGACTTGGTCTAAAGAAATCCTTAGACCCACTTAAGGGAATCCTAATCGAATATGTATTATGCTCTGAAACCACATTGTTATGATGAATTGTGATTGTGCAGATAACGATTGTAGAAGACTCAGAATACCAGAGTGATCAGTACTGCCAATTGCTTGAATCAGTGATCCGAAAGCAGTCACTCGGCTAGCACCTCCCAGCTAGTGCATAGAACTCGGCAAGCCTGCTGGCTATAGGTTATTATATCGATTGTTCGTAAATTTAGCCGATCCTGAGCCCGGGTTGTAGCTGGTTTTGAGGAGAAAGAGATATGAAACTGTATTTCCTTATAGCAAGTCTTTTTGTATCCATGACTGCGGTCGCGCAAGACCAAATCGAAGACGCCGCGGACTCTGCCCAGACAGAGGTAGAGGCAGTAGTACCGAATACAAGGCCCATCGAAGAAATCGAAGTTATTTCCCGACGTTCATTTCATTCACTGCGACTAAACATTGGGTTTGCGGAAGAGAAACTTTTTTCTACCTTCAATGAACTCAATACCGATGATGACTTCGATATCCGTTGTCGGAAAACGCGCCTTGGCTCTTCGAGAATTCAGAAACACGACTGCTATCCCGCATTCTTCGACGAGGCGATCGCGGAACATGCACAGGATTATGCTCGAGGGAGGTACATTTTATTGACGCCCAACGAGATAAGGGTGCATCAGCAAGGTAATTTTGAGAAATTAGAAGCCACCATGCTGAAGCTCGCAGAAGAGCATGAATCGCTTAGAAAAGATCTGCTGGAATTGAATGTGCTGGAGCAAGAATTTAAAGTACGTCAAGAGGCGTGCATGAAGAAACCAGCTGTTTTATTACTTTTCAGGCGATGCTGAGAGCTGGCAATTGCTGATTCTCCTGTCTGTCCTCCAGGTCTCAGGTCTCAAAGTTAGTCTTTAGCTTTAACATCCCTTTCTCGATATCCTCAACTTCGATCCCGGAATAAGCAAAACGTATATAGTGATTCTTCCTATTCTCTGTGGCGCGCCCGAAGTGATTTCGGGTACAGAAAGACACGTTGGTGTTGGTCAAGGCCTCGGTCATTAGCTGATTAACATCGGTGAATTCCTTCCGTTCCATGATGGCGGTGACGTTAGGAAAGAGATAGAAGGTACTGTCAGGCGCCTGGATCGATATCCCACTGAGTATAAGAAGAACAAACGCCCTTTTCTTAGCCACTTTACCCTAAGTACTCGAAATACGGCAACCAATTACCAGCATTGAGGCGGCTGGCAATTACTATAAACCAGCTAGTTGCTCGCACATTGGCATGAATCGATCCAGGCAGTACCAGTCTCAGTACGGCGGCAGAGGAAATGCAAGAGGACGCCGACGTTAGGTCTATAGTTCGTAGTAGCTTACGTGGGCGACAAAACTAGCAACTGGCATGCAATTGTTGGTTAGCTATTTATTGTTCCAGTCTGATCACTGCTAATACCGGCAGATGATCAGACGGATAATTACCCTCGATCTGATCAGCAAGAATCCCAAACTGTGCCACTACAATTCCTTCAGACACGAAGATATAGTCAATTCTCTCTCCAGTCTCACCCTGCTCCGCCGTAAAACCATAGAATGATCCTAGCGGGCCATATGGGGTCTGTTGAGAAACACTGTGTGCGTCTAGTAGACCACCGGTCATAACAGCATATGCCTCGGTCTGTGGATTGACGTTAAAATCACCGCTGACAGTCACTGGTAACTGCTCCGCCAACTGATCGATCTTCTTAAGAATAATCGCAGCAGATTCTATCCTCGCCTGTTCGCCTCGATGATCGAAATGGGTGTTTAGATGAAATTGTGATCTGCCGGTGAGTTTGTTTTTAAACACAGCCCAGCTTGCTATCCGCGTCAGTGCCGCATCCCAGTTTTTGCTGCCCGCAATTTCCGGTGTTTCACTCAACCAAAAAGTGCCATGGTCGAGTAGTTCATACATTTCTGTCCGATAGAAGATAGGAGAATACTCACCTGCCTGTTTGCCATCGTCACGCCCTACTCCTACCCAGGAAAATTCAGGCAGCAATACTTGTAGATCCTCTACCTGACCTCGTAAAACTTCCTGCATACCGACAATATCAGCCCGGTGAAATTGAATAAGAGCCGCTACGTGATCTCTACGATACGGCCAGGCGTGTTCGCCATCGCGTGGATTGTTGTAGCGAATGTTAAAACTCATAATGCGTTGCATTTCGCTGGACAGGTCCGCAGTTTCACTAGTGGTTTGTGCTAATGGGGTAGCTCCAAACAGGCATGCTATTAGAATAATTAAAGATCGCTTCATGTTGAGGATGGTCTATGTGATTAAGTGAAATTCGAAACTGCTGAGCCGTAAATAGTCTACTGGAAAATTACATTAAGCAAATACCCAGCACTGAATTTGCGTATAAGAAGAACAAACACCCTTTTCTTGGCCGCTTTACCCTAATCCGCCATTATGCGATATCAGAAACTGAGCGAATAACTTTACCGACGATTCCATATTCAATTGCTTCTTCTGCGCTCATCCAGAAATCCCTATCCGTATCCTTAGCCACCCGCTCCAGTGGTTGACCGGTTTCATCCGCGATCAATTGGTTGATACGAGCTCGCGTCTTCACGATTTCTTCGGCTTGAATCGCGATGTCAGTTGCATCACCGCTGGAACCACCCGAAGGCTGATGTACTAAAAAGCGCGTATTAGGCAGCGAATAGCGGTTGGCTTTATCGGCAGCGAGATAAATTGTAGCCGCCGCGCTGGCCACCCAGCCCGTGCCTATCATCTTTACCTTGGGCTTGATGAATTTAATGATGTCATAGATGACATCGCCGGATTCCACGTGACCACCGGGCGAGCTGATATAGATCGAAATTGGCTCATCGCCCTCGGCTGACAAGGCCAGCAACTTCTCGGTTACCGACCGCGCCATCTTGTCATTGATATCGCCGAATATTGTGATGGATCGAGATTTAAACAGCTTTTCATCCATAAACCCCGAACGTCCTGTACCCTTGCCTTCTTTGCTGTCCTCTTTGGGAAAATTAACCGCCATCTAAAACCTCTTCGTATCAGTACTTCAGTCTCAAGAATTCACTATTAGCCGCAAGCTTGCTGGTTAACTCGCAAGTATGCAATGAGCTTCCACAGATCTTCTTCACCCTCGGGAAAATTTGAGCCGAAACCCACCATGCGGGTAGCGGGCACACCGGTAGTGACCGTGGCAAATATCTCCTGGTCACTATTACCATGCTTCCACTCACAATCAAACAGGTATAAGGCATCTGTTTCTTCCTGCTCGATGGTGTGGCAATAGACCGAACATGAGCCTGCGAAGATTGCCTCGCCCCTCGCCACCGCCGCCGGATTGCTCATATAGCCTTCTACTTTCGTTAATTCTCGTGAGGCATCGTTTGCCGCCTCGCCACAGGCGATGAGTATTAACAGCACAGCACAGAAAAAGATCAAATGCTTCATCAATTTTCGCTGCCCTGCGCTTCAGCACCGAGCGGCTGAAAGGTGATCAGTAACTGTGGCAACAGCGTAAGAGATCCAGTCAATGCGACCAGCATCGCCAGAGAAGTTAATAATCCAAACACTATAGTCGGTATAAAGTTCGACAGCGCGAGAATAGAGAAGCCCGCCACGATGGTCAATGACGTAAAATACATGGCACGGCCGATACTGTTATGACAGAAGTACATGGTCTGCCGGTAATTGCCGAAGCGGGGGAATTCGCGCTTGAATCGGTGCATGTAATGGATCGTGTTATCCACGCCGATGCCCACGGAAATAGCCGCTATGGTGATGGTCATGATATCCAGGGGAATGCCGAGCCAGCCCATTACGCCCAACACGAATATCGCGGCGATGGCGTTTGGAATAATGCAGATAATCGCAATCTTGAGAGTGCGGAATAACACCAGGAACATCAGGGTGATGACCGCCATGACCACACCCAGGGTGAGAATCTGCGACTCATACAATCTCTGTAAGACGTTGTTGTACAGCACCAGTATGCCGGTAACGTTGACCTGCTCATCGCTAAAACCGAATTGTTCTTCGACGCCCCGCTCGATGCGCTGCAGTAACTCGTTGCGTTTCAGATTCGGATCCGACTCGATTACGCGGACATTGAAGCGCAGTTGATTGTCTGCGATGGAAACGAAGGGAGTAAGCACGGAGTCTTTCAGGGTCTGGGGGATGCGGGTATAGAGCACTGCCCATAACAATCCATCGATGGGTTCATAGAAGTTCAATTTCTCTGCCAGCTGAATTACCGCGCCGAAGGACAAAACCTTTCCTGTTTGCGGGTCGGCATCCAGGTACTCATGAATACCCTTGATCAGATCCATCTTCGAGCCGGTAAACCAGTAGGCATCGGAATCGGTGCTGTCTCCAAAGCCACCATCGAAGCCGTCATCAAATCCATCGTCGAATGCATCTGCCTCCTCGGGCAGGTCTACTATCAGGTCGAAAGACAGGGTGCCACCGAGTTTTTCATCGAACAGGGTCATGCCCTGAAAAATCTCGGTCTTCTCGCGAAAGTAATCGATAAAACTATTCTCCACCTCCAGTCGAGTCAGACCCACGATACTTAGCAGCAGGACCATGGCGTAAATGTAGAGCACCTTGGTTTTTAGTTTGTCGGTGATGGTGGCGAGGGCGGAGGTGAGGTTCAGTTTCAGATCGGAGGACAGTCTGGTCTGATCCACCGGCAACAGGCTCATGATGGCTGGAAACATGATGAAGACGACGGAGAGCGCTGCCAGCACACCCATCACCATCATCCAGCCAAAGGAGATGATCGGTGAGATGCCACTGACGATCAGGGAGCCAAATGCAACCGCCGTGGTCAGCGCCGTATAGAGGCAGGGTTTGAACATGCTCAGTATGGCGTGTCTCAACAATTTGTCGTGATTACTGAAATGGAGTTTGGCGCGTAACTCTCGGTAGCGCACGGTGAGATGGACCGTCAGAGAGATGGTGATGATCAGCAACAGGGAAATAAAATTGGATGACACCACCGTCACCCGCCAATCCATAAACCCCAGGATGCCTATCATGATAGTGCCGGCAACGGCGCAACAAGCCAGGGGCAATGCCACCCAGCGAACTTTTCTGAATATAAGCCCCAGCGCGATAATGATGAAGGCCACAACCCCGAAACTGAAACTCCTGAGATCATCCCGCACGAACGTGACCAGGTCATCGGCGATCATCGGCGCGCCGCCAAGATAGATCTGGGCATGGTCCCGGTAGCCATCCAGAATGCCTCGGATAGTGCTGATAGTCTGCGTTTGCCTGCTACCGGAAAAGGCTGTGTACTCGGCGTAGTTCGCCTCTACCTGCCGGAGTTCCACTGCCTCTGCCGCAGTAATACTGCCGTCGGACTCCTTGTTGCGCAGGTCGGTGCGCGCTTGCAACATCGATCTCGAGCGTTCATCGATTTCAAAATTCACCAGCATACCCGCAGTCTGACCGTCAGGGCTGACCACAGCATTGCGAAATACGGGACTGGAAATAATCTCCTCGCGGGCCACAGTCAGGTCCAGTTCCGCATCCATCACCGTGAGGTAATCCTCCGAGATCGCTGTCAGTTGCGTATCCAGAAAGATGGGAACATTGAGAATACTGTCAACGGATTGCACGCGCTCAACAGCTAACAACTCCCGCCGCAGCCGCTCCATAGCCTGCAGGGTTTCCCGGCTGAATAGCTCGGCATCAAGCGGCGTATAGGCGACGATGACAGAATCCCGAATCCCATAGCGCCGGTTGATGACCCGAGAGTATTCGAGATCCTTGTCGCCCTCGAGCAACAAGGAATCGGCGGAAGCATCGAGACGAAAATTGCGGGCGTGGTAGGCAAACACGGTAGTGATCGCCAGGAGCACCAGCAGCACCGGAACAGGTCGACCAAATACGAGGTTGGTGTAGATGCGGGTGATTCGGGAAAGCATTAAAGGTCCTGCGCCAGCGGTAAGCCTGTACTATACTGGTTTGGGCATGACTTTTCGACGGCTGCCCCGCGCTTTTCAGGCGTTTTTCGAATGCGCCTGCCGAGACACGGATGCTGCCAAGCCTGAACCTAAAAAGGCCGGAACATAACAACATGTTCCGGCCTCTTTATTGCCTAGGGCACCTCTGAATAATACAGTGACGCCCTATTACCCGCTTTATTTCGCAGCGGCCGCCTGTCTCTCGAGCTCTCTGGCGCCGGCCATGATGCCCGTAAACGCATAATTGCCTTCGTGGCAGGCATATTCATACATGGGTTCCTGCAGTGGGCGTCGGTTCATTGCGATCTCGCCGGTCCAGGGGAGCTGGTAGGACAAGGGGTCTTCCATGGTGAAACTGTATTTAATTTTATCCTGGGCAATCAATTCGAAACGCTCGGTGACGAGCAAATTCTCTGAGCTACCGCGATAAGACTGCTGTTCGTGAAAATTCCTGGTCTTGACCACCAGGGTGTCACCTTCCCAATAGCCCACCGAGTCTCCCATCCATTTTTCCAGATCCGTGACATGGGGGTCCATGTTCAATGGAATGATGCGGGCGTCGTGCACCATTTCCACCAGGACCATCACATGATCTGTGGTCTGCACGATCTGGTAATTGTTGTTGTACATCACCGGCAGCATGGGCGGACCTGAGCTCGACCCGAAAGCGAGCAGACAGCGTTCGCCCAGAGGTCTCAGCTCGGGATCATCGTAAGGCTCGACCCCGGGTCTTGCACGCCACTGGGTGCGCAGATCATTCGAGGGTCGACCACCTTCCAGGTAGGGGATGCGACCGTTCGGTGGCTCGACGATAATAGAGGTTCGATATTGTCCATTAATCTTGATGGCGTTAGTTCCCCGGTCGATCCAGAAGCCGTTATAGCCTGCCTGGGTATTGCCGTCGCTAGGTGCTGCCCGATCCGGATCACTCGGCGTGCTGTAGCGATCGATGCGATCGCGCCATCCCTGTTCCTGGTCGGCTGCCTCGGCCTCGGTCAGAAATCCCTTCAAGCCAAACTCTTCAGGTCTTTGCAGTGGCGTCTGGGTAGCATTGGTCCAGATACCCTGCAAATCAGGTTTCCCATCTGCAGTTCTGGGCATCACCCATTCCTGGGCCGTCAATTGCACAGCCAGCAGAGCCAGGATCGAGAAAGTGAAACACTGAGAGATTCGAAGCTTCATCGCTGTATTCCGTTGATTAAATCCATGAACAGCATACTCTATTGTGCAATATGACCTCAATACAGTAATTAGTTACTGGAACTTACAATGCCTCAATGCTAGCCAAGCCCCTATTCCCAATTAAATCAATTCAACAACATAAGGCAAAAGCCGGTTAAAAGTTCAATCTGCAATTTTCTGTGACATTAACGCGCAATACGCTGTGATGAAGCCGTGAATATTGTTACCATTATTCACAGTTAATGAGAGAAAAGTTCGGATCCTGGGTCTTGTTCAGCCCCCATCACGAATTCAAAGGAGCAGTTATGCTACGCAAGTTATTTATAGTCTGTGCCGTGCTATTAAGCTCACTGGCGGCGGTAGCGGACGACTGGTTGCGATCGATTCCCGAGTTCGAGTTAAGCGATCACCTGGGCGTGGTGCATACCCTGGATCAGTATGCAGACAAGCAATTCGTCGTATTTTATGTCCAAGGTGTCGGCTGCCCTATCGCCAGAATCGCATTGCCAAATTATAGGGAAGTCCGAGATGAGTTCGCGTCAAAAAACATCGACTTCCTCATGTTTAATTCGAATATTCAGGACAGCATGCCGCGCATAGCCAAAGAAGCCGACGAATTCGGCATCGACTTCCCGATCATGAAAGACGAGGGTCAGGCCCTGGCGAAGGCATTGGGCGTGGAACGCACCGCCGAAGTATTTATAGTCAACCCGAAGACCAGGGAAGTATTGTATCGCGGCCCGATTAATGACCAGCTTGGATACGAGACCCAGCGCAATAACGCCGGTGAGCATTATCTCAAAGACGCCCTGAATACCGTGTTGGCCGGTGGTAAGGTCGATATGAACGATATCCCGGATTCGAAAGGTTGCCTGATCGCATTCTTCGATATCTAGGGCACCTCTGAATAAAGCAGTTTTAAAGCCTGAGTCGATTTAGTTCGCCCGGCGTCGGCCCTGCCTCCGTTGGTCTTTTCTGCGCTCTTCTCCCTGGCGTTTGTCGCCGCCTGTACGTCGTCAAACCATTTTGGACTAACCACCTCCTAGTTTAAGAGACACAT
>CAJXIY010000119.1 GCA_913054495.1 uncultured Gammaproteobacteria bacterium | reverse complement strand
CAAGGGCATAATAATTCATTGCTCTGGACAAAGGAATCGGACAATGGGAAGGAAGCGGAATGTGGACCGCTAATTATCGAATATGGACGACGCACGGTTACAAGCATTAACCCGGTGGGCTAACGCAGCCCTGGATCAGTTAATACCCGCTAAACAAAGCCTGGTCGAGCTGGAACCGGTTAGTGGTGACGCCAGTTTTCGGCGCTATTTCCGCACGCGTCTGGATCAGCGCAGCTTCATTGCCGTGGATGCACCGCCATCAAATGAAGACAACGAGGCGTTCGTGCGCATATCGAGCCTGTTTCAAGACGCCGGGGTGAGGACCCCAGCAGTGCTGTCCGCGAACTACAAACAAGGCTTCATGCTGCTCGATGATTTTGGTGACCGGCTGTATTTACATCATCTTTTACACCTGCAAGAACAGGGCTCGACTGAGGCAACGGCCGATTTATACCGACGAGCCATAGACACCTTGATCAAACTTCAGAGGGGAGTTGAATATGAGAGACTTGACCCCTATGATAGGGGAAAACTGCATGATGAGATGGCGCTCTTCGAGAAGTGGTATTGTGAGGAGTTCCTGTGCTTGCGACTAAGCGATGGCGACAGAGAGCTTATTGCACGTACATTTACCTTTCTGGAAGATGCTGCGCTAGGGCAGATGGTGGTCGCAGTGCATCGCGATTACCATTCTCGCAATCTGATGTTGCTCGACGCGGAAGTCTACGGTGGGGACACCGGACCTGGAGTGATCGACTTTCAGGATGCCGTCGCCGGTCCCTACACCTACGACCTGGTTTCATTGCTGCGGGACTGTTATATCCAATGGCCAGCCGAACAGGTTAGAGAATGGGCGCTGTACTATTTCGATAGCGCGCAATCGAAGGCTGTGATTGGCGATATTTCTCCCCAGCAATTCCTCCGAGACCTTGATCTCATGGGCCTGCAGCGCAACCTGAAGGTAATGGGCATCTTTTCCCGATTGTGCATCAGGGATAAAAAACCCCAGTATCTGGCCGATATTCCTCTGGTTATCCAGTATTTTTTAAATGTGAGCCAGAAATACCCTGAGTTGGCACATTTTCGGAACTGGTTTACGCAAAAAGTATTACCCGTAGCGGTAACAAAACAGCCTCAGGAATAGTAATGCGCGCAATGATTCTGGCGGCCGGGCTGGGTAAGCGAATGCAGCCCCTCACCGCCAATCTACCCAAGCCGCTCCTGAAAGTTCGGGGCAAACCACTGATCGAGCATCAGATTGAGAAGCTGGTGGCTGCGGGTGTGTCTGGCATCGTCATCAATCACTTTTATCTGGGCGATATGATCGAGGCTGCCCTCGGTGACGGCTCGCGCTTCGGAGTGGAAATTTCCTATTCCAGGGAATCCACTCGTTTGGATACCGCGGGGGGCATCATCAAATCCCTGACGCAGCTACAGGACGACTGCTTCATCGTCGTCAATGCAGATATCTGGACGGATTTTGATTTTTCCAGTTTACAGGCCATCGACGGCAAAGATCGGCTCGCCCACCTGGTACTGGTAGATAATACCGACCATAATCCCTACGGTGATTTCTATATCGATGACGCGGGCAGGGTGCATGAAGATCATAGTGCTCGTGATCAGAAGCTGACCTTTAGTGGCATCAGCGTGCTGCATAAAAATTTGTTCACCGGACTTGCCATCGAACCGCTTTCTGTGGTGCCGCTATTACAGACGGCGATGACGGACAACCGGGTAAGCGGTGAATTTCATCTCGGTCTATGGATGGATATCGGTACGCCAGAAAGGCTGCAGGAAGTGAATGCGCTGGCGACTGCGGCGGCAGAAGAATAGCACATGCTAGGATTCCTCAGAAACCGGTCTTACCAGAGAGCCATGCTCACACGGCTGCAGGGAAGTTCGGTTGTCGCCATGATATCCCCCCCTGGAATCCCCGCGGGGGGACGTACCGAAGCGCTGTTTACATCGGCGATGTTTGCGGTGATGGGCCGGGTGGCGAAACTGGATGGTCTGGTGACCGAAGCCGAAGTGGAGTTTGCCAGCGCTATCATGAAGAAGATGGGTCTCGATGGCATGAGGCGCCAACGCGCCATCGGTCATTTCGACCAGGGTAAGCAGGCGAGTACTGATGTTGTGCAGGTGGTGAAGCGATTGGTCGGTGCCATCGGCGCCCGTAGCGAGCTGTCTCATCTCTTCCTGCAGATCCAGTGCCGCAACGCCTATGCCAAGGGTGAAATGCGGCTGCGGGAAAAAATGCTGCTGCGAGACATCGCAGAAACACTGGGCTACGACAAATCCGAATTTCTTGCGGTCTGTGCCGAAGTGCTCGCATCTTCCGATAATAAACTGACGCAGCGGCCAAATTCACTGCGCAATGCTTACATGGTTCTGCAACTGAAACCCAGAGTCGCCGACGGTGAGATTCGTCAAGCCTACCTGAAACTCATGTCCCGGTACCACCCCGACAAGCTGATGCAAAACCTATCGGCAGAAGCGACCCAGCAAGCTCAGGAAAAATTCCTCGCAATCCGCAGCGCCTACGAAACCATCTGCGGATTCAGAAAAATCAGAGTCTAGTATTGCCAATACTTGTCACGACTCGATGATTCGATGATCTAGTGACGGCGCGCTGCACTGCCATACCCTCCTGCCTCCGCGGCTTGCCCCCCTCCCGGGTTCCCTCACTCGGTCGGGAGCCCTGAAAAACGGTCTCCCTCTGTCACTCGGTGCGGCGCCTTGACTGCTGCGGCAGAAGGATATGCCACCCCATCGCTTGGACGTCCATCGCAGAATCTTTAAATACCCGGCATTGGCCCAAATTACTCGAACTCTGACCCTTGGTATACGTGACGATCGTGTCACTAAGTCAAGTGGGAACTGCGAGCGATGGGTTAGAGGCCCCTGTTGACTCAGCAATTAGGGCGTAGCACCGAGTGACCGAGGGAGACCGTCCTTTGGGCTCCCGACCGAGTGAGGGAACCCGGGAGGGGTGCAAGCCGCTGAGACAATAGGGGCCTCTCACCCAGCGCGTTCTCCCCAGTAGTTCTCCACACGACAAGCCCCCCCAATCTCTGTAAAATGCCCCGCAACGATTACATCGGACCTGCCTAATGAAAGATTATCTGATTGCTCCCTCTATATTGTCCGCGGATTTCGCCAGACTTGGCGACGAAGTCAACGCCGTGCTCGATGCCGGGGCCGATGTGATCCACTTCGACGTGATGGATAATCACTATGTACCGAATTTGACTATAGGACCAATGATTTGCGAAGCACTGCGCACCCATAAAATAACCGCACCCATCGACGTTCACCTCATGGTCTCACCCGTGGATCAGTTGATATTGGATTTCGCCAAGGCCGGTGCCACCTATATAAGTTTTCACCCCGAGGCCACAGCACATGTCGATCGTTCGCTGCAACTGGTACGGGATCAGGGCTGCAAGTCAGGTCTGGTTTTCAATCCTGCGAGCCCCCTGAACTGTCTCGAATTTCTCATGGATAAGCTTGATGTCATTCTCCTAATGTCGGTAAACCCAGGTTTCGGCGGTCAAAAATTCATTACTTCCACACTCAAAAAACTGGAGCAGGTGCGCAAACTCATCGACGACAGTGCTTATCCCATCCGTCTGGAAGTCGACGGTGGGGTTGGCATCGATAATATTCGGGAAATCGCCGATGCCGGTGCCGATATGTTTGTGGCAGGCTCGGCCATTTTTAACAGCAAAGACTACGCTAAGACTATAGCTGCCATGCGAGGCGAACTGGGACAGAATCCCGGCAAGCGACATTAGACTCGTGGTATGTATAGTTTACAAAGTTTAGATCCGCGATGAACCAGGCAGCTTTCCAACAACTCGCAGCAGCCGGTTATAACCGGATTCCGCTCGTGCGTGAGGTCCTTGCCGACACCGAAACTCCCCTCAGCACTTACCTCAAACTCGGCAGTGGTCTGCACAGCTATTTATTTGAGTCTATTCAGGGTGGCGAAAAGTGGGGTCGTTATTCCATTATCGGTCTGCCCTGCAATACTGTTCTGCGAGTCATCGGCGATCGGGTGACCGTTGAGGCCGATGGCAAGGTAGTCGAAGAACGTAGCGGTGTTGATCCGTTTGCCTTTATCGCCGAGTTTCAGTCCAGATACAGGGTCGCAGATATTCCGGATAGGCAATTGTTTGCAGGCGGGCTGGTGGGTTATTTCGCCTACGATAGCGTGCGCTATGTTGAGACCGGCATGGGGCCGGCCCCGGGAGAAGACCAGATTGGCACACCCGATATTCTCCTGATGCTGTCGGAAGAAGTGGTGGTTTTCGACAATCTTCGTGGCACCATTTCCTTCATCATCAACGTGGATCCGAGTACATCGCAGGCCTATGAAAATGCTGAACTGCGGTTAAATCAGCTACAGGCAGAATTACATAAGCCGGTACCACTGCCCAAAATTTCTACTGGCAGCAATAGTATCGCCGAGAATGATTTTGCGTTTCATTTCCAGCAACAGCTTTACCAGCAGGCGGTGGGAAAAATCAAGGATTACATCGTCGCCGGTGATGTGATGCAGGTAGTGTTGGCACAGCGAATGTCGGTGGATTTCAGTGGTGACCCTGTGAACATCTACCGGGCTCTGCGTTTTCTCAATCCTTCACCGTATATGGTGTATTTCGATCTTGGCGATCACCACGTGGTCAGCGCCTCGCCGGAGATTCTAGCCCGGGTGGATGATGGTAAAATTACCGTTCGACCACTGGCCGGAACCCGCAAACGCGGGGCCACCGAGGCCGAGGACCTTATCCTGGAGAAGGAATTGTTGGCCGACTCCAAGGAGCTTGCCGAACACCTGATGCTGATCGATTTGAGTCGTAATGACTCGGGGCGAGTCTCTAAAATTGGTTCTGTCACGGTACCGAAAAAGATGTTTGTCGAGCGTTATTCTCATGTCATGCATATCGCCTCCATCGTGGAAAGTGAAATACGTGAGGACAAGACTTCGCTGCAGGTGTTGCAGGCAACCTTGCCGGTTGGAACCTTGAGTGGCGCTCCCAAGGTCAGGGCCATGGAAATAATCGATGAACTAGAGCCGGAAAAACGGGGCATATACGGCGGCGCCATGGGCTATCTTGCCTGGAATGGCAATATGGACATGGCCATCGCGATTCGCACGGCGGTAATTAAGAACGACAAGCTTTTCATCCAGGCGGGTGCCGGCATCGTTGCCGATTCACAGCCGCAGATGGAATGGGAGGAGACTCTTAATAAAGCCAGGGCGATTGTCAGGGCGGTGCAAATGGCGAACGAGTCACTCAGGGTTGATTGATGCTTTAAGCTGGCAAGAATAAGATTGGTTTAGGCAGGAGACAGAATTTCGTGTTGTTAATGATCGATAATTACGATTCATTTACTTATAACATCGTGCAATACCTGGGTGAACTGGGTGCCGATGTCCAGGTTTACCGTAATGACGCGGTGACTATCGAGACCATCGAGGCCATGAATCCAACGCAGATTGTCATATCACCAGGGCCTTGCACGCCGGACAAGGCTGGTATTACTACTGCAGTAATCGATCATTTCGCCGGCAAGATACCCATGCTGGGCATCTGTCTTGGGCATCAGAGCATCGGTCAGGTGTTTGGCGGCAACATCGTGCGCGCCGCCAGGGTGATGCATGGCAAGTTGTCCAGCATTTACCATGATGGGCGGGGTGTGTTCAGTACACTGAGTAATCCGTTCACCGCAACCCGGTATCACTCCCTGGTGATCGAGGCGGACTCACTACCGGATTGTCTGCAGGTGACGGCATGGACCCAGGGCGCAGCCGGGGAACGTGAAGAAATCATGGCTGTGCGTCACACCAGCCTGGCAATTCAAGGTGTGCAATTTCATCCCGAGTCGATCTTGAGTGAGCATGGTCATCGGCTACTACAAAATTTTCTGGAAAACGCTTAGCAGCCTTGCTTCTCACCATAGAAGACATGGGATGACAGAGTTGGAGAGAACAGGATAGACACACTATGGATATCAAATCAGCAATAAAACGAGTGACCGGAGGCCTGGATCTGAGTAAGGATGAGATGATCGCCGTCATGCGCCACATCATGTCGGGGGCCTCCACGGATGCACAGAACGCGGCGTTTCTCGTGGGCTTGCAGATGAAGGGGGTGAAGGCCGCGGAAATTCTCGGTGGTGCCACGGTCATGCGGGAGCTGGCGACGCCAGTCACTCTCGCTTCCAGCACCCATCTGGTAGACACCTGTGGCACCGGCGGCAGCGGGGCCAACAAATTTAATATCTCAACCGCAGCCGCCATCGTTGCTGCGGCAGCAGGGGCCAGGGTTGCCAAACATGGTAATCGCGGCGCTACCAGTGTCAGTGGTAGTGCCGATGTGTTGGAAGCCGCAGGACTCAATCTGTCTCTAAGGGCGGATCAGGTCGCTAGCACCATCGAAGAGGTGGGTGTGGGCTTCATGTTTGCCCCCGCGCATCACAGTGCCATGAAACATGTCATCACGGCGCGCAGGGAAATCGGAGTGCGCACCGTATTTAATTTGCTGGGACCACTTACCAATCCGGCATCCGCGTCGAATCAGGTGATGGGGGTATTCGATCCGGACTGGATCCCCGCGCTGCTGAGCGTATTTAAGGAGTTGGGAAGTAATCATGTGCTCATCGTCTCGTCAGCAGATGGGCTGGACGAAATAAGCAGTTCGGCAGCGACTCATGTGGGCGAGTTAAAGGATGGTGAGTGCAATACCTATTCCATCTCACCAGCAGATTTTGGCATAGAGCAGTATGACAATTTCGATATGCTGAAGATCGACAGCGTACAGGCCAGCCTGGAGATGCTGAAGCAGGCATTGAATTATGACAATCGGGCGGCAGGCGATATAGTGGCCCTGAATGCGGGTGCTGCAATCTATGTAGCCGGTCTCGCCGACGATCTACGCGCCGGGGTGGAACGGGCACAGGCGGTGATGCGAAGCGGAGAGGCCCTGGATAAGCTGGAGCAATTGGTGAACTTTACTCAGTCCATTGTCATGCAGGAGTAAGCTGGCATATGCCCATCGCAACTATCCTCGATCAAATTATCGAGCACAAGCGGCTCCAAGTCGAGCGCGCCAGGGCACGGGTTTCACTGCCCGATCTGATTTCTTCCTTGCCGCCGGCAGACGCATCGCGAGCCTTTACCCAAGCTCTGGCCAACCAGATTCGACAGCAAAAACCCGCAGTAATTGCCGAAATCAAGAAGGCATCTCCTTCGAAGGGCGTGATTCGGGGAAATTTTGATCCGGCAGCTCTTGCCCGGGACTTCGAAGACAATGGTGCCACCTGTCTTTCTATTCTGACCGATGAAAAATATTTTCAAGGTGCGAATGAATTCTTGCTTGAAGCCAGGGCGGCCTGCTCTTTACCGGTAATTCGCAAGGACTTCATGATCGACCCTTATCAGATCGCCGAGTCGAAGGCACTGGGGGCCGACTGTATATTGCTGATTGTAGCGGCGCTGGGAGAGGCCCAACTGCAGGAGTTGGCGGCCTTCGCCGATGAGCTCGTCATCGATATTCTGATCGAAGTTCATGACCGACAAGAACTCGATCGGGCGCTGGAGCTGAACATCGAACTCATCGGCATCAATAACAGGAACCTGCATACGTTTGAAACTAACCTGCAAACGACGTTGGATCTGGCAAGCAGTATTCCCGCAGACAAATTAATTATTACAGAAAGCGGAATAAATACCTCTGCCGACGTGAGCAGGATGACGAGTGAGGGTATCTATGGTTTTCTGGTAGGAGAAGCATTGATGCGGGCAAGCAGTCCCGGCTCCAAGCTGAAACAATTGATGTTTAGCGAGTGCCAAATACCACGATAGTCTTGCCCGCAACACTAACTAATTCCTGCTCTTCCAGTGCCTTCAGGACGCGACCCGCCATCTCTCGAGAACAGTTAACGATGCGGCCAATTTCCTGTCGAGTGATCTTGATCTGCATTCCATCCGGGTGGGTCATGGCGTCCGGTTCTTTGCTAAGGTCAATCAGCGTGCGCGCGATGCGACCGGTGACATCGTAGAAAGCGAGGTCGCCAACTTTTCGCGTGGTATTGCGCAATCTATGGGCCATCTGCTGACCGATAGTGAAAACAATTTCTGGATGTGCACGGATATAGCTATTGAAGTTGTTATAGCTGATTTCTGCAACTTCACAGGCAGACCTGGTTCGGCACCAGGCGCTTCTTTCTTCCGATTGCTCGAACCGACCCATCTCGCCGAAGAAGTCACCCGGGTTCAGATAGGCAATGATAACTTCCTTGCCATCATCGTCTTCGAGGACAACCGACACCGAACCCTTGATGATATAATACAGGATGTCGCACTTGTCGCCTTCATATATTATGGTCGAGCGATTCGGGTAGCTCTTTCTATGACAGTGGGACAGAAAATTATCCAGGTCCTCAATATGTGGCGCTATGGCCATTAATGACATAGCAATATTCCTAAAAATCGGATCGACTTCAAATATGTATCACAATTTGGCTGTAATTGTGAGATACCGATCATAATAAATGGGCTTTTCGAATCTCGATGTCGCGTACGTATCGCCAGACTCTGCGTAGGTTTGCGGTATGATTCAAATAGAGCTGAAATATGAATTATGTTAATCTTGCGCGCCCTCGACTACATTGATTGTATCGGTTAATTGCC
>CAJXIY010000118.1 GCA_913054495.1 uncultured Gammaproteobacteria bacterium | reverse complement strand
TTGGTTAGCTTCTCCTTAGCTTGCCCTCTGTCGTTTAGTTAAAGGAACAACTTTGCTGCTTTGTCCTGTGTCACCAGTCATAGCCCACTTAACGTAAGCGTTAAGAACCTTTTTTCGCTCA
This sequence comes from uncultured Gammaproteobacteria bacterium, assembly GCA_913054495.1. Taxonomy (GTDB): domain Bacteria; phylum Pseudomonadota; class Gammaproteobacteria; order Pseudomonadales; family Pseudohongiellaceae; genus UBA9145. Next base: position 8,653 of record CAJXIY010000118.1, on the reverse strand, counting down.
TCAAATAATTGGCTTCTGGCATAGGCAACGCGAGTAGCATCTGTGTTGGTGTGCTTGAGACTTAGCTCTAATACTTCCTCGGTGAATCGTTGCTGCTCCTGACCCCAGGTTCGGAACGTGGTGCGGAAACCGTGAGCTACAGCATCAAACCCTAAGCCGTCCGGTAGAGATGAAAGATAAGCGTCTGGTATTTCTTTCTTTACATGAGTTCTAAAGACTAGTCCTCGCTTGGTGGGTTGAGCCTTGAGAATCTTAATTGCTGGAGTCATTAAAGGTATCTTCCACTCTCTTTTACTCTTAGCCCCCATCCTTGATGCGGGAATCGTCCAGACTTTGTTTTCCAGGTCGACTTCTTCCCACTCCATGAGCCTAGCCTCAGATGGGCGAGATATAGTCAGCACCATAAATGCAAAGCATTGAGCCTCTGGATGCGAGCCCGCTGGTCTATCGTATTCAGATAGAGCCTTCATAAACTTGGGCAATTCGCGCCAATCAATAGCTCTTTGGTGTTTAACTGGAGCTACGCTGTTGAGTGATGAAAATGCTAGGGATAAGTTGTTGTGCCAAATAGCGGGGTTATGGCCTGAGCGTATATCTTCAATGATTGCCTGCTGAATTATCTTTTCAACATGGTTAATTACTCTGACAGCCGTATGCGTTTTGTCGTAGTAATAATTTTCCAACATCGCAATTAGATGGTGACGTTCTATGTTCTCGACTAACAGATGCCCGATATACGGAATGACGAAATCGTCTAATGTTTGTCTAAGTCTGCGTACTTGCTGAGGCGTTTTGTATTCTCTGCCTCGCTTAATGACGTATTTAGCGGCTGCCTGTTTGAAGGTAACTTCCTTCTTCTGAGCCTCTACTATCTCAGCCTTACGAGCCTTATTAGCTATTACTGGGTCTATGCCAGCCTTGATGTCCTCTTGTAACGCTCTAGCAGCTTCTCTCGCGTTTTTGGTAGGTACAGTGGGATAGCTGCCTAAGCCTATCGAACGTCTTTTCCCACCGATAACGGCTCGATATATCCACTGTCTCGCTCCAGCCTTCTCAGAGCCCTTTGGAGGAAGACACTGTAAATATAGGCCTGTGACACCTCCAACGGCATAAACAGCCTTGTACGGCTTTCCAGCTAGCTCTGAATTCTTTTCACCAGTAGCAACCGTATGCGTTAGTCTACGGATTGAAACTTCAGACAATTCTTTGGCTTTTTTAGGCACTTACCTACCATCCTACCTACCATAAATAAAGTTATGCTAGGTTACGGAGGATTTCGGTAGATATCAAGGAAACCTCATAATAATAGGGTTCTTGAGATGATTTCACTCTGGGATGGTGCGGGATGTTACGCAAAAATGGTGCCGAAGGCCGGACTTGAACCGGCACGACCGTAGGTCACTACCCCCTCAAGATAGCGTGTCTACCAATTCCACCACTTCGGCTAATTCTGATCGTCGTTGTCGCGCTATGCCTAATTATTATTGTCTGGCAAGTTAGGCACGTCGTTGGGGTTATCATTCGACGCAGGCACATCTTCCAATTGAGGTATATCGGATTGATTAGCCGCCGTGGTTTCTTCCAGGATATCCTGATTCACGACAGGCAATCCTGTAGTCGCACCCACTCCGGACTGGTTTTTGGCGAAAATGGCCAATGTCAGACTGGTGACGAAGAAAATTGTCGCCAGCACAGTAGTCGTCTGTACCAGAAAATTGCCACTTCCCGAGGAACCAAACACAGTCTGTGAGGCTCCTGCACCGAAGGAAGCGCCAGCATCGGCACCTTTGCCCTGCTGCAACAGGACCAGGCCTATGATTGAGATAGCTACTATTACGTGTATGACTACAATTACAGTTTGCATGATTCTTGATCCGCGCTCTTACAAATAGATATAAATTCTTCCGCTTCCAAAGAAGCCCCTCCCACGAGTCCGCCATCAATATCCGGCTGACTAAACAATTCCTTCGCATTGGCTGCTTTTACGCTGCCACCATAAATAATACGCATACCCTTAGCGATAGCCGGATCCAGTCGATCCAGGTGTTCACGTAAAGTTCGGTGAACCTGCTGCGCCTGGGCAGGGCTTGCTGTTTTCCCCGTGCCGATTGCCCAAACCGGCTCATAGGCTATAACCGCCTCCTTCATGGCAGCAATACCAGCGACGGTAATCACAGCATCCAGTTGGTTCAACACAACCCGCTCCGTCTCGTCGTCCTGTCTCTGATCCAGTGATTCTCCAACACAGAGGATGGGAGTCAGTCTACTAGCCTGGGCAGCCATGAATTTCTCTGCAACAAACTGATTAGACTCAGCAAAAATTTGCCGTCGCTCCGAATGACCTACGATGACGTAACTAACGCCATATTCTGACAGCATGTGGGCAGACACTTCACCAGTAAATGCTCCTGCCGCCTCAACATGCACGTTCTGCGCGCCCAGTTTTATTTGCCCTTTGCCCACGCCTGATTTAGAAGCCAGCAAATCGAATGCCAGACCCAGGTGCAGGTACGTAGGACAGACGCAGATCTCGACGTCTTTCAACAATCGCTCACTGCCCGACTCGATATCTCCCAATAGCTGGCTTACTTGATCCCTGGAGCCATGCATCTTCCAATTGCCAACAATCAGTTTTCGGCGCATGTTTTCTTCAACCATGAAATCTCGGAGCTATTCTAAGCGGCATGTTTTATGGCTATAACAGGCGCCGGTCAAAACGGGCGCCAATACTACCCAAGTTGTCCGGGTCTTGCAATAACAGCAACGGTCAGGCCCCGAGCTCGCTTGCTACTACTGCGGACAGTTCCTTCGCCAGTTTATCCACTACCTCAAGGTCTTCGCCTTCTACCATGACCCGCACCACGGGCTCAGTTCCCGATGCTCGCAGTAGCACCCTGCCATTTTTCCCAAGTTGGGACTCGACGTCAGACACCGCCGTTTGAACAATTTCGTTGGCGGAAATATCGATCCCATTGACAAGTTTCACATTAATCATAGATTGCGGAAACTTGTGCATCGTACTCTTCAAATCCGCCAGTGCCTGCCCACTATTCACGATGGCGGCCAGGGCCTGCAACGCGGACACAATGCCATCTCCGGTGGTGGTTTTATCCAGACAAATAATATGTCCCGATGATTCACCTCCCAGCATCCAGCCGCGCTTCAGCAATTCTTTCATTACATAGCGATCGCCCACCGCAGTGCGCGTAAACGGCAATTCCAGTGCATCCAGCGCCAATTCCAGACCCAGGTTACTCATGGCAGTGCCTACCACGCCACCGAAATCGATGTTTTGGCGCCGTTTTTCACTGGCTATCACATAGAGAATCTCGTCACCATCGACCACATTACCAAGATGATCCACCATCACCAATCGATCGCCGTCGCCGTCAAACGCGATGCCGAGGTTAGCCTGTTCCGCCAGTACTGTTGCTACCAGCAGATCGGGTGACGTTGAGCCACATCCTTCGTTAATGTTAAGTCCATCCGGTGCGACTCCAATCGCTACAACCTTGGCTCCGAGTTCTTCAAATACGCTCGGTGCAATGTGGTAGGTCGATCCATGAGCGCAATCTACAACTATCTTCAGGCCATTGAATTTCAGGCTGGTACCGATGGTACTTTTACAAAATTCTATATACCTGCCCGCCGCGTCAGTGATTCGGGATGCTTTACCCAACAACTCAGAGGTGACAGTTGACACATTTTTTGCCAGTTCTTCCTCTATCGCATATTCGACATCATCGGCAAGTTTGCTTCCCTCACTGGAGAAAAATTTAATACCATTGTCTTCAAAGGCATTATGGGAAGCGCTAATGACGATGCCGGCCTGGGCACGCAAGGTGCGAGTCAGATAAGCTATTGCTGGGGTTGGCATCGGTCCCAGCAGATTGATATCGACACCGGCCGCGGTCACGCCAGCCTCAAGCGCCGCTTCAAACATATAACCGGATATGCGGGTGTCCTTGCCGATCAGAATTTTGTTCCGTCCGTTGCCTTCACGGGCAAATACCTTACCCGCAGCCCACCCGAGTTTGAGCATGAAATCCGGGGTGATCGGCACCGTGCCCACTGTGCCGCGGATGCCGTCCGTGCCAAAGTACTTTTTAGTTTTTGATTGCATACAATGCTCTGTTAAACCTCAGTCGATATAGGCTCATGCAACGGAGAATGCAGAGTTTACTCTAATTGCGTCGACGGTGGCAGCCACATCGTGTGCACGAACTATATTCGCACCACTCAGAAGTGCATGGGTGGTGGCGGCTATGGTACCGGCCAGGCGCTCGTCGACTGGCGTGCCGGTGATACCACCAATCATTGATTTCCGGGAAATGCCTACCAATATCGGCAAATTCAGTTCCTGCAGTCGAGGCAGGTTCTTGAGTAATTGATAATTGTGTTGCAGGGATTTTCCAAATCCAAATCCCGGGTCGATTACCAGGTGGCTCCTGCCGATGCCGCTGTCGAGACATACCTGAACTCTCTCCCCGAGGAAGTTCAATACTTCTTCCGTGACATCGTCATAAGAAGCTGATTTTTGCATCGTCCCTGGCTCACCCTGCATGTGCATCAAGCACACTGCCACGCCGCTGTCCTTGATTATCTCAATTGTCTGCGGGTTGGCAAGCGCCCGAATGTCATTGATGAATTCGGCGCCTGCCCCGATCGCCTCCAGCATCACTTCCGGGGAACTGGTATCGATGGAGATGCAAACGTCGAGACTGGAGTGTATGGCCTCGATGACCGGAATCACGCGACTCAATTCTTCTTGTGTAGAAACAGCCTCGGCGCCGGGGCGCGTCGACTCACCGCCGATGTCGATGAAGAGTGCACCTTCTGCAACTAAAGTGCTGGCACGGCTAAGAGCCTTGACGAGATCCACTTCGAATTTACTGCAGTTATCTTTCTTAAGCTGAGCACCGTCAGAAAAGGAATCCGGTGTAAGGTTTATGACACCCATACAGACAGGAGATGACAGATCGATCTGTCTATCTCCTGCTGTAATGATGTGTGTCACAAATAAGGCTAGCGGAGGATCGAGAACTGATCCTAGTGTTCGCTGGCGGGTCCACCAATTTTACTGGATTTGCCGGTTTCGCCTTTGTCCACCTTGCTGGTGTCAGAATCCTTGCCGTCACTCTCGGTCTTGTTGTTACTGTCGTTGTCAGACCAGTCTGCGGGAGGTCTTGGCGCTTTTCCCTCCATGATGTCATCGATCTGAAGCGCATCGATGGTTTCATATTCCATCAGAGCATCTTTCATCAACTCCAGTTTGTCTTTGTTGTTCTCGAGCAATTTTTCTGCTTTCTTGTAGCATGTGTCGATGATTTTTCGCACTTCTTTATCGATAGCGATGGCGGTGTCACTTGAAATTGTCTTCGGTTGCATTGCCGCCGAACGCCCAAGAAATACTTCAGCCTCTTCTTCGAAATACAGCAAAGGTCCGAGTTCATCGGATAAACCCCACTTCGTAACCATATTCCTAGCCATCTCCGTTGCGCGCTGAATATCGTTTGAAGCGCCAGTTGTCACACCATCTTTGCCGAGTGTCATTTCTTCCGCAATCCGTCCTCCGTAGAGGCTGCAAATATTACTGAGGATGTGCTGCTTGCTGATGCTGTATCGATCTTCTACTGGCAGAAACATGGTTACGCCCAGAGCCCGACCACGGGGAATTATGCTGACCTTGTAAACCGGGTCATGATCCGGCATCAGGCGACCGACGATGGCATGGCCGGCTTCGTGATACGCGGTGTTAAGTTTCTCCTTCTCCGACATCACCATGGACTTACGCTCGGCGCCCATCATGATCTTGTCTTTTGCTTTTTCGAACTCTTCCATAGTGACCAGACGTCGGCCTGCCCTGGCTGCAAACAACGCTGCCTCATTCACCAGGTTAGCCAGGTCTGCTCCTGAAAACCCTGGAGTACCCCGGGCTGTTATATTTGCCTTCACATCGTCATCGATTGGCACCTTTCGCATATGTACCTTAAGTATCTGCTCACGACCACGTATGTCAGGTAGACTTACTACCACCTGTCGGTCGAATCGACCCGGTCGTAATAGTGCCGGGTCTAACACATCGGGCCGGTTGGTCGCCGCCATTACAATGACACCGGCGTTGGCTTCGAAACCGTCCATCTCTACCAGCAATTGGTTCAAGGTTTGTTCTCGTTCATCGTGACCACCGCCCAGACCGGCTCCGCGGTGACGACCTACCGCATCGATTTCGTCGATGAAGATGATACAAGGCGCTTGCTTCTTGGCTTGTTCAAACATGTCACGCACGCGGGAAGCACCGACCCCGACAAACATCTCTACAAAATCTGATCCGGAAATGGAGAAGAAAGGAACCTTGGCTTCGCCCGCTATGGCCTTGGCGAGTAAGGTTTTACCGGTTCCCGGCTGCCCCACCAACAAGATACCGCGGGGAATGCGGCCCCCGAGGCGCTGAAATTTGTCTGGCTCCCGCAGGAATTCGACCAGTTCCTCCACTTCTGCCTTGGCCTCATCGACACCGGCAACATCGGCGAAAGTAATCTTAATCTGATCCTCGCCCAGTAATTTCGCCTTGCTTTTACCGAAGGACATCGGTCCGCCTTTGCCCCCGACGCCTCCGCCCTGCATTTGCCGCATGAAAAAGAAAAACAGGGCAATGATGATGAGTATAGGGAAACTGGCAACCAGTAACTGAGTCCAGATACTTTGCTGCTCGGGCTCGTTGGCAATAATTTCAACGTCGTTGTCGAACAGGTCATTCATCAACTGATCGTCGCCAATCAATGGCATCACGGTGCGAAATTGGCTGTTATCCGAGCGCACGCCAGTGATATTGATGCCCGCCAGCTCTACCAATTCGACACGGCCGGAGCGTACTTCCCGTACAAATTGGGAGTAATTGATACTGTCTTCTCTAGGTTCCTGGTTAACATTGTTGAAAACCATCAACAACACACCAGCGATGATCATCCAGAGAATCAGATTTTTTGCCATATCATTCAAGGGCTTATCCCCAATGGTTAGAATATTTTATGAGTAAATCCAGCAGTTGCAGGGTGGAAGCAGACAGCCAACCCAACCCGTTCTCCACTCTAGCGACTATTCTAATGTCTATACGAAATATTGCACGAAAATTCAGTCCTGTCTCTGAAAACCGCGGGCAAGCAGGTAAACTTCGCGCGATCTTGCCCTGGAGGCCCCTGGTTTCCTGGACTTCACGCTGCGAAAACCAGCCTGCAACTGCTTCATATAGGCCTCATAGCCTTCCCCGTGGAACACTTTGACGAGGAGGCAAGCGCCGGGTCTCAGTATGGCTTGCGCCAACTCCAGAACCAGTTCAGCCAGATACATGATCCGTGGCTGATCGATGTCCTTCATTCCACTCATATTGGGGGCCATGTCAGAAATAACAAGGTCTGCGGCCCCACCATCGAGTTTGGACAAGAGTTCCTGGAAGACCGAAGTTTCGGTGAAATCTCCTAGCACAAACTCCACTCCCGGCAGCGCATCCATAGCCAGTATATCGCTAGCCAGCACTTTGCCTTCGCTGCCCACCAATTCCGCCGCTACCTGGGACCATCCGCCGGGCGCCGCACCCAAGTCCACCACTAACATCCCGGGCTTTATCAAGTGATCTTTCTGCTGAATTTCCAATAACTTGAAGCTGGCCCGTGAGCGATAGCCCAACTCCTTGCTGCGCTTCACATAGGCATCATCAAAATGCTCTTTCAACCACTGTTTACTGGTTTTCGATCTGGCCATGGGGTTTTCTTGATACTGGAGAATAATAGATCAATTAGCACAACAAATAACGTGCTAGACTCCGCAACCTTTCAATCAAGGAACAGCTCTCGCATATGGCTCTAAGTAACGCACTCAAAAAACGCTTCCGAGCTATCGGGCACAAATTAACGCCAGTGGTAATCATTGCACAAAAAGGCATCACCGAGAATATTCACGACGAAATTGAGCGCGCATTAACGGACCACGAACTCATCAAACTCAAGCTGGTAACCGCGACCCGGTCCGACAAACAAGCCCTCACTGAATCCATCTGCAGTGATTTTAAGGCACAATGTGTGCAGAGCATCGGTCACATAGTCCTGCTTTATCGAGCCGCCAAGAACCCCGACCGACGCCTGTCAAATCTACTCCGAAACCCTACCTGAACTAGTGGACCGGTAACATATTGCTTTGAGTCGGAGATATCCACACAACAATTTGGATAAAATTTTCGGTAGTTGATACGTGTACCGGGGCTTGGCAAGGGGTACTGTTTTTCCGTTCGAGTGGGCCATCCCTGGCCCGTCCCGCGCTCCGTCCCTGGGCGCTACTCACTACAAAACAGCACCCCTTACCAATCCCCTATCGAATTCAGTGTTCTATTCAAACTGCAAGTCTCGTTGCTTTTGTAAAAATATCGTAGAGGTGAATGGCCATTGTCTCTGTAGCTATTTCTAAAAAAGCATAAAGGTAGGGGCAGTTGCTTGTCTGCGGCGTTTGCCTCGAATATAGATAAGAACACAAAGCGAGCTTGGAGTAGGGGGGTTGTTTTGCCGTGACTAGCGCCCAGGGACGGAGCGCGGGACGGGCCAGGGATGGCCCACCGGAACGGCAAAATAACCCCCCTGCTCCGAGCTTGCGTACCTCCAGG
>CAJXIY010000117.1 GCA_913054495.1 uncultured Gammaproteobacteria bacterium | reverse complement strand
ATTATCGATCAGTGTAATAGCTGTAAAGGCCTTTGGTTTGATAATGGTGAAGCGGAACAGCTCAAGGGTGACTGGATGGCCGATTTTGCCGACAGCGGAGATCCCCAGGTCGGTAAAACTTACAACACAGTTCGAGATATTCAGTGCCCGCGCTGTGGCAAACCGATGACGAAGCTCAACGACAAGAAACAATCCCATCTGGAATATGAAGCCTGCGAAGAACATGGCATGTTCATGGACGCGGGAGAATTCACGGATTACAAACACGAAACATTGCTGGATATTTTCCGCGATGTAGTGGCTTCTCTGCGGCGCCGCTAATCAGACCACAGCATAAGCCAATCATTTCATGACTGCCATCCGGGGTGAGCCCAGATGGCATTTTTGTGTGCGCCGATCTCCAGGGGCGGTGCCTTGCCAATCGTGGTCCAATGGGCGGCGGCATCATGGAAGTCTGAACCGATAGAGGCGTAGAGCGACTTCGAGACGGCCAGATCGGCAAGCCGGCGTTTGGTTTTGGGGTCTATATTTCCATAGCTCACTTCCATTGCCTCGCCGCCATAGCTCGCGAATTCATCCACCAGGGACTGCAGCCTGTGTTTGCCCAGTGGATACCTGCCTGGGTGGGCCAATACCGCAATGCCTCCGCCGTTATTAATGGTAGTAATTGCCTGTTCCAGGCTACACCAGTGGGCCTCGACATAGAGGCGACCGCCCTTGCCCAGATGGGTCTTGAAGGCTTTCTGACGATTCTTGCAAATGCCCTGGTCCACCAGGTAATCGGCCACATGACTACGGGACAGGGCATGGCAGGGAAGGGTATTAAGATAAGCCATCAAGTCGTAGTCACCCTGGGACTGGAGCAATTCGTGCATTTTCAATACCCGCCGCCTACGCTTGTGTTGTTGCCGGCATAGCAACTCCCCCATGTGCCTGTCTTTCGGGTCGAACCACAAGCCAAGCACGTGGATCTCACTGCCTTCCCAATCGCAGGAGATCTCAACACCAGAGATCAATTTTAAGGCGGCTGTGGATTTTTCTACCTCGATCTCAGCTTCGGTGAGCGCGGCAATACAATCGTGATCTGTAATTGCCAGGTGGCTCACCCGATTTTCGATGGCCAGTTGCACCAGAAAACCAGGTGAATGTTTTCCATCTGAGTAGTGACTATGGCAATGCAGATCGATTTTCATTGTGGTCCGATTTCCCTCTTCCCCCCAATGCGGCGTTGTTGCCGGCAGTGATAGAGATTAATGCCACCCACGTGAAATAAACCAGGCCCGGTAAAGGTCTTATTGCGTAGCTCCGGAATTTCGGCAGGGTGGCTTCTGCTCGGGTCTTCGGTGGATGCGCCGCAGACAGGCAAAGTGCACCGGCACGGACCCGGCAAAAACCGAGTTCCACATTCACCTCGGGGTGGACGAAGTTTATGTACAATAGTCGATTCGGGGGCTTTGACAAGAGATATTTCTGTCGTTTTTCGCTTGCAAGGTAATTTCAGTCGATGGCAAATTCTAAAGCTCTAAACCAAGGTGATATTCAAATTTACCGACGCCACCCAGTTGCTTGCGGGCTGTGTGCGCAGTATTGAGCAGTGTGGTCAGTTATTGCGGCTGATTTCCGCCGAATCTTATGTTGATAGCTCCAGGGGAATGTCCTCGGTGGGAGCGCATATCCGTCATATTCTGGATCGATTCCATTGTTTCCTTGCCGGAATGCCGGCTGGCAGCATCGACTACGACGCCAGGAAACGCGACAAGTCAATCGAAAAAAACCTGGATGTGGCTACCTTTGCCCTGGTTTCTGTTAGGTGGCGCATCGAAACCATGGCGGCGCTGGATGATCTGGGAAATGCAATTACCGTGCGCGAATCGGTTCATCACCAGGGTCCTGCCGTGACCATGCCCAGCACCGTGGGTCGTGAACTGATGGGCCTGGTGACCCATAGTATCCACCACCTGGCCATTATTGCCTTGATCGTAAAATCCTATGGCTATGAAATGGATAGCGATTTTGGCAAGGCAGCTTCCACCATTCTCTACGAAAGCGCCTGAACCCACGTAAATTCACCTCTATCAGCCCAGCTGACGCTTGTTGCTGGATCTTCGCTATACTTGACTAAATTACTTAGGTATTCGATAATCTACGCCGTTATACCGAAAAGCGGAAGGCAATTCCATGCGTTTAACCACCAAGGGTAGATACGCGGTCACCGCGATGCTGGATCTGGCATTACACAAGCAGCACGGCCCGATCAGCCTGGCGGAGATTTCCCAACGACAGACGATTTCCCTGTCTTACCTGGAACAACTGTTCGCCAAACTCAGAAAGTGCTCATTGGTCAATAGCGTGCGTGGGCCGGGCGGGGGCTATGAGCTGCAACGAGGCTCAGATTCGATATTTATCGCAGAGATTATCGATGCCGTCAACGAATCGGTCGATAGCACGAAGTGCAGTGGAGCCGGGGATTGTCAGGATGGTGAAATCTGCCTGACCCATTACCTGTGGGAAGACCTGAGTGCTCAAATCCACGGCTTTCTGGAGAGTATAAGTCTTGACGATCTGGTGGCCAGGAGCGAAATAAAACGCATTGCCCAGCACCAGGATCGAAAACAGCTCATGGCTGGCTGGCGGTCGAATGAAATACCCATATCGGTGTCTGGCCCATAAGCTGGCCTATAAATATGTGGCGGAGTAAATAATGCGATTTCCCATCTATCTGGATTATTCAGCAACTACCCCGGTTGACCCGCGGGTTGCAGAAAAAATGTCAGAGTGCCTGACCCTGGAAGCCAATTTTGGTAACCCGGCCTCGCGCTCTCATATGTTCGGCTGGAAAGCCGAAGAAGCGGTGGAGACAGCCCGTCGGCAAGTCGCCGACCTGGTTCACTGTGATCCCCGCGAGATCGTATGGACCTCCGGTGCAACCGAGTCAGACAATCTTGCCATCAAGGGGGCGGCACATTTTTACAGCAAGAAAGGCAAACACATCATCACTTCCAAGATCGAACACAAGGCCGTGTTGGACAGCTGCCGTCAGCTGGAACGTGAAGGTTTCGAGATAAGCTATCTCGAGCCTGACCCCTCTGGACTTACCTTTCCGGAATCTGTCGAGGCTGCGATTCGCCCGGACACCATCCTGGTATCCCTGATGCACGTCAACAATGAAATCGGTGTGGTGAACGATATCGAAGCAATCGGCAAGATCACCCGTGCCAAGGGCATCATTTTTCATGTCGATGCCGCTCAGAGCGCCGGCAAGCAGGATATCGATCTGCAATCACTACAAGTTGATTTAATGTCTCTCACTGCACACAAAATTTACGGGCCAAAAGGCATTGGTGCTCTATTCGTCAGACGTAAGCCGCGAGTTCGAATCGAAGCGCAGATGCACGGTGGTGGTCATGAGCGGGGTATGCGGTCTGGAACCCTGGCCACTCATCAGATTGTTGGTATGGGTGAGGCATACAGGCTTGCCCAGGAAGAGATGCATGTAGAAGGTGACCGCATTCTGGCACTTCGTAAACAATTGTTGGATGGACTGAAAGATATAGAGGAAGTCTATGTGAATGGTGACATCGATCACCGGGTGTCGGGTAACCTCAACATCAGTTTTAATTTCGTTGAAGGCGAATCCTTGATGATGGCATTAAGAGATTTGGCACTCTCATCCGGTTCGGCGTGCACCTCGGCAAGCCTGGAACCCTCCTATGTTTTGAGAGCGCTAGGCCTTAATGACGAACTTGCACACAGTTCATTGCGCATATCGATTGGTCGCTTCACCACAGCAGAAGAAATCGATTATGCGGTTGGAAAAATACGCGAAGCAGTGGCGAAACTAAGAGAATTATCGCCACTTTGGGATATGTATAAAGACGGTATTGATATAAGTCAAGTTAAGTGGGCAGCCCACTAGGCAGGAGAGAAAATTATGGCATATTCAGAAAAAGTATTAGATCACTATGAAAATCCACGCAATGTAGGAAAGCTCGATGACACGGATGTGAACGTGGGAACCGGTATGGTTGGTGCACCTGCTTGCGGCGATGTGATGCGATTGCAAATCAGAGTTAACGATGCGGGTATAATCGAAGAAGCAAAATTTAAAACTTATGGCTGCGGGTCCGCCATCGCATCGAGCTCCCTGCTAACCGAATGGGTTAAAGGCCGTTCACTAGACGAAGCTAAGCAAATCAAGAACACGGATATCGTCGAAGAGTTAGGCCTGCCCCCTGTCAAGATTCACTGTTCGGTATTGGCTGAAGATGCAATTAAGGCCGCTATCGAAGACATAAGGCAGAAGCGGGAAGCCTAGACTTTTATCGAGTTCAGGCTTCGAGACCGGAGAAGAGTTTTTAGCAATGGCAATATCTATTACCGAATCGGCGGCGGAGCACGTTGCTGAGCAACTTCAAAATAGAGGGTGTGGTTTGGGAATTCGGGTGGGTGTAACCACCACCGGCTGCTCAGGCATGGCCTATGTGCTCGAATTTGTTGATAGTCTCGAGTTAGGTGACCAGGTCTTCGAAGATCGGGGAATTAAAATCATTGTCGACGCCAAGAGCCTGGTCTACATCGATGGTACGGAAATGGATTTTGTCAAACAGGGCATCAATGAAGGCTTCGAATTCAAGAATCCAAACGCCAAGGGTGAATGCGGCTGCGGTGAGAGCTTCAGTATCTAAGGGTCGGCTGAGATGTTGTCTTAGAGTATCTACCATGCTCCCGGAATCGGGACTCAAGCTGGTTGACGAATAAAGAGCATCGGTGCTCCCCCGCCTTTAAAAAGCAACCCTCACACGTGCAGCAGATCAAGCAAAATTATTTTCAGCTATTCAAGCAATCCGAGTCATTTGAATTGGATGTCTCGACGCTTGCCGAAAATTATCGCCAGCTGCAACTCGAAGCGCATCCGGATCGTTTCGCCGCTGCGTCGGAAACGGAAAAGATGCGGGCAGTTCAGCTTAGCAGTTACCTGAATGAGGCCTACGATACCCTGAAGTCGACTCTGAGACGGGCGGCGTACCTGTTAAGCCTACACGATGTAGATGTGGAACAGGTCGAGCAAAGTGATCTAAGTATGGATCTGCTGCTGGAACAGATACAGTTGCGTGAGGCCCTGGATGAATTGCCGAAAGATAGCTCGGCGCTGCCGGCGTTAGAAAATCTCAAGGCAGACGTCACGGTTAAACTGGCAGGCATGGAGCGGAAATTTGCTGACGGCTTACAACGGCGCGAATTTGGCAGTGCCAAAAAGGTTTTTCACGAGATGCAGTTTTTACACAAGCTGCTGGCGGAAATAGATAGTTCAGAAGAACAGTGTCTGGGCTACTAGCAGCTCTCTCAAATCGGCTGACAGATTAAAATGGCATTGTTACAGATTTCAGAACCAGGGCGGAAACCGGCAGCAGCGATGCACAGGCGGGCGGTTGGTATCGACCTGGGCACAACCAACTCGCTGGTCACCGCCAGCTGCGGTAGTGGTGTCGAAGCGCTGCCGGACGAGGACGGTGGACAGCTGCTGCCCTCGGCGGTGCAATACCGAAAAAACCAGACCCCCGTGGTGGGCGCGCTCGCCAAGGCGGCGGCAATCGATGACCCAGAAAACTCAATCTTGTCGGTGAAGCGATTGCTCGGTAAGAGCCGCTCGGAAATCCTCTCTCAGGATCCGTTCATTCCATATCAATTCGATGACAGCCGCGAAGATGGCGCACCGGCCATAGTGACTGCCGCTGGCGTGAAGGACCCGGTTCAGATCAGTGCCGATATTCTGCGGGTATTGCGCGATCGCGCCGAAGCATGCCTGGCCGGAGAATTGGAAGGTGTGGTAATAACTGTACCGGCTTATTTTAATGATGCACAACGCCAACAAACCAAGGATGCCGCGAGACTTGCAGGTTTACCGGTACTGCGCCTGCTCAACGAACCCACCGCGGCAGCCGTTGCCTATGGCCTGGATACTTCGGATCAGGGCAACATCGTGGTGTTTGATCTCGGTGGTGGCACCTTCGACGTGTCTCTATTGAGTCTGCAAAGAGGTGTCTTTGAAGTGCTCGCCACCGGCGGCGACACCAACCTCGGGGGCGATGATTTCGATCGCGTCCTCTGCGACTGGTTAATGCAGGTCTCCTCGCACTCGGGCACACTGAGTCATAGTAAGCGCATTGAATTGCTGTATCTTGCGAATCAAATCAGGCACCAATTGAGTGATGAAGAGTCCGTCGATGTTAGCTACGGGGCTTGGACCGGTAAACTGGATGCCGAACTGTTCACCGAATTGACCCAGGACCTGGTGAATCGAACCATCAACACCTGCCGCCGGGTATTACGGGACGCCAGATTAACGGTGGACGCAATAGATAATATTGTTCTGGTCGGCGGCGCCACGCGTATGCCGGTGATCAGGAATGCGGTGGCTGAATTTTTTGGGAAGTCTCCGCTGGTAAATATAGACCCGGACAAAGTAGTGGCGATTGGTGCCGGCATCCAGGCCGATGTACTAATTGGTAACAAGTCGGAGGATAATTTCCTGTTGCTCGATGTGAATCCCCTGTCATTGGGCATCGAGACCATGGGAGAGTTGGTGGAAAAAATTATTCCACGTAACACCACGATACCGGTAGCGAAGGCGCAGGAGTTCACGACCTTCAAGGATGGGCAGACTGTGATGTCGCTACACGTGGTGCAGGGTGAGCGCGAACTGGTATCGGACTGTCGTTCGCTGGCGCGTTTCGAGCTGCGAGGTATACCGCCCATGGTGGCGGGAGCGGCGAAGATTCGCGTCACATTCCAGGTCGATGCGGACGGCTTGCTGAGCGTAACTGCTCAGGAATTGAGCACCAACACGAAATCCGAGATTCAGATCAAGCCCAGCTACGGACTCAATGCCGATGCTATCGAAAAGATGCTGGAATCCTCCCGCGACCATGCCCAGGCCGACATGGAATCTAGAGCGCTAAAAGAAGCGCAACTGGAGGCCACTCAACTCATCGATGCGCTCGCCAATGCCAGCAAGGTGGACGGTGAATTGTTAAGTGCAGAAGAAGCGAGTCGTATGGCCGACGTGGTTGCCCGGCTGCAATCGGCAATAAGCGATGGCAGCAGCAACCAGATTCACGCCCTCAGCGAAGAGCTCAACCAGGTCAGCGGCGATTTTGCCGCCAGGCGCATGGATTTGACTATCGGCGAAGCCTTGCGTGGCCACTCGATCGACGAGATTGAGCGTTCTACAGATGAATAGATCGAGCGAATTTTTCCCAACACAGCAGACCAGGACCAGGCGATGCCAAAATTAACTATCCTGCCCAACGAATCAATCTGTCCGGGTGGCGTCGACATCGAAGCCAATGCAGATGAGAGTATTCTCGATGCGGCCTTACGCAATAATATTGTGATTGAGCACGCCTGCGAAAAATCCTGCGCCTGCACCACCTGTCACGTAATCGTGCGTGAGGGATTCAATTCTCTGGAAGAAGCCGAGGAAAATGAAGAGGATTACCTGGACAAGGCCTGGGGTCTGGAACCCGAATCTCGTCTCAGTTGCCAGGCCAAGGTCGGCAACGAGGATCTGGTCATCGAAATCCCCAAATATACGATTAACATGGTGTCTGAAGCGCACTAGGCACCGCTGTCGGTGGCCCCTAGTGCTGGAGGAATGGTAATGAAGTGGGCCGATGTGTACGACATAGCCGTGGAACTGGCGGAACGATACCCCGATACGGACCCCCAGTACGTAAATTTTGTTGAACTTCACCAGTGGATCTGTGAACTGGAAGAGTTCGATGATGATCCCCAGCGCAGCGGCGAGAAAATTCTCGAAGCAATACAGGCTGCATGGATCGAGGAAGCGGAGGACTGAGCCCTTAAACCAGCCTAAAAAGCGTACAAAAGGGCAGATTTACCACGTATAATGCGCGGTCTTTTGCGAATACAGAATGAATCGGAGTTATGATGGCGATCGAACGTACTCTATCTATTATCAAGCCAGACGCGGTAGCTAAAAACATTATTGGGAAAATTTACAGTCGATTTGAGAAGGTTGGATTGAAAATCGTGGCGGCGAAAATGCAGCAGTTGAACGCGCAGTCTGCCGGTGGCTTCTACGCCGAGCACGAGGGCAGGTCCTTTTATGCTGACCTCATAAAATTTATGACCTCCGGCCCAATCGTGGTCCAGGTTTTAGAGGGCGAGGACGCGGTTGCGGTCAACCGTGAATTGATGGGTGCAACCAATCCCGGCGAGGCAGAGCCTGGCACGATTCGAGCTGATTTTGCCAATTCCATCGATGCCAATGCGGTGCATGGATCAGATTCCACTACATCTGCAGAGAGAGAGATAGGCTACTTCTTCGACGCTGACGAGATTTGTTCCTGAGGCAGGACGCACGAGAGAGCATCGCTTAAGGCAGGTTGAACATGACGGCGAAAAGCAAGGTTAATTTGGCTGGACTGAGCCTGGCGAATTTACGGGCTTGGTTCGTCGACGCCGGAGAAAAACCCTTCAGGGCCGAACAGGTCATGAAATGGATTCATCAACGGGGCGTTGTCGATATCGATGTCATGACTGACATCAGCAAGACCCTGCGCGAAAAACTCAAACAAAGCACCGAAATAAGTTTCCCCAAGATTCTGCAAAACTATGCTTCCGAAGATGGCTGCCACAAATGGATTGTCGAAGTGGCCAGCGGCAGCTGTGTGGAAATGGTCTATATTCCCGAAGCGGGCCGGGCCACCCTCTGTATTTCCTCCCAGGCAGGTTGTTCTCTGGACTGCAGTTTCTGTGCAACCGGCAAGCAAGGGTTTAACAGCAATCTGACCGTCGCTGAAATTGTGGGTCAACTCTGGTGGGCAAATCAGAAGCTGGGTGGATTCGACGGTTCTGGTAAACGAGCGGTCAGTAACATCGTGATGATGGGAATGGGCGAGCCCCTGCTCAATTTCGACAATGTGATGGAAGCGGTCAATATCATGATGGAAGACTGCGCCTATGGTCTTTCCAAGCGCAAGGTGACTATCAGTACCTCGGGTGTGGTTCCCGCGATCGACCGGCTCAAAGATTTTACCGATGCCTCCCTGGCTGTTTCCCTGCACGCACCAAACGATGAGTTGCGCAGTCAGATCATGCCGATCAACAACAAGTATCCCATCAGCGAATTGCTGCGCTCGGTGCAGGGTTATATGGATAGCCTGGCCGACAAACGGGTGCCGGTTATCGAGTATACAATGATCAAGGGGGTTAACGATCATCGGGCCCATGCGCGGGAGTTGGCGACACTGTTACGAGAGTTCCCCTGTAAAATTAATATCATTCCCTTTAACCCGTTCTCGCTCAGTGATTACCGCCGACCCAGC
>CAJXIY010000116.1 GCA_913054495.1 uncultured Gammaproteobacteria bacterium | reverse complement strand
AGCGTTTAGCAGGTGATACCGCCCGTGAAGCCACCTCAGATGAAGTCAAACAACTCCTCGGCGTTGATTACGACGCCGACCCGAGCCGAAGACTTTGCTTTCTTCTTGAAAAATTGCATTATCGCCCGTTGTATTATCAATTCCAGCTGTCTCCCCGAACCAATCCTTTTCTTCGAGGGACCAGAATCCATGTCTCGCGCGCAGGGGCGCACAAAACTTAAAGGAAGCCTTTAAGGAGTATCGTTTAAGCCACTAAATTCTATAACAAAAGAGTGCAAGTAACGGGATAAACTAGGGTAAGGATGAATTCCGCATTTGGGAGCTGTGGAAACGATCACACAACTTCTGGGTAAAGCCGGGACGAAATGGAACCCGCAATTTTTCGGCCAATTTGGCAATGAGAGGCGATAAACAGTCACTCAAACAGAGGCTTGCAAGGAAAAATGGTGAGATTTTGATCAACATCGTGCTCTTCGAGCCAGAAATCCCTCCCAATACCGGAAATATCATCCGGTTAGCCGCCAATACCGGCTCGCCTCTACACCTGATCAAGCCATTTGGCTTCGAGCTCGATGACAAGCGCATGCGCCGGGCGGGGCTGGACTATCACGAATATGCCGGTATTTCGACTTATGAGGGCTTTGCCGAGTTCATCGAGAAGCATGGCGATAAACGCTTATTCGGTATCAGCACAAAGGGCATACGGCAGTACCACGAGGTGGCATTTGAGGCCGGTGACTTCTTGGTTTTTGGTCCGGAGACCCGCGGATTGCCTGACTCGGTGCGACAACAGCTGGGAATGGACCAGATTCTGAGAATCCCGATGCAGGCTCACAGTCGCAGCCTTAATTTATCCAATACCGTGGCCGTGGTGGTCTACGAAGCCTGGCGTCAGCTAGGCTTCGTGCACGGCAGTTGAGTTATTGTGTGGTTGCAGACGCCGCTTCGTCCGCGGCAGCGCCATCGCCGTTTTCTCCGGCTGCCGACTGCTCCGCTTGCGCCTTTTTCTGTTGGGTATAGAGGGCATCGAAATTAATCGGGGCCAGCATCAATGCAGGGAAACTGCCCTTGATGACCAGGGAATCTATGGCTTCCCTGGCGTAGGGAAACAGTATATTGGGACAGACTGTGGACAGTACCTGCTCCAATTGTGCCTCATCGAAATCCTTGCAAGAGAATATACCGGCTTGATGTACCTCAACCAGAAATGCCGATTGATCATCCAGCTTGGCTTCCGCGGTGAGGACCAGTATCACTTCATAGCTGTCGTCCTGCACCTTGGAGCTGCGAGTCTTGATGTCGAAATGGATATTCGGCTCCCACTTGCCCTGGAAAACCAAGGGGCTGCGTGGGGATTCGAACGAGGAATCCTTTAGATAGAGACGCTGCAGGGCGAACTGCGCACCTGGCGGCTGCTCGGCTGCGTCAGGTGTGGGGGCGATCTCGCTGGTTTCTTCGCTTTCTTGGTTTTCTTCGTTGTCTGCCATTGTAATTCCTGTCTTTTACGAACTGTTCGCTTTGTCGTTAATGAATTGCTACTGGTGAATAGCCGATTTTTAGATCGATGCTTTGGCGCTCGATGTCCGGATCACCATTTATAAGCTCTCTATTTGTAAACTTTCCATTTTAATTTCCCCCCTTATCTATACGAGGAGCATTGACTACTTATATACGAGGGGCATTGACTGCGCCTTCCACTCGGCCAGGCCGCCGGATAGTTTGTATACTTCGACATGGCCGGCTTCCTGCAGGGTTTTTGCCGCCTCACCCGATTGCTGACCCAGTTTACACACCACCACCACCGGTTTTTTGGTGTGTTTTTTGAGCTCGGCAAGCCGTTGTTTCAATTTCGCCAGGGGGATATGAATGGAATCCACGATATGCCCATTATCGAACTCTTTTTTCTCCCGAATATCGACGATCACAGCGTCTCTCCGATTAATCAGCGCCACGGCCTGCGCCGGTCCTATCGCCTTGCTGCCGGTACGATAATGGTAAAAAACGATCGCCGCCAGCGCTACCAGCCACATGCCAGAAAGCAATAGGTGGTTGCCAAGAAACTCAATAAATTGTGCCATGGTTGCTTCAGTCTTTCCGGGATTCTTGCGGCCTGACAATAGACCTGGTCAAAGTGTCTGCATAAAAAGGGAAGCAGTATACACGTCTGAGCAGAGGTAAAGAAGCGGCAGCGGATAGGGAGCGTTGGTTCACGGGCCTCGGCGCCTATGCCCCTCGCTTAAAAACCTGCTTTCGAGGATAATACGCCCAACATTCTAGCCCACGTGGACTCGGAAATAGCAGTGCCAACGACCACCAAGAAAACTGCGCTTCTATTAATACTCGACGGCTGGGGTCATCGTGAACAAACCGACAGCAACGCCATTCACGCAGCCAGGAGCCCTACCTGGGACGCACTCTGGGCCAATCACCCCCATACCCTGATCCATACATCTGGCGAGGCCGTGGGTTTGCCAGCAGGGCAAATGGGGAATTCCGAGGTGGGACATATGAACCTTGGTGCTGGCCGCGTGGTCTATCAGAGCCTCACCCGTATCGATCAGGATATCGCCGATGGCGGCTTCTTCAAAAATCCAGTGCTGTGCGCTGGCGTGGAAAAAACCATCGATAACAATAGTGCCCTTCACGTCTTTGGCTTGCTCTCCCCTGGTGGTATCCACAGCCACGAAAACCAGATCATGGCTATGCTCGAACTTGCTGTAATGAAAGGCGCCACCAAAGTCTACCTGCATGCCTTTCTCGATGGTCGTGACACGCCTCCGCGTAGCGCGCTGTCTTCCCTGGCGAGGGCAGATCAGTTTTTGAAAGGCGCAGGCATTGGTCGAGTCGCCTCTATCTGTGGGCGTTTCTATGCCATGGACAGGGACAATCGTTGGGACCGAGTGCAATCAGCTTACGAGTTGCTGACCGAGGCCAAGGCAGAATTCAGTTATGACAATGTCAGTGCAGCGCTGGATGCCGCCTATGCGAGAGATGAAGACGATGAATTTGTGCAGGCTACGCTGGTGGGGGAAGCTGGCGCGGTCTCGGCGAGAGTGAACGACGACGATGTTGTCGTCTTCATGAATTTCCGCGCCGACCGCGCCCGAGAACTTACCCGTGCCTTCGCCGATGATGATTTCGATGGTTTCGAGCGAGTAGCAAGGCCAGCCCTAGGCGACTTCATCATGCTCACCCAATACGCCGCCAACATCGACTCCCCCCGCGCCTACCCACCACGAGTTTTATCCAATGTGCTGGGCGAATATCTGTCCGCACAAGGCAAGACTCAACTACGCATCGCGGAGACAGAAAAATACGCCCACGTAACCTTCTTCTTTAATGGCGGTCGTGAAGAACCATTCCCTGGCGAAGATCGTATCCTGATCCCTTCACCCCAGGTTAAGACCTATGATCTAAAACCTGAGATGTCTGCCTTCGAAGTCACAGATCGACTGGTGGATGCCATTCATTCTGGGAACTACGATGCCATTATTTGTAACTACGCCAACGGCGACATGGTGGGCCATACCGGCAATTTCGATGCGGCAGTGAAGGCGGTGGAAGCCATCGACCAATGCTTGTCTCGCATCGTCGATGCGATCGAAGCGATGCGCGGCGAGCTACTCATTACCGCCGACCATGGCAACGTGGAGCAGATGCTGGATGCCGACAGCGGACAGCCACTCACTTCTCACACCAATGGCCCGGTACCGCTGGTCTATGTCGGCGGCAGCGGCCGGCAATTCCTCGCTGAGGGCTGCCTGTCTGACATTGCACCTACCTTGCTCTCTCTCCTTGCCATGCCGATTCCAACCGAGATGAACGGGAAGGTACTAATGAGAGATGCCGCTCCAACAACCGTCGCGGCTGAGGAATCAGGTGCGACTAATTAGTTTTGATGCTGCCGACTGCTGGCAGTTGCCGTTAGTAGGCGCTAAGCCAACTCGAGCAGCGATGCTACCGCCAATTAACTTCGGCAGGCTCTGCTTCCTCGGTTCGCTCTTCACGCTCTTCTTTTTTTCCGCAACTGCGCTCGAAGCGGCTGAGAACGCCGAGCAGACGGAAGCTGATTTGTCCATCGTCACTGCCGCAATCGGTGACATTCAGATATGGCTAACAGACGCTAATGCTCGCCACAGCGAGGAAGAAAAAAATCTGCGTGACGCCGAGAAAGACATCGCGGTAGTCGCTCAATCTGCCGCGGCGACTCGACGTCGACTCGGTGAGACTGAGTCTGCACTGGAGATACTACACAATAGAATCAATCGGCTCGAGGAAGAGAAGAGTCAGCAGAGTGTATTGCTCGCTCAATCCATTCGCGCCGCATACATGGCTGGGGAGCGCAGTGCACTCAAGCTACTGCTGAATCAACAAGACCTGTCCCGCAGTGCACGCCTGCTGCATTACCATCGCCTGTTTGCCGAATACCGTATCGAGAAAATCGAGTCCTTTCAGAATACGCTGGCTGACATCGGCACGGCCAATATTGAACTCGAATCAAGCCTTCTCGGCTTTGCGGAGCAGCAATCTGAGCTCGAGCAGAACCTGTTGGCGCTCAATGCAGCCAGGAGCCGGCGACAACGGGCGTTGTCCGAACTCACATCCAGCATCAGCTCACGCAGCGGCGAACTCGAACAACTGGAAATCAATCAGGCCGAACTCGAAGCCCTGTTAGAGCAAATCGCCGAGGCGATTGCGCGGGTACAGTCGGTAGCCAATCTGGCCCCGTTCACCGACCTGCGTGGCAAGCTGCCGTTGCCGGCGGACGGTCCTGTTATCAATCAGTTTGGATCTCGCTACGGAGAGGGCGCCCTGGTTCGCCAGGGCATCACCATTGGCGTTGCAGTAGGAACCCCGGTGCAGGCGGTGCATTCCGGCCGAGTCGTTTTTTCCGATTGGCTACGGGGATCGGGGCTGTTGGTGATCGTGGATCATGGAGAGGGTTATATGAGCCTCTATGGCGCTAACCAAATCCTCGCGAAAGCGGCGGGTGACTGGGTGAATGCGGGTGAGGTACTCGCTACCTCAGGTTCCCGAGGAGACCGCAGCGCCGGTGTCTACTTTGAGATCCGCTACCATGGTGCTGCGCAGAATCCGTCGATCTGGCTGCAAAAATAATTCGAACCTTTCTCGCTTGTGGCCGGTCTTGTGCCGTGAGCCCCGTATCTCGGCGCTAAACCCCGAGATGCCAGGGCTGTCCAAGGCAAACATACCGAACACGGGATGTTGCCTATTTCCTGGTAAACTGAAACACTAGGAATCTTGCGAACACAGGTTTAATTCAGGACCAGACTATGACTTTCTTCCGAACCTCCCGGCGCGGCCTTACGGCGCTAGCTCTTACAGCGACCCTGCTGGCTCCACTCAGCGCTGGCGCTCAGGACGGCCCCGCGCCTTTACCTCTGGACGAGGTTCGTATGTTCACCGAAGCGCTCGAGCGCATCCGCCTGTCCTATGTGGAAGAAATCGACGACAAGACCCTGTTGGAGAATGCCATCCGTGGCATGCTGGCGGGTCTCGATCCTCATTCTGCTTATATGGTCGGTGATGACTATGATTTGCTGCAGGAAACCACCACTGGGGAGTTCGGCGGGCTCGGCGTAGAGGTGGGTCGGGAAAACGGCTACATCCGCGTCATCAGCCCCATCGATGACTCCCCTGCCGACCGTGCCGGGATTAAGGCCGGCGACCTGATCATACAAATAGACAACAAGCCCCTGCGGGAGATGCTGCCCGAAGAAGCCGCTGGTATGATGCGTGGTGAACCTGGCACGGACGTCACCGTGACTATCGCGCGAGAAGGACAAGAGCCTTTCGACGTCACCATCACACGCGAGGTGATCGCCCTGACCAGCGTCCGCAGTAGAATTCTGATACCGGGTTATGCCTATATTCGCATCTCCCAATTCCGGGTAAACACCGGCGATGATCTGGAAGCAGAGATCGAGGAATTGTTCGAAGAATATGGCGAGTTAAAGGGCATCATTTTAGATCTGCGTAACAATCCCGGTGGCGTCTTACAGGCATCTGTCCGCGTCGTCGATTCCTTCATCAGCGAGGGCCGTATCGTTTACACCGAGGGTCGACTGGAAGAAGTCGGCATGGAATTTTCGGCGACACAGAAAAATGTAGCCGGCGATGTGCCGATGGTAGTTCTGATTAATAACGGCTCCGCATCCGCATCCGAGATTGTCGCCGGTGCCCTGCAGGATCATGGCCGCGCCATCATCATGGGCACCCGCAGTTTCGGCAAGGGTTCGGTACAAACTGTGCTGCCACTGGCGGAAAAACGCGCAATTAAACTCACCACGTCACTCTATTACACGCCGAGCGGGCGCTCCATTCAGGCCCAGGGCATCGAGCCCGATATCATTGTAGATGAAGCCTTCGTCACCCGTCGCTCGACCCGGGTCACTCAATACAATGAGTCTGACTTGCGCGGCCATCTTGCCAACGGCAACGGTGAGGAAGAACCAAGCGATGACATGGCAGCGGCATTAATCTCGGCCGAAGAAGTGTTGGTTAATGATTATCCGCTTAACGAAGCGCTTAATGTGCTGAAAGGAATTAACGCGTTCAAGCCGCCGCAAGCGCGTGGCACTTCCGGCTCGTTTGCGCAGCGTGAGAATTAGGATCCGCTTTATTGTTATTCCAAAAGAGGCTCAGGTGACGCGCACCTCGATGCCTCTCTCCGCCATATAGATTTTGGCCTGCTCGATCGTAAATTCCTGGAAGTGAAAGATGCTCGCCGCCAGGACCGCATCGGCTTCACCCTCCAAGACACCATCAACCAGATGCTGCAGCGTGCCGACGCCACCGGAGGCGATAATGGGTACCTGCACGGCATTGCTTGCGGTCTTGTTAAGTGCGAGATCGAATCCCGTTTTAGTGCCGTCGCGATCCATGCTGGTTAAAAGAATTTCGCCGGCGCCGTAGTCAACCATACGCGTTATCCATTCGATGGCGTCGAGAGACGTGGGGTTGCGGCCACCATGGGTGAAGATTTCCCACTTCGGTGGCTCGCCCTGGGCGGAAACCTGTTTCGCATCCACGGCGACGACGATGCACTGAGAGCCGAATCTCTGGGCCGCTGCACGCACGAATTCAGGATTCTCCACCGCCGCCGTATTGATCGCGACCTTGTCCGCGCCGGCATTGAGCATGGTACGAATATCTTCCAGGCTGCGAATACCACCGCCCACGGTCAGGGGAATAAACACTTCGCCGGCAATCGCTTCGACGGTATGAATCGTCGTGTCCCGGCCTTCGTGACTGGCGGTGATGTCCAGAAACGTAATCTCATCGGCACCGGCATCGCTGTACCGCTTCGCCACTTCCACCGGATCGCCGGCATCCCTGATGTCGACGAATTTAACGCCTTTAACGACACGACCATTGTCGCAGTCGAGGCAGGGAATGATGCGCTTGGCCAGGCCCATGGCTAGTTGTCACCGTCGCAATAAGCTTGCGCCTTGGTGAGATCGAGCTGGCCTTCGTAAATCGCACGACCGGTAATTGCCCCCAGGATTCCCGCACCCGTCACGGTTTGTGACACCGCCTTGAGGTCGACAATATCCTCCAGCTTGGCAATTCCACCGGAGGCGATGACTGGAATAGAAGAGTTTTCGGCAAGCTCGACGGTGGCTTCGATATTTAGCCCTTGCATCATGCCGTCACGGGAAATATCGGTGTAGACGATGGCCTGCACTGAATAGTCTGAAAACTGTCTTGCCAGCTCAACGGCCGTCAATTCAGAGACATCGGCCCAGCCTTCGGTGGCGACTCTGCCGTCAATCGCATCGAGACCGACGATCACCTTGCCCGGGAAGGCAGCACAAGCTGCCTTGACAAATTCCGGTTGTTTCACCGCCTGGGTACCGATAATCACGTAGCTGACGCCGGCATCGATATAAAACTGCACACTATCGAGATCCCGTATGCCGCCACCAATTTGTATAGGCAAGGACGGATAGGCCCTGGCAATCGCCTTGACGATTTCCCCATTTACCGGTGTGCCCGCAAAGGCGCCATTCAAGTCCACGATGTGTAAGCGCCTCGCTCCCATGGAAACCCACTGGCCTGCCATCTGCACCGGGTCATCTGAAAATACAGTAGCGTCCTCCATGCGTCCCTGGCGCAAACGCACACACTGACCATCTTTCAAATCGATTGCGGGAATAATTAACATCGACCCATCTCAATTGGGGACATTTACACGCCTCCGTCCCATTGTAAAAAATTTCTCAACAGGGTAAGCCCGGCAGTCTGACTCTTCTCTGGATGGAACTGAGTAGCGAATATATTATCGTCTGCGAGTACGGCGACGATCTCGGCGCCGTAATTAGTGACACCTGCCACTATTTTCTGATTTTCAGTTTGAACATAGTAGCTGTGGACAAAATAGAAGCGGCTGTTATCCGGCACATCCCTCCACAGGGGATGGGGTCTGGTCTGCTTCACCTGGTTCCAGCCCATGTGAGGAACTTTTAGACGCCCACCGCTTTCATCTCGTAAATCACTGCCAAAATAGCGCACATCACCGGGCATAAAATCGAGGCAGTCGACGCCGCCATTTTCTTCGCTGCGATTCATCAATGCTTGCATGCCAACACAAATGGCCAACACCGGTTTGGACTTCATCGCATCTGCAACAATCTGCCCGACATTGAGCCGATTTATCTCAGCCATGCAATCACGAATGGCGCCAACACCAGGAAATATTACCCTATCGGCTGCGGCAATCTTCGCCGCATCCGCGGTGACGACAACATCGATGTCTTCACCCAACTCGCGACCGACATACTCCACTGCCTTGGCGACAGAGTGGAGATTACCCATGCCGTAATCGATGACTGCAATCTTGTTCATCTGCGGAAATTCTGCAACAAAGTGTGGTGATAAAAGCTCTCAGGGGAGGAATTAAAGCGAACCTTTCGTCGAGGGAACAACGCCTTCCGATCTCGGATCAAGCTCCACCGCCATTCTCACAGCCCTGCCGAAGGCCTTAAATATCGTCTCGATCTGGTGATGCGCATTCTTGCCACGCAGATTGTCGATATGCAGGGTTACCAGGGCGTGGTTGCTGAAGCCCTGAAAGAATTCGTGGAACAGATCCACATCGAAGGAACCCACCGTGCCTTTGACAAACTGCACGTGATAATCCAGGCCGGGGCGCCCGGAAAAATCGATCACGACTCTCGACAGCGCCTCATCCAACGGTACATAGGCGTGGCCATAACGACGGATGCCGGTCCTGTCCAGCGCCTTGTTAAAAGCCTGACCCATTGTAATACCGATATCTTCCACGGTGTGGTGGGCATCGATCTCCAGATCGCCAACCGCCTTGATACTTAAATCAATCAGGCCATGGCGAGCAATCTGATCCAGCATATGATCGAAAAACGGCAGACCCGTATCCACCTCAAGCTGACCGCTGCCGTCGAGATTGACG
>CAJXIY010000115.1 GCA_913054495.1 uncultured Gammaproteobacteria bacterium | reverse complement strand
TTCCGGAAGTACCCTGACGGCGCCCCAATGATTGGAATCGATCAGGGTGTTTCTCAAGACATAGGGAAGGTATTGGGTCTCGTTTTGCCTGATTTCGGCGAATGCGCCTGCATTGAGCTCGGTCGAATTCTGCAGGGTGAATTGATCTGGCAGGTTGTGGAAAAT
This sequence comes from uncultured Gammaproteobacteria bacterium, assembly GCA_913054495.1. GTDB lineage: Bacteria > Pseudomonadota > Gammaproteobacteria > Pseudomonadales > Pseudohongiellaceae > UBA9145. The sequence continues at coordinate 9,327 of CAJXIY010000115.1, read as the reverse complement.
GACCACGCCAATATCGAGTAATTGATGTTGGGCCGGTTCGATCGGGCTGCGAATAAGGCTGACCTCGCCTACGGCAGGGGCGGGTATTCTTCTTGGCGCAGGTGGCACTGGCGTCGCACACGCCGCCATCAATAATGCAAGGGTCAGACCCACAGCGATTCCGCGAGCGCCAACACCCTGACGCTGGACCGTCGCCGTTAATCTTGAAGTGAGCCTTGACTGCATACTCTTCCCCGGCTAAGCGTCTGCACGCAATCGAATTCGTCGGCAGGTGCATCGTAGCGATTGTAAACCGTAATCAGGGTAAATGAATTTGTGCCCTTGCTGATGACGCTGGTCACCATTCTTAGGGAACGAGCATCTGCGGCGACGCTGAAGCGGTGTATGATCATCAAGTCGTCGGGCAGAGTGATTTCGAACACCAGTTGTTGCCGCTCCCAGCCACACAATTCTGCGCCATACCTACCGGTATAAGGTGTCATGGTGGCATCACTCAGACCACATACCAGGTCAGCATCGCCGTCGCGCTCGATCCTCACCTCTTCCCGGTTCTGCCTGATGGTGACGATGGACTGACGGCTGATATACTCCGCCAGCCTGGCGAGATCGACGATATTGGCGCCACGCCCACGGCCCCGATTCAATCGCAGATTTCCCAGTGTCACCGCCGGTCCCTGGTTCGCTCGGCGGCTGTAGGGCGTGCTCCTATCGCGATTGGCCGCTTCCTGCCGCAGTCTGAAAATGCGATTCAGCTCATCTTCCCAGTTGTCGCTACGGCGAAAATCCTTCTCCCAGGATCCGGAAAAATCCATTCTAAGGGGATTGTCCAGATTGAGTACCGGTAATTCATCCATAGCTAAAGCTGGAGTCGTCAGTAGCGCGGACAGGATCAGCCCGGACAGGGGCACAGAAATCCCTCGGTTCCTTCGGATCCGTTGATATTGCTTGCACGAAGACAACATTGAGGGTTTAGCCATGGTTTAGGTACAGATCACTCTGTTGTATTGATACGGTCTCGGGGAGGATATCATGCGGGCGAGGGTCTAATCAGAGGCTCCTCACTCAATATTGGAAATAATAGGACGGGCCCGGGAGTCGGTACTTGCTGTGGACTTTCGGCAACAGGGCTCCTATGCTCCAAGCAGGAACAAACTCACGGAGAAAGAGAGAGCCAGCATGCCCCAATTGAGATGGGTGTATTGATTCTGGCGTGGGAGGACGTGATGGGATTCAGGGAGTTGATTCTCGACGTCAAGGCACGGGTAGCAGCAATGGTTGATCGTGGTATGAGCTACGAGATGCTTACCGCCGCGGACCCGACTGCCGCCTCTAATGACAGATACGGTAATCCGGACAGGTTTCTGCGAGCGGTCTATACCGAGCTGGGCGGTGAACTCTATTTTTTGCACAGCGGTCAATGATTCGATTAGCCATGAAAAATCTGTATCGACTCCTCTGTGGCTTGACCTTCACTTGTTTTCTGCAGTATCCGCTGCTTGCGGCCGACGATGGTGAAGGCAAGCAGCTCGTTACCGATTTTTGGCGGGCCACTAGCCCTGAAGCGCAGCGAGAGAGTCAGGAGCAACTTGTTGGCGCTGCCCCCGATATAGAGACGTTGTACCGGTGGTTGAAGGACGGCCCCGCCTTTTCGGCCGAGATTGGCAGAGGCCAGCAGGAAGACGCGAGAGTAGCCGAAGATGGTACGCCATTCCCCTACGTTTATTTGATCCCGGACGACTATGATCCGGCCATCAGCTACCCGGTCGAGTTCATGTTGCATGGGGGCGTCAGCCGCCCGCAATGGGAGCCCGGAGGAGCCTGGTGGCGTCGGGGGTACGATTCCCTGAAACAGGCCGACCGCATCATGGTAGTGCCGGCATCCTGGAATGACGCCTTTTGGTGGCATCAGAATCAGGCAGAAAGCATTCCCGCCATACTCAAAGCCTTGAAACGATTCTATAACGTGGATGACAACCGGGTCACTCTGACCGGCGTTTCAGATGGCGGCACCGGTGTTTACTTCTTCGCTTTCAAGCAGCCAACGCATTGGGCCGCGTTCCTGCCCTACATCGGCCACCCCGGCGTCTTGCGAAATGCTCAAGGCGGCGGGGGCTATCGACTCTATTTTGAAAACCTGTTGAATCGGCCTCTGTATATTGTGAATGGAGAGAATGATCGCCTCTACCCAGTTTCATCGGTACGGCCTTTCATCAACATACTCGAGGAAACGGGTGTCACCCATGTATTCAGGGCGATCGAGAATGGCGGTCACAACACCAATTGGTTGCCGGATGAAAGACCGATGATCGAGCAGTTCAAGCTGGACAATCCCCGGGACCCCCTGCCCGAGACGGTGACCTGGGTGGCGGATCGCACAGATCGTTATAACCGTAACTCGTGGATACGCATAGATGAGTTAACTGGCGATTCCAGACCTGGAATGCTGCAAGTGAACAGAGAAGGCAACAGGATTACCGTTTCCGCGGAAGCCATCTTGGCATTTACCCTGTTGTTAAATCCGGAAGAGTTTGATTTTGACCGACCGATTACGGTAGTCGTCAACGGCACCCCACAGTATGAAGCGATTGTCACCCAGGAGATGAACACGCTGCTCGAGTGGGCGCGTCGGGACCTCGACAGATTCCTGTTGTTCACGGCTGAATTAAACCTCGAGGTCCCGGATTAAGATTCTTGCCACGGGTATTTACGGAGAATGTGATCGCATCTGCAGTTTCAACAGAATCAGCTGTACAGGCAGAACCTGCGCGGGGTAGCATCCCGCCGTTAAACCAACGCTAGTCCAAATTCTCTTGGAGGCATCTCTTGGCTAGGAAACATCGGCGCATCATCGATATTACGCTCACAGGCCTGGGCATTGGATTAATTTTTACTGTGGTCCTACTCAGTGGCTCCCTCACTCTGCAGGTCCAGATGCCTCTCGCCGTATTGGGCGTTTTGCTGATGGAAGCGGGTGTGTGGGGCATGTCCAACAAGTTTCTGCCCAACGAGCGTCGTTTTTCCGGACTGCGCGAAGAAGGCGACAGAATGCTGGATCTAATGAGAGAGCTTTGTTCCGCTGCCGTTGCCCGGGACCGGGGCGGAGAAGACGACCAGCGCTTTCAGGCCGCCAGGGAGAAGATGCACACTTCGGTAGAGAGCATGGCTGCTATCGCTTCCCATGACAGCGAGTCAGGCCCAGTGCCGTCCGCACCGCCATCGACTCAAAATCCCTAGCGCGCTGTAATCGCTTCGTAACCGCTCCAGGTCCACCCCCTGTATCCGCATGGGTGATTTCCACGGGCCAACGCCCTGTAGTTTGCTTTCAACCATGCAATCTCTACGAATGATTCTTACCTTATTGTTACTCCCGTTCTAACTACGTTACTCTCCGCGCATGACCAATTACATCCAAATCGGCGACTTACAGGTAGTCAGGCAGTTAGCCGATTTCCTGAACACCGAACTACTGCCGAAGATTAACCTGGAGCAGAGTCACTTCTGGTCCGGGTTTGAAGCGTTAATTGCAGAGTTCAGCCCACGCAATCGTGTGCTCCTCAGTATTCGCGATGAGATGCAAGCAAAGATCGATGCCTGGCATTCGCAGCAGGGTTCCACACCACATGACTCACAAGCCTACGAGCAGTTTCTAAGAGATATTGGCTACCTGGTTGAGACCGGCGCCGATTTTGAAATCGACACGAAAAATGTAGATGATGAGATCGCCCTAGTGGCTGGTCCACAATTGGTGGTGCCGGTAAACAACGCCCGTTTTGCTCTCAATGCCGCCAATGCGCGCTGGGGTAGTCTATATGATGCGCTCTATGGCACCGATGCGATTCCCGAAGATGGAGGCGCGGAGCGGTCAGGGGGGTATAACCCGGTCAGGGGCGATCGGGTGATCGCCTACGCACGCAGCTTTCTGGATCAGGCCTGCTCGCTGCGGCAAGGCAGTCATGCCGACAGCAGCAGTTATGCAATCATCGATGGACAACTAGCAATACAGACAGGCGATGGGCTGACCAGCCTGGCGGATCAGTCACAGCTACGGGGTTTTACTGGCATGGCCACCGAGCCAACTTCCGTACTGTTGAAGAACAATGACCTTCATATCGAAATTCAGATCGATGCTCATTCTGAAATTGGCCAAACCGATAAGGCCGGTATAAAGGACGTCATACTGGAGGCGGCAATCACTACGATCCAGGACTGTGAAGATTCCGTCGCTGCTGTGGACGCTGCAGATAAGGTAATGGTGTATAGAAACTGGCTGGGCTTGATTAGTGGTGATCTTAGCGAAACATTTATCAAGGATGGCAATCCACTCACCCGGATATTGAATGCCGATCGTGAGTTCGAAACTCCCGGCGGAGGCAAACTGCGGTTGCCAGGCTGCAGTCTGCTGCTGGTGCGCAACGTCGGTCACCTGATGCGTAACAACGCCATCCTCGACAGTGAGGGCGAAGAAATCTATGAAGGCATCATGGATGCTGTAATTACCAGCGCAGTTGGCGCCATCGATGTGAATAATGTAGAGCGAACGGGTAACTCACGCACCGGCAGTATCTATATCGTCAAACCGAAAATGCATGGTCCGGATGAGGTCCGCTTCACCTGCGACTTGTTTGCAGGAGTCGAAGCCCTGCTGGGGCTTGATGCCAACACCATCAAAGTCGGGATTATGGATGAGGAACGCCGCACTACCATCAATCTTAAGGAATGTATCCGCGTTGCCCGTGACAGGGTGGTGTTTATCAACACCGGCTTTCTCGATCGCACTGGCGATGAAATTCATACCAGCATGGGAGCCGGCGCCATGATTCCAAAGACCGAGATGAAGGCTTCGACCTGGATCAAAGCTTACGAAGATAACAATGTAGACGTTGGGCTCGCCTGTGGTATGCAGGGAAAAGCCCAGATCGGCAAGGGTATGTGGGCAATGCCGGATCTGATGGCGCGGATGTTGGAAGAAAAAATTGGACATCCGCAAGCCGGTGCCAATACGGCCTGGGTGCCATCACCCACGGCGGCGGTTCTCCATGCCATGCACTACCACCAGGTCAAGGTACGGGATCGACAGGAAGCGATCAGGTCGCGGACGCCGGCGAGGCTCGATGACATTTTGACGCTTCCCATTCTGGCAGATCCATCGACTCTGGCGCCAGAAAAAATTCAGCAGGAACTGGATAATAGTGCACAGGGCATTCTGGGTTATGTGGTGCGCTGGATCGATCAGGGAGTGGGTTGTTCGAAGGTGCCTGACATTCATAACATTGGTTTAATGGAAGATCGAGCCACCCTGCGGATATCGAGTCAGCACATCGCCAACTGGTTACTTCATGGAGTATGTACGCACGACCAGGTACGAGAGACTATGCAGCGCATGGCCGGTGTTGTAGATCAACAGAATGCAGACGACCCCCTGTATCAGCCGATGTTGGCAGATCTGGATAGTTCTATCGCCTTCGAGGCAGCTTGTGATCTGGTGTTTGAAGGGACAGCACAGCCCAATGGCTATACCGAGCCTGGACTGCACGCCCGACGCATAGAGCGAAAACTGGCTAGCCCCTAAGGGCGCCGCTGCCGATCAGGTTCGCGCTCATTGTTCGGATTCAAGCTGCTCCAGTTTGCGAGCACCCGCCAAGATACCGATCATGCCGTAGTTGCCTTCATGGCAGGCGTATTCATACATTGACTCATCGATTCGGGAGAGGGGGTATTCCCCGGAGAACTGTGCGGTGAACACACTGGGATCGTCTACCGTGAATCCGTAGATTAGTTTATTACCGGTTTCCCGGCGGAAGGTCTCAATCACCGTCATGTTTTCCACCGGCATGCCGCGCAAGGTATGCCAGTTATTGAAGTACTTGGTTTCGACCACCAGAGTGTCGCCCTCCCAGCGGCCGATAGAGTCGCCCATCCACTTTCTGTGCATTTCACCAGCAGGATTACGCGTGTCTGTAATTTTTATGATGCGGGTGTCGTGCACCATCTCGGCGGTGATGGCGATATAGCCTGGGGACTGTACAAATTGCAGGTGGCTGTTATAAATAACCGGGCTCATTACCGGGCCCGATAAATTCCCGAATGCCACCAGGCAACGCTCACCCAGGCCGCGGCCCTCGGGACCATTGCTTCGAGCGGGGAGATTATCACGCCGCGCTCGCAGTTGGTCGGTCAGGCCGGCAACTCGATCGGGCATGCGCCCATTGGCGGGGTTGGTAATCGCCGAAGTTCTGAATTCGCCACCGATGGTGGGGATGAATTTGGCATCATCGCGCCAGAACAGGTCATAATTTCCGATCGGCGGAAGCGATTCGGCGACCACCGGTGGTGGCCGGTTTGGATCCAGCGGTTCATTGTTTGCCTCAAACTTTTGCTGAACCGCGCTTTCCAGCGCAATCGCTTCGGCTTCGGTATAGGCACGTTTTTCACCCAGGTCTCTGGGTCTTTCGAACGGCATCACAGTGGCATGCTTCCAGACGCCCTGTAAATCGGGCACACCCCATTCGGTTTTCGGTATCTGGTAATCTTGAGCGAGCAACGCGCTGCCAGACAGGAGTGTTGCAAGTAACATCAAAGGGCGATTTTTCATTGTTGTTAATCCCCGCGGGTTCCTCAACTAACGGTTTTTCACAGCCTATCATGCCGCCGTGACAAGTCAATTCACAGCTAGGCCGGAAAGTCAGAGTTCGCGACATGAAAGCTATCCCCGCCTAATTGATGCTCACATCTGCTGCCACCAGCTTGATTTTTCAATGCCTGGTTGAATCTTCTATCACTTATTTGTCATGATAGGCCACAAAACAAGAATTGGATCGTCTGAATCCGCCAATTTCAGCCCCATCTTTGCCAGATCCACCCATAATTAGATCCACTAACAGAGGACGATTGATCATGCGTAAATTCAACCAGCTAGCCGCAATTGTACTGGCATTCCTTGCTGCCACCACTGCGTGGGCACAGCAGGGCAATGCCCGTGGCCCCATCGGGGAGAGCCCGTATAACATCATCTCCCTCTGGCATCAGCCCTTCGCGGAGCGCGGCTTCGCCTTCGGTGGCAATTCCGGCATATTCGCCGAATCACCGGATCGTATTTTCATCGCTCAGCGTGGAGAGACCGTTCTGCCCTATCCTATCCCGGATGATTTCCCTGGATTCGCGGGTTTTGTGGGCCTGAATGTGTTGCGGGATACGACTCGTCGCACCTGGCAAAATTGTCTTTACACCGTCAATGGTGATGGTGAGCTGCTGGAGCTCTGGACCCAATGGGACTATCTCTGCGAGGGTTCAGACGGTCCTGGCCCTCACAGAATTCGCATCAGCCCTTACGATCCCGAGAGTCGTGTCTGGCTAGTCAACGAGACGTTTTCCCAGATTTATGTATTTTCCAACGATGGTAGCGAACTGCTGGCCACCTATGGCGAGAAAGGCGTGTCCGGTGATGACGAGACCCATTTTGGCAGACCCCAGGATGTGGCCTTTCTGCCCGATGGCAGAATCCTGATCGCCGACGGCCTGGACAATAACCGCATCATGATCATGGATAATGACATGAACTATCTCGGTGAATTTGGCAGCTTCGGCACCGGGCCGGGGCAAACCAATACCATACATGCCGTCGCCATTGGACCCGACGGGCTGGTCTTTGTCCTCGACCGGGCAGGGGGTCGTGTTAATGTGTTTAGAACAACCGACAATCCGACCGAGTTTGAGTTCGTCAGAGCCATCGGTGAATTAACCCTGCCGCTGGATATCATTGTCAACGAAAACGATTTCTGGATTACCGATCTGGGACCGCTGCGGTTTATTAATTATGATTTCGAGGGAAACCTCAAATATACCTGGCTGGTTCCCAGGGAATTGCCCGATGGATACCTTGAAGTACACACGATTAGTGTCGATTCTGACGGCAATCTATACGGTGGGGATAATCAGTATGGACGTACTCAGAAATTCGTACCCAAGGCCGATTCGGGACCTGAGTTACTAATCGAACCGCCCTGGGTTGCGCTCTAGGGAGCTCTTAATGAGAAAATTCACAGCCCCTACTTTTATCTTACTGCTGGTCGCGCTGGTTGGCACGGCGTCGGCACAACAAATCATGCCCCGCCTGAACAAGGCAATTGAATTGTTGGATAATGACCAGACTGTCTTTGGCCTGCTTTCTTTTGACTATTCGTTAAATAACGCCCGATCCCTGGCAAATTCCGGTCTCGATTTTATCATCATCGACATGGAACATGCGCCGTTCGATGTCGAACGCCTGCGACAATTTCTTTTGGGGATGACGGACAAGCGCAAGATTCTGGAGAAGGGAAGCTTACAGCCAGATGTCGTACCCCTGGTACGTATCCCGGCCACGGGCGGCGAAGATGTCATGTTCCAAGCGAAACAGGTTCTGGACGTGGGAGCATTTGGTGTCATGTATCCCTCTGTGAGTACTCGTGCACAAGCTGAAAAATCTGTGGGTGCAACCCGATACCCGCAGTTAAATGGCGCCGAGGATTTCGAGCCGGTGGGATTGCGAGGTCGTAATCCTTCCAATGCAGTCTGGTATTGGGGAATCCGTGATTACCATCCGCGGGCAGATGTCTGGCCCCTGGATCCCAATGGCGAGTTGCTCGCCATCATTCAGATCGAAACGCCGGAGGGAGTAGAAAACATCGACGAAATTATTGCGGTGCCCGGCATAGGGGTTATTTTTATTGGGCCCTCGGACCTGAGTACGTCGATGGGCTATGCCAGCCCGGCGGCTCCGGAAGTCGAGGCGGCGATCCAGAGGGTGCTTCGGGCCTGTCTGGATAACGACGTGCCCTGTGCGATTACCACCGGACAGGGCAGTGTGCAGCAGCGCATCGAGCAGGGATTTCGTTTCGTGACGGTGGGCTTGGATGGGGGTTTATCCGCCCGTACCAGCGAGGCATTAAGGCGAGGCCGAGCGGCTGCAGGTCGCTAATCCTGCTCCGGCAGAGCGCAGGATAAGCCCCGTTTGCCGCCTTCTGCGAGCTTGCATCATCGAAGTCACCGACCTCCAGGTTCGGTGCTGGGGTCGTTGCGACGCCGAGTTCGTTCGTTACATTCAATCACAAATTTGTAGGAAAATTGCCATAGACATTCTGGGGGTGAGTCTTTACTTTGGCGTCTCCAACTCCATTTCCGATTTAAGAGAGTCTGGATCTCAATCCACTTCGAATCTTAGGAAGGACTATTTTGAATCCCATCTCACTCTACCCGGTTAGCAGCAAGGTACATAAGGGGATTGATTAGGGGGTCAAGTTGAAAATTGTCATCGTCGAAGACGATCACTTTCAACTGAAGCTGCTGTCC
>CAJXIY010000114.1 GCA_913054495.1 uncultured Gammaproteobacteria bacterium | reverse complement strand
GCTCACCACTGACCACCAGCTTCAGCGCTTCGCTGTGCTTGTTGCCGGCAATTTCCGTGACCTGACCCCGGATACCCTGTAGTGGAATTGCGGCGGTTTGTTGAAACTGCCCGGCTCCATAGCTATTCGCAATGACAACCACAGCGGCGTCATCGATCACGGTCATTCCATCGGTGTCGAAGGCAGACCAGGATTCCCGCGCACGACTCATGCTGGCGATGGGCGTCGAACAACGGAGGTGGATGTTTGGGTGTGACACATAGGCCCGGCAGAGGGAGAGGGGGTTTAGCCAGCCGCCACCGGGGAGATACCAGGCGGAATCGCTGAGGGTCATGCCGGCGGCGATGGCGGCATCGGCTAGTGATAGCGAAGTGATCACCGCCGGTGAGTACAGGGCGTCGAGGTCGGGGTCGGATATTTTGTGACGCTGGTTCATGGCGCTGGGGCTTTGCAACACGCCGCATTTACGCCAGAGCAAGTCAGTGGACATGGCCAGCAGATCAAATTGCCTGCTGGCAAACAGGAAACAATGGAGGAAATACTCTGCAACCGGCGAGGCCTGTTTGAACAGTCGGCAGCGCAGCGCGAGTTGGCTATTGCCGGACGCGCCGCTAGCCAATTCGGCAGCCCCCTCGCAGAGAGTCACCTGCCAGCCTCGCCGTGCCAAGCTGTAGGCGGTGCTACAACCGGCGAGTCCGGCCCCGATGACCAACGCGGTTCTGCCGTTACCGTCGCGAGATGGGTTAGCAGGGCCGGGGAGTGCAAACCACGGTCTGGTTTCGGCATCCGCCGTGGCCGAATAATTGTCGGCGAGCCTGGCGCCGAGCATATGTCGCTTGCGTCCAAAGCCCGGTAATTTTTCTACCACGAAACCGGCGCTTTGCAAATTCTTGCGCACCTTGCCGGCGACACTGTAGCTACTAACAGTCGTATGGGGATTGCTGCTGCGGGCCAGTAGCTCGAAGAGTCCGGGTTCCCACAACTGCGGATTCAACTGGGGGCTGAAGCCATCGAGGAACCAGGCATCGACCGGGGTTCTGTCTAATCCTGCTCGGTTCTGTAGCTGGACGTAGGCATCGCCATAATACAGATCCAAAATCACATGATCCGACAGGCAAAGCCGATGACAGCCGCCGCTGTGATCGGGATAAACCTGCTGTAGTTGCTGGCACAACCGCTGAAGCTGGGGCCATCGTACGTGTACCCGTTTCAAGGCAGCGGCGGCTAAGGGGTATTTTTCGAAGGCCAGGTAATGCAGTTGCGCAGGTCGCAGCGTCGCCTGGCACCAGGCTTGCCAGACTTGTAGGAAATTGAGGCCACTGCCGAAGCCTAACTCACCGATAGTGAATGTTCCGGCGGTTGTCGACAGCAGTTGCCAGCGCCTTTCGAGCTTATTCGCTGCCAGGAACACATGCTGGCCCTCGGCGCACTCATCCTGGCGGGAATAGTAGACATCGCCGAATTTTGATGAAAAGGGGAGGCCCGTTTCCAGCCAGCTAATGGCTGCATTACGAATCTTCATGGTTTTTTTCGTGCCCGTGTGAGGCATCTCGCTGTGGATCCAGGCAGTTATCGGGTGCTCAGCCTACTCGCTTCTGCGGCGATAGGACAAGCGCCCCCGGAAAACCTGGAAGAAATAAGCCTGGAAGTCGCTGCCATGGCGGGTTTGGGGTAAAATACACTTTTCCCTTAAGCAGTCGTTATAATCAAGACAGGACAACGGACAGGACTTCGTAGATGTTGGAAATAAACAGTCAATTGAACCAGTTGAAGCAGTTAGGCGAAAGAACAGACAGTCTCAGGGGGTATCTTTGACTACGACGCCAAGAAGGATCGGCTGGCGGAGGTAGAGCTGGAATTGGGTGAGTCCGAAGTTTGGGAAAAACCGGAATACGCACAGTCTCTGGGTAAGGAGCGGTCGAAACTGGAAACGGTAGTGCTCAGCATAGACAACTTGACCGCCGGCATTACCGAAGTGGAAGATTTGTTGAAACTGGCACAGGAGGAGTCCGACCAGGAACTCCATGACGAGGCGAGTACTGATCTCGATGCCCTGCAATCGAAACTGGAACGACTCGAATTTCAACGTATGTTTGCGGGTGAGATGGATGCTGCCAATGCCTATCTGGATATCCAGGCCGGGTCCGGCGGCACCGAAGCCCAGGACTGGGCCGAGATGTTGTTGCGCATGTACCTGCGTTGGAGTGAAAGCAAGGGCTTTGCCACGGAGTTGGTGGAAGTATCCGGTGGCGATGTCGCCGGCATCAAGAGCGCGACGGTTCACATCAGCGGTGACTATGCCTTCGGCTGGCTGAGAACCGAGATTGGTGTGCACCGCCTGGTACGGAAATCCCCGTTCGACTCCGGTAACAGACGTCATACTTCTTTTGCATCGGTGTTCGTGGCGCCGGAAATTGATGATGAAATCGAAATAGATCTGGATATGTCGAAAGTCCGCATCGATACGTATCGCGCCAGTGGCGCCGGCGGTCAACACGTCAATAAAACCGACTCCGCGGTGAGGCTTACCCACGGGCCCAGCGGCATCGTGGTGCAGTGTCAGAACCAGCGTTCGCAGCACAAGAACAAGGACATGGCGATTAAACAGCTGAAGGCGAAACTGTACGAGCTGGAAGAGATCAAGCGCAAGGAAGAAATGCAGTCGGTGGAGGCGGCGAAGGCCGACATCGGTTGGGGGAGCCAGATTCGATCCTATGTGCTGGATGCTTCCCGCATCAAGGATCTGCGCACGAACGTAGAAGTGACAAACACCGGTGCGGTACTGGACGGTGATCTGGATAAATTTATGGAAGCAAGTCTGAAAATGGGGCTGTAGAGCGGCGGCAGGAAACCATGAGCAAAGAAGAGCCTGAAGAAAAGTCTGCACAGAACAATGATTCTGCGCCATCGACTGAAGACGAAAACAAGTTGATCGCACAGCGTCGACTGAAGCTGGATGCGCTTCGCCAACTGGGGCAGGCCTATCCGAATGACTTCAATCGCGAAAACACGGCGGCGCAATTATTCACCGATTTCGGCGACAAGGATAAGGTCGAACTTGCCGTAACCGCGGCACAGACGTCATTGGCGGGACGCATCGTACGCATGCGTGGCCCGTTTGTGGTAATTCAGGACGGCAGCGGTCAGATTCAGCTGTATATGAATAACAAGTCATTTACGGGCGAGGCGGCCGAACTTCTTAAGACCCTGGATCTGGGCGACATCATCGGCGTGGAGGGCGAAGTATTCAGAACTGGTAAGGGTGAGCTCAGTGTTCGCGTCGCCAGCTTTCGACTGCTGAGCAAGTCTCTGCGCCCGCTACCGGATAAATACAAGGGTCTGACGGATACGGAGATGCGCTATCGTCGGCGTTATGTGGATCTGATCGTCAATGCCCATTCTCGCGAGCTGTTTGTCACCCGCTCGCGAATCGTTCGCTTTATTCGTCGGTACTTCGAGGAGTTAGGGTTCATGGAGGTGGAAACACCGATGATGCAAATCATTCCCGGTGGTGCGACAGCACGCCCCTTCATTACCCATCACAATGCCCTGGATCAGGACATGTACCTGCGTGTTGCACCCGAGCTTAATCTCAAGCGCCTGGTGGTGGGTGGGTTTGAAAAGGTATTCGAGCTGAACCGGAATTTTCGAAACGAGGGCCTGTCCACACGACACAATCCCGAATTTACCATGCTGGAATTCTACCAGGCCTATGCCCGTTACCAGGATTTGATGGATCTCACGGAAGACCTGTTTCGGAAAATCGCAGTTGAGTTGAACGGGCATATGCAGATCAGCTACCAGGGTTCCAGCTATGATCTGTCCCGGCCTTTCGCCAGGCTCACGGTGATGGACGCCATTCGGGAGTATTGCCAGGTCGATGCGCAGGCATCTTTTGCCGGCAAGGAAGCGGTGTTGGCCATGGCCAATTCCCTGGACGTTCACTTCGACGAGGCCTGGTCCAAGGGCAAGATCGTGATGGAGATATTCGAGCAGAAGGTAGAGGCGCAGCTAGATCAACCTACGTTCATCACCGAGTACCCCATCGAGGTTTCGCCGCTGGCGAGATGCAACGAAGCCAATGGGGAAGTCACCGATCGCTTCGAACTGATCATCGCCGGGCGTGAGCTGGCCAATGGATTTTCGGAATTGAATGATCCGGAAGATCAGGCGCGGCGCTTCCAGGCGCAGGTGGCGCAAAAAGAATCCGGCGATGCCGAGGCCATGCACTACGACCAGGACTATGTGACCGCCCTGGAATATGGCATGCCGCCCACCGCCGGCGAAGGCATCGGCATCGATAGATTGGTGATGCTGTTCACCGACTCGCCATCGATCAAAGATGTGCTGCTGTTTCCCCATATGCGACCACAACATGACCGCGACTGATAACCTCCTTGCACCTCACCGGGAACTAAGACTGGCAGATTCCTGGAAGCAACATTTGCTGGGGGAGTTTGCTGCGGATTACATGGCCAGCCTGCGCCAGTTTCTATTGCAGGAAAAAGCCAGGGGCAAGCGCATCTTTCCCGCGGGCAAGGTTATATTCAATGCGCTCGACAGCACCGAATTCGATGCGGTTAAAATTGTTATCCTCGGACAGGATCCCTATCACGGACCGGGGCAGGCCCATGGGCTCTGTTTTTCTGTCGAGCCCGGCGTCGCGGTGCCGCCCTCGCTGCTCAACATATACAAGGAGCTACACGGGGACACCGGTTTCAACATCCCTGCCCACGGCTGTCTCAAGCAATGGGCCGAGCAGGGTGTACTGCTGTTAAATTCGGTATTGACCGTTGAAGCAGGCAGGGCCGCCTCCCATCAAGGCATGGGCTGGGAGCAGTTCACCGACAAAATCATCGATGTGCTGAACCGGGAAAAACAGGGCGTTGTCTTTATTTTATGGGGTGCTTATGCGCAGAAGAAAGGCGCCATGATAGACCGCCAGCGGCACCTGGTGTTGCAGTCACCACATCCCTCGCCGTTGTCTGCCAGCAGGGGTTTCTTCGGCAACAAGCACTTCTCGCGAGCCAACGAATATCTCCTGAGTCATGGCCGTAACGCCGTGGACTGGCAGCTACCGACGACGGTGGACGCGACTTGAACAAGCGAGTAACAATGAGAAATGCCTGAGGAAAATTGCATCATCGTGGGCGCCAGCCATGCCGGTACCACGCTGGCCCTGCAGCTACGTCGGGAGGGCTGGAACGGGAAAATCCAGCTCATCAGCGCGGAGCGCGAACTGCCATATCACCGACCGCCGCTGTCCAAGGATTTGCTGTCTGGCGCGAAGACGCTGGATGAAATCCGGCTGCGACCGGCGCAGGTATTCGAAGACAATGATATAGCGCTGTTGCTGGGAACCCAGGTTGAGAACATCGATACAGCAAGCTACCGGGTGCGGCTGGCCGATGGCCGCGAGCTGAAATATGACAAGCTCGCGCTTTGTACCGGCGCCGCGGTGAGGAAGCTCCCCCTGGGACAATCCCTGGACCGTATCTTCACCATCCGCTCCCACGAGGACAGCTTGGCATTGGCGCGCCATATCGAAGCCGGCAAGCAGGCGGTGGTCATCGGCGCCGGCTATATCGGTCTGGAAACGGCGGCGGTGCTGGCGAGCAAGGGCTTGCGGCTGACGGTGCTGGAAATGGCGGAACGGGTCCTGCAACGGGTAACCAGCGCCACCATGTCCGCCTACATGACCCAGTTACATAGTCAGCACGGTGTCAATATCGTGACTGCCACGACGGTAGTAGATATTCAGGGTGACTCCGCCGTGGAGAAAATTGTGTGCGCCGATGGCCGGGAATTCGAGGCGGATTTCCTAATCGTGGGAATCGGCGTAGATCCGGAAACTGAGCTGGCGAAAGCCGCAGGTCTGGAAACCGATGGTGGCATAGTCGTGGATGAATTTGCCCGCAGCAGTTGTGCCGACATCTATGCGGCAGGTGACTGTACCGTGCACCCCAGTCTGATCTATGACCGGCGCATCCGTCTGGAGTCGGTGCAAAATGCCAACGACCAGGGCAGGGTGGCGGCGGCTAATATTTGCGGCAAACAAATCCCCTACGATGCGGTGCCCTGGTTTTGGTCAGACCAGTACGATATCAAGTTGCAGATGGTGGGACTCAATGCAGGCTATGACGAGGTCATCTGCCGGGGTGACAGTAGCAACCCCGGGGGAGCCGGTTTTGCGCTGTTTTACTTAAAAGATTCTGTGCTGATCGCTGCCGACTGTGTGAGTCGACCGAAGGAGTTTGTAGTCGCCAAGCAACTGGTCAAGAACCGGGTCAGGCTGGCTTCTTCTGTGCTGCAGGACGAGGCGATAGAGCCGGTGAATTTCGCGCCTTAGTTTTCAATAGCCCTAAGTTTTCAATAGCCCTTAGTCTCCGTTATAGATACAGGCGCTGGTACAGGTCTCCCGAATTTCTATCTCGCTTAATTGGGCCAGTGCCGGTTTCAGTCGTTGCCATATCCAGCGCGCGATATTTTCGCTGGTGGGATTCTCCAGTCCTTCGATATCGTTAAGATAGTAATGGTCCAGTTGCCGGTGAATGACGCTATATGCCGTGCCAATGTCGGCGAAATCCATGACCCAGCCACTTTTCTCGCCCACATCGCCCACCACCGTTATCTTGACGGCGAAGGAATGTCCATGGAGCCTGGCGCACTTATGCTCCGCCGGGACATTGGGGAGACGGTGCGCCGCCTCGAAACTAAACTCTTTGGATATCTTCACAATTGATTCTTCATAGCAGCCCAGGGGCGCAACATACTACCAGGGCGGCTTGATATCAATACGTTAAACTGCGCGGCCTGCAGAGTGCCGTTTTATGTACAGACCCTTGGGCATATAATGGGGCCACAAAAATAGCCCTCGCCCTGGCACCAAATCTGCCGCCGGCACCGTATGCAGAAACCAAGAGTTCTACACTCGATTCAACGCTTTATTACCGAGGGTAAACGGCTTCCCATCTATCTGGGGATATTCGTCACCGTCTTCGTACTCTGGCTGCAGATCGGCGCCCCCACGGTGGTGGATGATTTCATCGCCCGGCTGGAATACCTGATCTACGATCAGCGCCTCAGCGTCATGCCCCACGCACCGGTGCCCGCGGATAACAAAATAGTCATCGTCGACCTCGACGAACGCAGTCTGCAAGCCGAAGGCCAGTACCCCTGGAACCGAATCAGAGTGGGACGCCTGGTTGAAAAGTTGAAGGATAATGGTGCCCTGGTGGTGGGTTTCGACATCACCTTCCCAGAACCCGACCGGGATATCAGGGATCTGCTCGAGCCCATCGATCTCGATACGCTGAGCAGTGAATTTATTCAGACCCTGGAAATCATCGAGCCACAGATTAATTCGGATCGGTACTTCGCGGAAGTCATGAACGGGGGCATCGACGTCATCCTGGCGATTAATTTCACCCAGCAAACCGACGCTACCTACAATGAGTTGCCGTCCTCGATCGTGGACATCGGCGCCGGCCTGGCGCAACGGGTAACCGTGCCGGATATGACTGGCTACACCGGCAATATCAAGATCCTGCAGGATGCAGCCAAGGGAAATGGCAGTATGAACCAGGAGCCCGATGCCGACGGCATCGTCAGGCGAGTGCCACTGGTAATTCGCTATGGTTCCAACCTTTATCCGACGCTGTCCCTGGAAATGATCAGGGTCTACAATTTCCTCGAGAATTACGAACTCGTTACCCAGACTTACGGCCAACTGGAAGTGATGACGGCGGTTCGTATGGGCAAAGGCGCGGGTGCCTTCGTGATCCCCACCGATGGTCGAGGCTAGGTCAATGTGCCCTACGTGGGCGCGTCGTCACTGAATAACAATGAATTCTTTCGCTACATCTCCGCGACCGATGTGCTGCGGGATAATTTGTCTACTGCAGAGGAGGCTGCACTGGAAAACAGCCTGGTATTGGTGGGCACCAGCGCCCCAGGCCTGGGGGATATTCGTGCCATGCCCTGGACTCGATTTACCCGGGAGTCGAAGTGCATGCGAACATGCTCAACGCCTTGCTCAATTCCATCGCCGCAACTGTCGTCGCCGTGGATTCTGGTGAGGCGGTTACCGCCTCGGTCTTTTCCACTTTTCAGAGCTCTGCCACGATATTTTTCCCCTATAAGCCAGATTGGTCCGCTGGAGCGACCTTTGTCATCATATTGGTACTCGGGCTGAGTATGTCGATGCTGTTTTCGATTCTGGGTGCGGCGTCGATGGCGGTCACAGCAAGCGGTCTTGTCATTGCCAGCATCTGGATAAATTTTCAGTTGTGGGATGTCTACAAACTGGACTTTCCCCTGGTGCTGCTGTTATTGCTGATTGTGTTGGTGACTGGCACCAATATGATTTATGGATTCCTGGCCGAAAGCCAGACCCGCAAGATCATCAAGGGCATGTTTGATCAGTATGTGCCCCGGGCCACATCGACTCCATGCTGGCCGACCCGGATAACTATAGCTTCGAGGGGGAGAGTAAAGAGCTGACGGTACTGTTCTCCGATATTCGGAGTTTTACGACGATTTCTGAGGGCCTGAACGCGACTCAGCTAAAGAAATTGCTCAACGATTTCTTTACCCCCATCACTGGCATCATCTTCGATCATAGTGGCACCATCGATAAATACGTGGGAGACATGGTGATGGCGTTCTGGGGTGCTCCCATCGATGATGATAAGCACCGCTCCCACGCGGTCCTGGCTGCCCTGGAAATGCTGGACAAGGTGGAGGCACTCAAGCCTGAATTTCGTGAGCAGGGCTTTCCGGAAGTGAATGTGGGAATCGGAATAAATACCGGGGTCATGAATGTTGGCGATATGGGGTCGACCTATAGGCGCTCATACACGGTGCTCGGCGATGCGGTAAATCTGGGTTCCCGGCTCGAAAGCCTGACCAAGTTCTATGGCATCAGACTACTGGTCGGGGAAGATACGGTCAAAGATCTGGATGAATTTCTGTTGCGACGAATAGACAGGGTGAAGGTGAAAGGCAAGGACAAGGCGGTCAACTGTTACCAGCCCATGTGTTTGCTGGCGGCGGCGGATGCGTCGCTGCGGCAACGGGTCGATGCCTACCACGGGGCATTGGATTGTTATTACTCCAAGGACTGGGGCGGGGCACAGCAGAAACTGCGTGCACTGCTGGCAGATGAACCGAACACGCTGCTGTATCAGATCTATCTGGATCGGATCGATGAGCATAAAAATGCGGAACTGCCCCCTGAGTGGGATGGCGCATTTACCCACACCAGTAAATAGCGTGACGAGAAACCTTGTTTGCGCGGTAACTACGCTGAAACCTGCGCTATTGTTGACATGGGAGGCTAAATCGGTAAAATGCGCTCACTCTGCACTACGGGTGATTAGCTCAGTTGGGAGAGCGTCGCCCTTACAAGGCGAATGTCGGGGGTTCAAATCCCTCATCACCCACCAATTTTGGTGTTAGATTTAACACCATAGATTGAATCTTTAAACCTGCAACAGTATGTTGCAACAGAAGCATATCGCGGACCGGTAGTTCAGCTGGTTAGAATGCCGGCCTGTCACGCCGGAGGTCGCGGGTTCGAGTCCCGTCCGGTCCGCCATTTTAAAGGCTTTCAGCCAATTTGTAGACTATACCTGCGCAGGATAAATGCAGGATATTTTTATATGCCTACACCAATTAAAGGCTCCACGTA
>CAJXIY010000113.1 GCA_913054495.1 uncultured Gammaproteobacteria bacterium | reverse complement strand
ATGTGTCGGCGAAAGACAAGGCTACAGGAAAAGAACAGTCCATTATTATCAAGGCTTCCAGCGGATTGTCTGATGAAGAAATCGAGCAAATGATTAAGGATGCCGAAGCCAATGCGGCAGAGGACAAGAAGTTCGAGGAACTCATCACGGCGCGTAACTCAGCCGATGCCTTGGTGCACGCCACCAAGAAGACCCTGGAAGAAGCCGGCGATAAAGTCACCGATGAGGAAAAGGATGCCATCAACACAGCAGTGACTGCCGTGGAAGAGGCGATCAAGGGTGACGATCTGGCGGATATTGAAGCCAGGATCAAGACACTGAGCGAAGCATCTTCTGGCCTCGCGCAGAAAATGCAGGCCGAACAACAGGAGCAGGCGAGCGCCGCCGGGGGTGCAGCAGACGCGGGCGGTTCCGGTAACGATGACGCCGTGGATGCCGAGTTCGAAGAAGTCATAGAGGAAGCCGAGAAAGAAACTGAGGAAGAAGACAAGTAGGTGGGATGGCAGGCGTTGAGGTAGCAGTTAGTCACTAAGCCCCTCTAAAGCAATCGCACCGAGCAGCTAAAACTAGGTCATCTTCATGGCTTAGTTTTTTTGCGTTTAACTACCGACCAAGCCGTGCACGCTGAATTTGAGCAACGGTGCAGAAGAAAAAACAGCAGCACAGAGAAGCGGATTCATGTCAAAGCGAGATTACTACGAAGTCCTGGGTGTTACCCGGGACACTCCGGGAGCCGATATTAAGAAGGCTTACCGGCGCGTTGCCATGAAGCATCACCCAGATCGTAATCCAGACAACAAGGCATCTGAAGACAAGTTCAAGGAAGCCAATGAAGCCTTCGAGGTTTTGTCGGATGCCAAGAAACGAGCTCGCTACGATCAGTTCGGTCACGCCGGTCTGGAAGGGCAGACCAGTGCTGGCAGCGCCGACTTTGGCGACATATTTGGCGATATCTTTGGTGATATCTTCGGCGGCGGCCGCGGTGGCGGTCGCAGCCATGTTCGACAAGGTGCGGACCTGCGTTACAACCTTGAACTCAATCTGGAAGAGGCGGTGCGAGGCACCACGGTTAAGATCAGGATCCCAACCACGGTAAGCTGTGATACTTGCGGAGGCAGCGGTGCGGAGAAAGGCACCGTACCAGTCGACTGCAGCACCTGTGGCGGTCATGGCCAGGTTCGCATGCAGCAGGGATTTTTCTCCATGCAGCAAACCTGCCCCCGTTGTCAGGGTACCGGCAAACAGATCAAGAATCCCTGCAGTAGCTGTCACGGCCGCGGCGCGGTGGACGAGACCAAGACTCTATCGGTCAAGGTTCCAGCCGGGGTGGACAGCGGGGATAGAATCCGGCTGACTAGAGAGGGCCAGGCCGGGGCTCATGGTGGACCGCCGGGAGACATCTACGTAGAGATCGGTGTGCGTCCCCACCATATCTTCCAGCGCGATGGGCGCAACCTGCACTGTGAGATTCCCATCAGTTTTGGTGATGCGGCGCTGGGCGGTGAACTGGAAGTGCCCACACTCAATGGTCGCGTTAAGTTGAAAATTCCCGCCGCGACACAATCGGGCAAGCTCTTCCGCTTGCGAAACAAGGGCGTTACGCCTATCCGGGGCGGCAGTGCCGGCGATCTCCTGTGCCGAGTCGTGGTGGAAACACCGATTCGTCTCACCAGCCGTCAGCAAGAAATCCTGCAAGAATTTCAGCAAATTCAGGAGCAGCAAGGCACCCGGCAATCCCCTCGCAAATCTTCCTGGTTTGATGGTGTGAAGAAATTCGTCGATAGTATGCGCGCGTAGCAGCGGCCCATAGACGCTGACTGACTAGCAAAGTCTGGCAATATCCCTGCTTATTTTAGAATCTCATCGGCTATTTGCTGATGCAATTCGGCGTCCAGTCTCGGTCCAAAATTGCTTACCACGGTGGCTGAACCCAGGCTTGCAAGCCTGCCCGCCGTTGCAAAATCTTTGCCGCTGGTAATCCCGTAAAGAAATGCGCCGGCGAACATATCGCCGGCACCGTTGGTATCGACTGCATTGACGGTATGGGCGGCGATCGAAATGTAGTCGCTGCCATCGAATAGAAGTGCGCCCTTGTCGCCCCGGGTGATGGCAAACTGCGCGGCCTTGGTTTTCATGATTTCACAGGCAGCTTCTATGTTCGCTGCACCACTCCATAGCAGTGCTTCGGTTTCGTTGCAGAATAATAGATCCACACCGTCACCCAGCACATCGTTGATATCATCCTTAAAATACTCGAGCATGGATGGGTCAGAAAATGTCATCGCCGTCTTCACCTGGTTTGCCTCGGCAAATCGCTTGAGCTCAATGATCGCAGCTTTTGCACTTGGAGAAGTCACCAGGTAACCTTCCAGGTAGATGTACTTGGAGTCTCTTGCTGCGTCGAAATTTAATTCTTGCGCCGACACCTTTTCCGACACACCGAGATAGGTGTGCATAGTGCGCTCTGCGTCTGGACTGATCATCACCAGGCATTGACCGGATATGCCATGCTCTCTCTGATTGTCGGTATTGGTCTGAATGTTGTGGTCGCCGAGTTGTTCGAGATAGAAATCACCGGCTTCGTCCTTAGCCAGCTTGCAGGTGAAGTACGCGCTGCCACCGAACTGGCTCAATGCGTAGAGCGTGTTGGCAGCCGAGCCACCGCCGGCGCGCTTCTTGATACCGTATTTTCTCTCTAGAATACGAACTAGGTACTGTTGCTGTTCCTGGGCAACGAGCGTCATTATCCCCTTTTGGATCTTGTACTCTTCGAAAAAACTGTCGTCGACTTCGAATTCCTTGTCCACGAGTGCATTGCCAACCCCGTATACATCATAAGTTGTCATCGTTATTTCCTGTATCTCGTGCGCATTGGCCAGGCTATGAGCCGATTTTATCGAATGCTTTTTCTGCCGCATCCAGCGTCAATTGAATTTCCCGATCGCCATGAGCGGCAGATATGAATCCCGCCTCGTACGCGGAAGGGGCCAGGTAGACTCCATTGTCTAACATGGTATGGAAGAAGGTCTGAAAGTGATCGAGGTTGCCAGCCATGACCTGGGAAAACCGGGTAATACGTTCTTCGGTGTTGAAGAAACAACCAAACATGCCACCGACGCAGTTGCTCGTGAATGGCACGCTGGCGGCCGCCGCTCGCTCGCCCAAGCTATGCAACAGGGTCTGGGTCCTGGCTTCGAGCTTGCTGTAAAAGCCTGGTTCGCTGACAAGCTCGAGCATAGCCAGGCCGGCGGCGACAGCCAGGGGGCTGCCCGAGAGCGTACCGGCCTGGTAGACGCCACCGCTGGGTGCAATCAGTTCCATGATCTCCTGCCTGCCGCCGAAGGCACCCACGGGCAGGCCGCCGCCGATGACTTTGCCCAGCGTGGTGAGATCCGGCGTCACCCCATAAACGGCCTGGGCGCCGCCCAGTGCCACCCGAAAGCCAGTCATGACTTCATCAAATATCAACACGCTACCGTGGCGGGTGCAGGACTCCCGCAGGGCTTCGAGGAAACCGGGGACTGGCGGCACGCAGTTCATGTTGCCGGCCACGGGTTCAACGATAACACAGGCGATCTCATCGCCCCGTGTGTCGAAAAACTGATGCACCGCCTCGATATCGTTGAACGGCAGTACATGGGTAAGTTCGGTGTAGGCTCTGGGCACACCGAGGGAGTCTGGTGTTCCCAGGGTCAGGGCGCCGGAGCCGGCCTTCACTAACAGGCCATCGACATGGCCGTGATAACAGCCTTCAAATTTGACGATCTGATCGCGGCGCGTGTAGCCACGAGCCAGGCGAATCGCGCTCATGGTCGCCTCGGTGCCCGAAGTGACGAGACGCACACGTTCTACTGAGGGTAACAACTGGCAGATTTTTTCGGCGATCTGCACTTCTGCCTCGGTCGAAGCACCATAGGCGATGCCCCGTTCCAACTGGGCGGCGAGGGCTTCAATAACGTGCGGGTGACGATGACCCAATATCAATGGGCCCCATGCGCCGACGTAGTCGACATAGCGATTATCATCGACATCGATCAGATAGGCACCCTCGCCAGCCTTGAAGAACAGGGGATTGCCTCCTACTCCCTTGAAGGCTCTGACCGGCGAATTGACTCCGCCAGGAATGAATTGCAGCGCCTGTCGATACAGCTTGCTGGAGTTTTCGTTGCTCATTTACCTTGCTACCCTTGCTTTTGACTTTTTTACAAATCAGGTTTTTATCGCTGCAACTGGTTGCTGATCCTGACCAGGGCTTCGGTTCGCTGCCTTACTTGTTCGTTATCACCGAAGATGGCGTCTATCACCGCCAGCATATCGGCGCCGGCTGCCAGAATGCCAGCGCCATTTTCCGCATTGATGCCCCCAATAGCAACTATGGGAATAGAAACAGCGGCTTTCGCCTGGCCGAGAATTTCAAGTTGTGCCGGGGGCGCCTCCGGTTTTGTCGCCGAGTCGAAGAAACGGCCGAAGGCGACATAATCGGCGCCTGCCGATTGCGCTTGCACTGCGCTGTCTATAGAAGAGTGACAAGTGACTCCAATTATGGCCGTCGGCCCCAGTCGAGCGCGCGCAACTTCGAGTGCTGCATCGCGCTGGCCTAAATGGACACCATCGGCATCTGCCGCCAGGCAAAGGTCGACATCATCGTTGATGATCAAGGGAACATGATGAGCCTTGCACAGGTCGAGTAGTTCAATCACCGCCTTTAGCCTGCTTTCTCCGGTACCGGACTTGCTGCGAAACTGTAACAAGGAAATGCCGGCGCCGAGCGCAGCTGCAACCGCTTCGAGCCGGGCGTGCGCGGGCAAGAGAATATCATCGGTGATTGCATAGATGCCTGATAGTTGCATCAGAGCTTCCCTATAGTATTTGCTTGTTCCAAAAACTGCGGTTGGGCATGTGTTGACCGAAGCCCAAGCGCGAGCCATGGCTCAATGCTTCCCAGGTGAAGCGCTGGGCTTGTTGAATGGCGTCGTGCAAAGTCAATTTGTGGGCGAGATATCCTGCGATGGCGGCGGCAAGTGTGCAACCGGAACCATGGTAATTGTTTTCCAGACGCGGCCAGTTAAACAGAGTAATACCCTGATGTGGAGCATACAGTTTGTTGACTACCTCAGGGGTCTGCGCATGGGTGCCGGTGAGGAGGATGTGCTGACATCCCGTATCCAGAATTTCGTTAGCGCAGGCATCGAGCGTGTCAGCGGTTGGCGCCAGCTGGGTGAGTTCGTCGGTATTCGGCGTCAACACCGTAGTGAGAGGAATCAGCAAGCTGCGCATTGCCTCGATGATTTCATCGCCGCCGAATTCATAGCCGCCACCGGCAGAGATGACTGGATCGAGTACCACCGGTATGTGGGCGTAGTCCTGCAACAGCGTGTGCAGTACTTCGATGCTCTCCACACTAGCTAACAAACCAATCTTGAAATATTGCACTGGCATGTCTTCCAGCACCGCCCGCGCCTGCTGCACCAGCAACGCTGGCGCAGTCGCCTCCACGGCGATTACGTCCTGGGTATTTTGAGCCGTAAGAGCGGTAATCACCGGCGCACAATGGCAACCGATACTGAACAGGGTTTCGATATCTGCTTGTATGCCAGCGCCGCCGGTCGGGTCCACTCCGGAGAAACACATTACGGTGGGTTTGTTTTCACTCATGTTGAAGCTGTCTTGTGGATTTAGTGGTGGCGCCGGCGGTCAATTACAGGCTCGGTTTGACGACGATAAGAATCACAATTCCGACTAACAAAAATACGGGCATTTCATTAAAGAATCGAAAAAAGATGTGGCTACGAATATTTCTATTTTCCCGCAGTGCCTTCATGAATCGCCAGCAACCCCAGTGATAGGCCACCAGCAACCCTACCAGGACCAACTTCACCTGCATCCACCACCAAGCCATAAAGTAACTGGCATTATCGTACAGCAGCCAACTGCCGAGCAGGACCGCCACAATAGCGGAAGGGGTGGTAATAGCCCAAAATAGCTTGCGTTCCATGATGATGAAACGATCCTTGCTAAGCTGATCCTCGCTCATGGCATGATAGACAAAAAGTCGCGGCAGATAGAACAGACCACTAAACCAGGTCACCACCGTGATAATGTGAAATGCCTTAATCCAGAGCATACAACTCTCCCGTTTTGCCCCCATTCCTGCTCCAGGGCAGGCATAGCAAAAGCTATCACAGCTACTGCGTCAAGTCTTGATGAATGCCTGCCCTGGCCCTGGAGTACCGATCTCAGGCATTGTAGTCAGAGGTGCCCAAGGTTTATTGCAATCCTGGTGTCTGCGTGTAAGATACTCCGTCCGGCCCTGATGCAACGGTCTGGACCTGAATTACTCTACTGTCTATAACTCTGATTTTCTCAAGTCACCAGAAAAACTTCTAATTCAAGGAGTCACGCTTTGAT
Organism: uncultured Gammaproteobacteria bacterium; assembly: GCA_913054495.1. Taxonomy (GTDB): domain Bacteria; phylum Pseudomonadota; class Gammaproteobacteria; order Pseudomonadales; family Pseudohongiellaceae; genus UBA9145. The sequence continues at coordinate 3,330 of CAJXIY010000113.1, read as the reverse complement.
CACAGTAGGAATCGTTGGTGCTACGGGCTACACGGGAGTTGAACTCCTGCGTCTGCTGGCGCCGCGTCAGGACGTAGAGATTGCTGTGGTTACTTCGCGAGAGTTGTGCGGCACCGCCGTCAGCAAGCGTTTCCCTAACTTACGGGGTCATATTGATCTGGATTTCGTGGCGCCGGACGCCGAGGCTGTCGGCGCCTGTGATGTGGTGTTTTTTGCCACACCTCATGCCGTGGCGATGGATTCTGTGGGCGCCTTGATCGAGGCTGGGGTCAGAGTCATAGATCTTTCTGCCGATTTTCGTATCCAAGACGTCGGGCTCTGGGAGCGATGGTACAACACTACCCACAGCTGTCCCGATCTGATCGCCACTGCCGTGTATGGTCTGCCCGAAGTTAATCGGAAACAGATCCAGAGCGCACAGCTTATCGCCGTTCCCGGTTGTTATCCTACCGCTATCCAGTTAGGTTTCCTGCCGCTGTTGCAACAACAATTAGTAGATTGTTCTCGCTTAATCGCAGATGCGAAATCCGGAGTCAGCGGTGCCGGCCGCAAGGCGGTAGAGGACTATTTGCTGTGCGAGGCCACAGAATCTATCCGGGCTTACGCAATGTCTGGCCACCGGCATCATCCTGAAATCACACAGGGCTTGAGTCAATACGCCGAGGCTGCAGTTGGGCTCACCTTCGTCCCCCATTTAACGCCGATGATCAGGGGAATTCTGGCGACGCTCTACGCACCTGTCAAAACCGGAACCGAAGTCAGCATCGAACAGCTGCAATCAATTTTTGAGGACAGGTATAAGGGTGAGCCCTTCGTTGAGGTGTTGCCCCAGGGTGAACTTCCGGCGACGCGCGACGTCAAAGCTTCGAACAATTGTACAATTTCAGTAAACTACTATGCAGATACAGATACCATCGTGGTGCTTGCTGCGATAGACAATCTGGTAAAGGGCGCTTCCGGGCAGGCCATACAGAACATGAATATCATGTTTCAGCTGGAAGAAACTGCGGGTCTTGAAGCGATCGCGCTGCTGCCCTAGCCGATAAAGCCCAGGAGTAGTCATGATTGGCCGAGCAGGCCATAGCCCTGCCAGAGCGAGTGAGATTGAGGCTCCCAGATGCCAAATGTAGTTAAAGGCAGCAAACAGGAACAGATGGTGGTAGTGCCTTACCGCCCACGTCGGCGTGCGCTGCTAGTCGCCGTGCTGGTTTCCGTGGTCGCCGGCAGTGTGGTGAGCGGATTCCTCTACGGTTATTATCAAAGCCTGCGCGCCCAAGATACTGTTCAGGATGAAAGGGACCAGCTGACAACTGAAATCTCTGCGCTACGCAGTCAGAATTCCGATCTTTCTCGACAGGTTGCGATACTCGACCGCAGCAGTGTGATGGATCAGCGGGCGACGGTAGAGGTTCAGGTCACGATTCGAAACTTGAGAGAACAGCTTGCCCAACTGCAGCAGGACGTTGTCTTCTACCGGCAGGTGGTCTCGAATGAAACCGTAGACACGGGTTTGATTGTGGGGCAGATGGATATTTACGGCACATCAAATCCGGATCGATTTCGCTACAAGCTGGTGATGCGGCAACAGGATGCAGATGGAGATTCGTATCTAAGGGGCCATGTCAATGTCAACCTCGTCGGTCGATTAGGCGACGAGCAGGTGATATTTGCGCTGCGTGATATCTCGGATGAACAGGACCAATTGGACATTCGATTAAGATTCAAATATTTTCAGAATATAGAGGGTGAGCTGGCACTTCCAGCGGGCTTCGAGCCTGAGAGAATTCAGATCGCCGCCGTCGCCACCGAGCCGGTAGAAAAAAGCATAGATCAATATTTTAGTTGGGTGGTATTGGGAGATTAGGACCATGTTTAATAAATCAGTTGACAATACAAGGCACGTAAATGGCCCGGCCCATACACTGGTATCGAGGTCTACTGAAATAGTCGGTGACATTCATTTTAGTGGTGAGCTAATTATCGAAGGCAAGGTGAAGGGAAATATCTATGCCGAAGATGATTCGGAGGCGCTGATTCGTGTGACAGAAAATGGCTCGGTTGAAGGTGAGATTTGTGTGCCCTCGGCAATAGTGAATGGTCTGGTGCAGGGCGATGTTCGGGCCGCCATACACATTGAATTGGCGGCCAAGGCGGTGGTGGTTGGCAATGTCTATTACAATTTGATCGAAATGGTTATGGGATCGGAGGTGAATGGCAATCTCATGCATATCGGCTCGAATCAACCCCGGACTAATCGCCTGACCGCCAACCACAAAAAGCTGCCCTTCAATAGCAAGTCCTTGCAGGAATAGGCAATAGTTGACTGAAACACTTGGTTATTGCGATAATTAGCCCTCGTGGCTAGCCTGACTTATAGTCTCTAGTGCTCGTTATCATTGCTTGAAAAGCATTTTTTCAGTTCTAATTGGTAATTCGATGTCCGTTGTCCAGTCCCAAGATCCCATCATTATGTCCTTTACCGACAATGCCGCGGCCAAGGTGCATAGCCTTATTACCGAAGAAGGTAATGTACAGCTGAAACTTCGGGTTTTCGTTACCGGTGGCGGTTGTTCCGGATTCCAATATGGTTTCTCATTCGATGAAGAGATTGCTGAGGACGATACGGTCATCGAAAACAAGGGGGCAAGTCTGTTGGTAGATTCTTTGAGTTTCCAGTATTTGCTCGGCGCGAAAATCGACTACGTTGAAGGTCTGGAAGGGTCCCGATTCATTGTCGATAATCCCATGGCCACCACTACCTGCGGCTGCGGTTCTTCTTTTTCGATCTAGGGATTACTCCTCATATTCGGGCCAGAGATCAGGCCTGGTAAATACCACCTAAGATGATCGGCTCGGTGGCGCCGGTAAATACTCCGGTCTCGATACGCTTTGCTGCCAGTGTCTGTTTCGCCATCCAGGCGAAGGCGATGGCTTCGACCCAGTCAGGATCCAGGCCAGCGGCAGCAGTGGTGGCGACTTCAGCATCTGGCATGGCTATTTGCAGTGCCGTCATCAGGCTAGTGTTGTGGGCACCACCACCACAGATGTAGATCCGATCTGGCTCTATGTGTTTTCCGATTTCTGCGGCGATTGTTGCCACGGTGAAATTCACCAGGCTTGCTTGCACGTCAGCGGCGGCCACGCCATGCTGACATTGTTGCAGTTTGCTTTCCAGCCAGTGACCGTTGAATAGCTCTCGACCCGTACTCTTGGGAGGAGGCAACGAGAAATACTCCTCATCCAGTAGCAGAGAAAGTAACGTCCCATCTGTTTTTCCACTTCGAGCCCAGTCGCCATTGTTATCGAAGTTCTTGTCCAGGTTTTTGCCGA
>CAJXIY010000112.1 GCA_913054495.1 uncultured Gammaproteobacteria bacterium | reverse complement strand
ATGCCGATTACCCAGCAGGACAAGCAGGGCGAGCATTATCAGAAAGGTGTGAGTTGTCACTATTGTTACGATAAGCACAGCAAGGATCAGGTAAAACGCTACGCCGAGAGGGAGCGCCAGATGCGACTTGCCAGGGAGCGGGGAGAGTTCCACATAGGCGCTCCCATGCAGGCGACAATCGACACCCGGCGCCGGCAGAAGATTCGGTTCAAGGAGCAACAGCGGCAGGACGAGCGGTCGAAATCCTGAGGCTTGTAGAACAACTGTAATAGCCGGGCATTGCATTAGCCGTGCATGGGGTTTTTGGGTATAGTCTTCGTTACTGTGCCTATAGAACCAAGAAGGTTGAGCTCATGAACACTACGTCGTCAGTGAAAGCTCCTCGCGTGCTCCCCATTGTGCTGATTCTGATAGCAGCGCCGATGATTCTCGGTGGTGTGCAATTGGTATTTCTGGGTGGGTCATTCTATTACCTGTTGGCGGGTCTGGTGCTGGTTGCCAGTGCCAGGCGCCTGTGGCAAGCCAGTCCCACCGGCTCCCTCATCTACGGCGGGCTTCTGATCGCTACCGTAGCCTGGGCCTTACTGGAATCGGGTACCAATCTGTGGGCGCTGGCGCCGCGCATCTTGCCATTTGCCGGCCTCGGGCTTTGGTTTCTGACGCCGTGGCTGCGGCGAGCTCTCTACCAGGGGCAACCCCCGCCATTGTTGCGTTCGGATATTTCCAGGGGATCGGCAGTGGTGGTGGTATTGCTGTCTGTCTACGTTGTCTACAGTGGTAGTGGCTACGATGTTAATCCCTTGTCTGCACGCAGTGGCATCAACACCGTCAATACGCAGACCGATTGGCCCAGCTATGGCAACAACGTCGGCGGCAGTCGTTACTCACCAATCGATCAGATCAATACCGGCAATGTCGGTGACCTGGAACTGGCCTGGACCTATCGCACCCAGGTCGGCGGCGCCTTCAAGGCGACCCCACTGCAGATAGGCGATCTACTCTACGTCTGTACCGGCGGCAACATCATCATCGCCCTCGATGCCAATAGCGGCGATTTGCGTTGGCAATTCGATCCCCTGATCAATGCCGAACACTTGGAGTTTGCGCGTTACTTCACCACCGGCTGTCGTGGTGTCTCCTACTACCAGGCGCCAGCGGAATATGATGGCGAATGCCAGCAGCGAATTCTCACCGCCACCACCGATGCGCGACTGATCGCCGTAGATGCTCTCAGTGGTGAGCGCTGCATCCGGTTCGGTGATTTGGGTGAGATAAATCTAACTACCGGCATGGGCAATGATCCCCTGATATTTAATTTTCAAACCTCACCACCGGGCATCGTCCGGGGCAATGCAGTCGTCGGCGGTTGGGTGCTGGATAATCGCACTGTCGGAGAGCCATCTGGCGTGGTGCGCGCCTTCGATGCCATCAGTGGTGAATTTGCCTGGGCCTGGGACATGGGCAGGCCCGGCATCAATACGCAACCACTGCGAGGCGAAGTGTATACACGAGGCACGCCGAATGTCTGGAGTCTGTTTAGCGTAGATGAAGAGTTAGGCTTGATCTATGCCCCTACCGGAAATGAGACACCTGACTACTTCGGTGGCCAGCGCATGGAGTCCAGCGAGCAATATGCCAGTTCTATCGTCGCTATAGACGGCGAGAATGGCTCTGTACGCTGGTCGTTTCAAACCGTGCATCATGATCTGTGGGATTGGGATGTACCCTCTCAGCCCGTGCTAATCGATTTGCCTGGTGAAAACGGTGAGAAAATACCAGCGGTGCTAGTGCCAACGAAGCGCGCCGAAGTATTCGTGTTGAATCGCGTCACCGGTGAGCCGATCTTCGATATTCAGGAACTGCCGGTGCCGCAGGACGGTGGAGTGCCTGAAGACTATGTCGCCGCAACCCAGCCTTTCACCATGGACATGCCTAATTTTCGACCCGATATGACGGAAGCGAAGATGTGGGGTATCACCCCCCTCGATCAATTGTGGTGCCGCATCGAATACAAGAAAATGCGCTACGACGGGCATTTCACCGTTCCTGGCGCCGATACGATTTTCCAGTTTCCCGGCAACGCCGGCGGCCACAACTGGGGCAGTGTCAGTGTCGATCAGGTGAATAATATCATGGTGGTTAACCCCATGCTGGTTGGCAATCAGCTGACGCTGATTCCGAGAGACGAGCTGCCGGAAGGCGTCGCAGGAAACCAAATCGGGACGCCGTATTCCCATACCACCGTGCGTTTCATGTCGCCGCTGGGAGTGCCCTGCAATCAACCGCCCTACGGTGTGCTCGCCGCCATCGATCTGGAAACCCGGACTTTGCTCTGGGAGCGTCCAATCGGTCTGGCCAAGGACAGTGGGCCGTGGGGCATCAAAACCTACTTGCCGCTCACCATCGGTACACCCCAGAGTGGCGGCACCATGACAACCGCAGGAGGCCTGATATTCAGCGCCGGGACTTTCGATAACACCATTCGCGCCACCGATATACGCAATGGCAGTGAGTTGTGGCGTAATCCCCTGCCTTTCACAGCCCATGCCACGCCGATGAGCTACCTTTCTCCAGGGGGTGAGCAAACTATCATTATCACGGTGCCGGTGTACAACTCGACTGCAGCTTCGGGGTTTCGTGTATTGCCGGCAGATCAGGAAGATCCTGAAGGTGGCTATATCATGGCCTTTAGATTGCCGAAGTAGTGGCTGCACAAATTGCTTTGAAATGGAGTTGGATTTGAACAGACTTGGCAGCAAGTTCTTGCTTTGTGCATTTTTATTCTTGAGTTTCTGTGTCCATGCACAGGATATAGAGACCGGCATTCTGGCCAGCTGGCTCGCGCTGGATGCACCCACCGGCCACGAACACCTGGCTACGGTTCCCATTCAGCAACGCTATGCTGGTTGGGAGCGCGATCGTTATGGGAATTTGATAAAGGAAATCGGCAGCGGCGAGCCGCGCCGGATTGTGGCCTGCGGACTGGATTCCTATGCCTATGTCGTTAGTCAGATTACAGACGCTGGCTACTTGCGATTGCATCGGATCGGATCGGGGTCGCGTCATCCACTTTGGGACCAGGCGCACGAGGGTCAACAGCTGCGAATCTTGACTCGAGGCGGACCCCTGCTCGGCGTGTCGGCCATAGCCAATGGTCACTTCGCCAGCCAACATCGTGGTGAAACAGCCATCGTCACCCAGGACGATCTGTGGTTGGATGTGGGTGCGGAGTCTGCGGACGAAGTGGCGGCGATGGGCATCGCCTTGCTGGATCCGGTATTTCGTAATATTCCCCCCTGGCATTATGCCACCGAAATTGCAGGCCCCCGCGCCGGTGCCAGAGTCGGCTGTGCCGCAGTTCTCGCCGCTGCCGAAGCCGGAATCAATGGCGCCCAGGGCAGCACCCGCTATGTGCTAAGTGTGCAGCAGGTATTCGGCTGGGTTGGCCTCGGTGCCGCGATATCATCAGCTTTCGCCCCCAATCAACTGGTGATTGTAGGCCCGGGTGAGTCAGAGTTTCGCAACGAAGTAATCACCGAACTGAACGCGCGGGCGAACGTAGTCATAAATGACTCTACCCGCGCCAATATGCGTTTCATCGCCCCGCGGGTGGCGAACCCGGATGCGTTGATGGAACGCATAGCGTTGCGCGCCGCCAACGAAGTTCTCGCGGCGATCGTAGAGGCGGTCAATGCAGACGCCGAGTTGCCACCGTGGTTATCCGCGCCGGTCCGGACCGAGCTGTTAAACGGCGAATCTGGGCGTTGGGGTCAGCACCAGGACACCAGCCGAATGATAGAGGTCGAATCCGTACTGGATCGAGTGGCGGAACGTTCCGCCGTACCCGGTCACGAAGGACCGATCCGGAATATCGTATACAACCTGCTGCCTCCCTGGGCCAGGGAGGTCGCCCAAGTCGATGAGATGGGCAATATGTGGGTGGAGTTCGGACCCGAGAGCGAAGCCACCGTATTTATCGCGCATATGGATGAAGTGGGTTATGCCGTGGAGAGTATTGCGGCGAATGGTGTGATTAGCCTGACTCGTTTAGGCGGTGTGGTGACGACGGCGTGGGAAGGCCAACCTGCCTTGTTGCAGCTGGACCCGAATACCGACCTGCAGTCCTTACCGGAAGCCCCACAGCTACGGGGCGTTTTTCTAAATCGCAGCGAGCCGGATCAGAAACGCCCCGATTCAGTTCAGGCCTGGTTTGGCATGAACGCCGAACAGCTGGCGGCCGCCGGTGTCGAGATTGGCATGGGGGTGACAGGTTTTAAGGAAGGTCACCGCATGGGTAAGTACCGATATGCCTCACGTTCTCTCGATGATCGTGTCGGTACCACCTCACTGCTGATGGCAATAAAAAGTATCGATCCCGACCTGCTCACTCATCGCGTGGTGTTTGCCTGGTCGGTGCGGGAAGAGGGCGGTCTGCGTGGCGCCGCCCGCCTGGCGCAGTACTATGGCCGGAACAGCCGGCGAGTCTATAGCATCGACACCTTCGTCTCTTCCGATACCCCGCTGGAATCACCACACTTTGCCTATGCCCCTCTGGGTAAGGGCCCGGTACTGCGCTCCATCGAGAGCAGCGGCATGGCAACGCCCTATGAACTGGACCGAAACCGAGGCATCGCCGCCGCTGCCGGAATAGAGGCGCAGATCGGGCTCACCCAGGGTGGCACCGATGGCACCACCTTCTCCGTCTACGGCGCACCGAACGCGGGCCTTTCTTGGCCTGGTCGTTACAGTCATTCCCCCGCTGAGATCGCAGACCTGCGGGATGTAGTTAAACTAATCGATCTGATCCAGGCGATGGCGGAAGCACCACTCGACACACCATAAGAAAAACATTATGCATGACACAGAAATACCAATGAGTCCGTTCGGCTCGTTTCTCGGCATCGAAATTATTACATTCTCAGCCGGCAAGGCCAGTTGTCGCGTCGAGCTAAAAGATCATCACCTGAACAATGGTGGCCGCGTGCATGGTGGCCTGCTGACGTCGCTGGCGGACACCACCGCAGGCGTAGCGGTGAGAACGATTCGGCCCGAGGGCAAACTCTCAGCCACCACCGACCTGAGCATCGCGTTTATCCGACCACCCCAGGGCGATTCACTGGAGGCAGTGGCAGAAGTTATTCATGCTGGTAAGCGCCTGTTCAGAACCGAGATATCCGTGTTCAGTGCCGACAAACTGGTCGCTCGAACCAATGCGACGTTTATGATCGTAGATGCAAGCAAACCCTGAGCCCCAGCAGTTCGCCAATCTTGATCAATCATGTAGAATCGAGGCACGTCGGCAGAGCGATAGTAGATTCCAGCCTGTTGTTTCCGGAGTCGCGACGGAACGCGCGGTGTGGCCGGGTAACAGGAAAATACAAGGCATGGGGAAGTGCCAATATAAAAGCAGAGATGGGGATATATGATGAAGAAAAAGTCGAAGAACCCAGGTGAAAAATCAATTTCCAGAACAGAAATCGGCCGCAGAGATTTTATCAAGACCGCAGTCGGTGCCTCCGTTTTCATGATCGTTCCTCGCCACGTTCTCGGCGGCCCAGCCTATGTTGCACCGAGCGACAAGGTTAACGTCGCCGCTGTCGGTGTAAACGGTAAGGGCAAGACTGATATTCGCGAGGTCGCTCACGAAAACATTTACGCCCTGTGTGATATCGACGACCGCAAAATGGCGGCCACTCTGGAAGAAGACTGGACCGCAGGGTTCAGGGATAAAGCCAAGAAGTATCGGGACTATCGGGAGATGCTGGATAATGAGCCCGAGATCGATGCGGTCTTGATCAGCACCCCGGATCATATGCATAGCCCGATTGCGACTCATGCCATGGCGCTGGGCAAGCATGTCTATGTACAAAAGCCTCTCACCCATACGGTGGCAGAGGCGCGCCTGCTGGCACTGTGGGCGCGGGAAAACAATGTTGTTACCCAGATGGGCAATCAGGGCCATGCCGAAGAAGGAGCCAGGCTCATCAATGAATGGGTGGCCGATGGTTTATTAGGCACGGTCACCGAAGTCCATTGCTGGACTAACCGGCCAGTGTGGCCGCAGGGAATCGCCCGGCCCGAAGGCTCCGATCCGGTTCCGGCGACCATGGATTGGGAATTATGGTTAGGCGCCGCACCTCACCGTCCTTATCTGCAGGGTCGCTATCATGCGTTTAACTGGCGCGGCTGGAGAGATTTCGGCACCGGCGTGGTGGGTGATATGGGTGCTCATATCATCGACCATCCTTACTGGGCGCTGGATCTCGATCTGCCGAGCAGGGTCTCCGCCAGTTCCACGCGCTGGGGCCGGGATTTTGAGTCATTTCCAGTAGCGTCCAAGATTCATTTTGAGTTCCCTACCAGGGGCAGTCGGCCCGCGGTGAAAATGACCTGGTACGATGGCGGTTTGCTGCCAGAGCGTCCGGAGATGCTCGAGAATGGCCGTCAAATGGGCGACAACGACGGCGGCGTCCTGATCGTCGGCGACAGGAACACGCTCATGCATGGCGTCTATGGACGTGATCCCCGTCTCATTCCAGAAGCAAGGAACTTGGAATATCAAAAACCTGCGCCCACAATGGCAAGGTCTCCTGGCATATACCAGGAATGGATCGATGCGATTAAGGACCGCAGCAAGGTGACGACTTCGAGTTTCGAGTATGCCGCCAGACTGACCGAGACTATGCTGCTGGGCAATATAGCGCTGCTTAGGGGGGGCGAGCACACCGTGCTGGAATACGATGGCGCCAATATGCGGTTCACCAATGATGAAGTTGCGAATGCCTACTTGGAGAAAGACTACCGTCCAGGTTTTGGTCTCGTATAACAAGTACCCAGTTCAAAAGCGGTATCACCCGAGGGCAATCGCAGTAAACCATAACCGGCCTGCAGCGTTTCAATCCTTAAAGCTGAATTCTGACGACAAGGACATGGAAGCGGATTGGCATGGCAGAATTTAACACAACAGGAGTAGGGGATTGATCAAATTGATTACTGCAAACTACAAAATTAGTGACGGCCGTCGGCACACAATTCACTGGCGCAAGCCGTTTGTTGCTGCGCTGCTTCAATTCACCGCGATTACCGCGCTTGCCCAGGTGCCTGAATTGCCACTTCCAGCGGCCAGGCTACAACAGCTCAATTTTATGCCGGTAATACCGTCGATGATGGCGCCACCTTCGCCGCCGACTAGGCCATTACCATCCTGGCGGAGATTCGCGTCGAAGAGAACCATGTAAATAGCGTGGGAAATATCTATCTAGTGGTGGTTCTGGGGGAGGAGATGTATATCCGTATCGAGTCGGGCGAATTCGTGCTCTGGGATGGCTCCCTGGAGACACTGGCGGCTGCCTTCCCAGGGAAAACTTTGCAAGCGATCGAAGCCTTTTCCGTGCTCGAGGACGTGCCATTCGGAGCGGTGGGTCTGGCGGGGGCAAGTCTATTTATTTACCTTGCCTATGACAGTGTGGCAACGGCCGGTGAATTGTATTACAGCGGCACACCCTTGAGTCTGGAGATTGCAGCAGAAGGCGCAACCGGGACGAGTTATCAATTGTTCACGGACAACATATCCACCCCTATCATTCAAACCCGCTGCATAATTTGCCACAGCAGCACCGGTATTGCTTCCGCCACCGTCTCGACATCGCAGTTACAATACCTAGCTGCCACCGAGCCGGACTTCCTGCAAAGCAATTACAACATCCTGGTTAACTATATACGCAATGCAACCGATGGCAGTGAATTGATCCTGGCGAAACCACAGGGCATGGAGGCTCATTTGGGTGCGGTTCAACTTGTAGAAGGTACTGACGAGTTCGAAGCATTCGAGGCGTTTGTAAACGCAGTGCTTAGTGAGTAAGATTTCTTGGCTAACGGAATAATTTTTGGCAATCGGATGATGCCAAACCGACATATAGGTAAGGACTGGCTATGACCGACAAACTCAATCCTGGAGAGCTGTTCCCGTCACTGTCACTAAATATTGCCGGTGGCGAGAAGCTGACCCTCCCCGACGACATCGCTTCCCCCATGGCATTGGTGCTGTTCTATCGAGGCCATTGGTGACCCTTCTGTCGCCGGCTATTGGCCGCCTATGAAGAGCGCCGTGAAGCGTTCGAAGAGCAGGGTGTCTCCATTTTTGCAGGCACTGTTGATTCAGAAGAAAAAACCCAGGAAGTCGCTGCGGAGCTGGGATTTCCCGTCGCCTATGGCTTGACTCGCGCCGATGGTGATGCAATAGGGGCCTGGTGGGAAGAACGTCGCGATCATATTCAGCCCAGCGAATTTTTGCTGTCACGCAGTGGCAAGGTAATGTTCTCCACCTACAGCAATTCACCAGTAGGCCGGATGGACCCGGAGGAAACCCTGACTCTCATCAAGTACCTGAATGCAAAGAGGGCGAAGGTGCCCTAGGCTAGCGAGTGAATTAACCGGGCTATGCTTCCGCCCGGCCCCGGTATTTTTCTAGAGCGGAAATAAGCTGGAAACCTAATGCCCGGAAAGGCTCGGGGGGCATCCAGCTTGCCCTGCCGAATAAACCAGCGACATCTGCCACCTTTCGCCTATTTGCTAAATCAGCCAGTAGCTCGCCAAACAGGGTGCCCTTTACCACGCCCCCACCATTACAACCTGCGGACACGAACAAGCCCGGTTTTACCTCGCCCCAGATGGGTCCGCCATTGAAGGTAAATCCAATGGCGCCTCCCCATACATGTTCAAATTCCGACGCGTTTAACTGCGGAAAGCGTTGCTGCAAGCCTCGCATGAGTTCTTTTGCCACTAAGCCATTGCTGGTTTCTGTTTCATAGCCGTAGCGTGATCTGATCATCATTCTGCCATCTTCTGTTCTTCGTAACGTGCTGCCCAGCCTGTGGGTCGGCAGCAGCCCCCAATTTTTCTCAGAACCTAAGGACTCGAGCATCCCTTGCTCCAGAACCGGGGTAATTGCGGCGTAGGTGTATATGGTTACCAGTTGCGATTTTCCCACACCGAGCATCTTCGAAAAGCCGTTATTGGCCAGTACTACTTTGCGGGCGCTTATGGCCCCATCCGGTGTTTCTATCAACCAGCGATTGCCGGTTCTCGTTAGCGCAGTAGCTGGGGTGTTTTCATACAGTCGAATACTCGGGGGCAATTGCTGGGCCAGCGCCCGAATCAGAGCCGCCGGCTGCGCCAGGTAACAATGGGGGGAATAGAGACCTTCCTGGTAAAAACCGGTACCCAGGCGTTGCAACAGGGCGGCGCGGTCAAGCCTTTCGTAAGGCAGGCCGGCGCCGTGAAGAAATGATCGGTACTGTTCTAGGGCTTTCCTGCCCAGCCTGCCTGCCGCGGCCCGGTAAGTACCCGTGCGTCGAAGAGCACAATCGATGTCCGACTTATCGACCGCGGCGACAATTTTTTCAAGCGTGGCGCCGATCAAAGCATTACATTTCATCATGCGTTGCATGTGCTCCGGCCTGGCGTCGTTGGCCAACGCGATCTCGAGTAGAAATCCGGAGTTTCGCCCCGGCGTTCCTTCGCCGACCACGCTGGCATCTATGATTGCAATGGCGTCATCGGGAGCGAGTTCCTGCCATCGCTTGGCTGCCGCAATACCGGTGTAACCGGCACCGATGACCGCCACGTCAACGTTCAATTCAGTCGACAACAATTGCGTATTGGTGCGGGGAGGCAGCAGAGCGTTCCAGCCGCTTCGATGCTGGTATAGAGGGTAACTGAGTTTGTTCATTGCTGAATTAGTGAATCGGAGGGAATTGGGCCACCACGTTTCATGTAAAAACCGACCCTGTTTTAAGTATGACTAACTCGAATGCGCAGCGTCTTAGCAAAGACCTTGATCGAAACAGCTACC
>CAJXIY010000111.1 GCA_913054495.1 uncultured Gammaproteobacteria bacterium | reverse complement strand
TTTACCGGCGGCTGAACTATGCAATGTAAAGCGCTGCGTGACAGTGCCAAAGAAATTCAAAGTTTCGACGTTGCCTATTTCATGGCCAGTGTGGACACACTGGAAGTCAATACAGCCTTTGCCGACGAGCATCAGGCTGGATTCCCGATCCTGGCAGATCCTACTAAGGAGATGACAGGTGCCTATGGAGTCTTGATGGACGTTGGTTTTGCTAACCGCTGGACCTATTATATCGGTGCAGATGGCACCATCCTCAAGATTGACAAGGAAACTAAGCCGGCAACGGCGGGCAAGGATTTAACTCGAACCATGGAAGAACTGGGCTTTCCCAAGAGTTAAGACAGATCGGGCAGATTGAAGGTGTTAGAGTCTTAATTCCGACACCCATCTTGTTCCGCTTCTACTAAGAAAAACCCGACAACTTTACAGCTGTCGGGTTTTTTGTTGCCCAGATGACAGGGCTACTAGCCCTCTATACCCCCTCTGCCCTTGCTTAGTGAATGTGTCCCAATAATGGCAATACCTGACCGCAACGGGGCAGCAGCAGTGGTCGTATTGTAGTGGCCCGAGGGCTGTGCCAAAATGTCTCCACCGACGTAGGAATGGAGTACATCAATGTCCAAATTTGGCCTCTGGGCGATAGCGGGTATAGCAATATCCACATTGTTATACCTGGTTTATACGGCCTTTACCTTTGAAGCGCCGACGGGAACCACCACGGTTGTCATCGCGCCGCCTGGCTTGCAGCCGATTGTGGAAGAACCCCCGCCATCCAATCTTCCTGAAATCCGACTTCAGCCAGAGCCCGAGCCGCCGGCGATCGCCGCGTCTGAACCCGTGGTGGAGACTCTGCCGGTGGAAGTAGTCGAGCCCGAGCCGGTGGCTGCAGAGCCGGATGGTCCAGTGGTGCAATTACCCAACCTCAATGACAGCGACGGCCTCGTCTTCGAAGGCCTGCGGGCGTTCCGCAGTGGCGTTGCGGTGATTCGCCTGTTGGCCAGTGATCAACTGGTGCGCAAATTTGTAGTGCTTGTGGACAACATCAGCCGTGGCGAATATCCACAAACCGGCCTGCCCTACCGTGGCATTGAACAGGAGATGCCAGTTCAAAATATCGATGAGAACCTGTTCGTGATGGATGCAAGTGCGCACGGAAGATTCGATCAAATTATCGATATATTCGTGGCGCTGGATACCGATCAGGCGGTGACCCTGTATCGAACACTATCGCCATTGTTTCAACAAGCCTATGCCGAAATTGGTTTCAGGAATGTCAATTTTGATGACACCCTGCGCTCGGCAGTGAATATTATTCTACGAACGCCTTATATTGAGGGTCCTTACCAACTGGTGAAACCCTCAGTCATGTATCTGTATGCGGATGCCAGTATCGAAAATTTACAAAACGTGCAAAAGCAACTGATTCGAATCGGCCCGGAAAACACTGAAAAAGTAAAAGCCAAACTGCGTGATTTCGTGTTGCAGCTTTAGGCTGGCGAAATTGCTGTGGCTAGGTGGGTAATAATCCCCCGGCAATCCGGTTTATCAGTGGACTTGGTTATCATGCCTGAACTCACTTCCTCAATAGTAGACGTCGATTGGTTAAGCCAGCATCTGGCTACGGAAAATTTGCTGGTACTGGATGCTTCCGTGCCACCGGTGGTGCCTGGCTATGTCTCTATCAATAATGCAGGGAGCTTCGTGGCGATACCCGGTGCCCGTCGTTTCGACTACGATCAACAGGTGTGTAGGCCCAACAGTTCTCTGCCCCACATGATGCCGAGCGCAGAATTGTTCGAGGCGGAAGTGCAAAAGCTGGGCATTAACGCGGACAGCCTCATCGTTGTCTATGATGATGTCGGCATCTACGCCAGTCCCCGCGCCTGGTGGATGTTCAGGGCCATGGGGCATCAGCAGGTGGCGGTTCTGGATGGGGGATTACCGGCCTGGGTCCATGCCGGGCTGGCAACAGCCGGAGCAGTGGACACGACATTTCCAGCAGGGAATTTTAACGCCAAGCCGGCCGCAGAGCTGTTTTGCGATTTCGCGGTGGTGTTGGCAGCATTGGATGATGCCAACTGCAGTATTCTCGATGCGAGATCGACTGGACGTTTCTATGGTACTGCTGAGGAACCCCGGCCTGGTGTGAGAAGTGGTCATATGCCGAATGCGAAAAACCTGCCGTTTCCGGAATTGCTGGATGTGGGCATGATGAAATCTGCTGAGGAGTTGCGAGAAATATTTTCCCGGCTCGCCAGCGTCGAGCAGAAGCTGATTACCAGCTGTGGCTCCGGTATCACCGCCTGTATTCTTACCCTCGCTGCCGATCTGGCCGGTTATGACAAACTTGCCGTCTATGATGGTTCATGGGCAGAGTGGGGTGCGCCGGGAAAATTACCCGTGGTTATAGACTGAGTGGTGTAGCTGGCCCCGGCCTGCTAACGGAACTTGTCGTGTTTATACAACTGGCACAAAAGATGGCCTCGGGGTTATTATCGACGTAGCCTGCTGGTGGTTTCTGGAGCGAATATTCTTGAACAGACTGAAATCAGATGGTGTTGAGGTCGACGCCGAAGTTCCCGTATCGAGCCCTGCCGGCGGCAGCGCGGATGCGCGGCAAAAGATACATCAACGCATGTCTGCCCTGGAGCTTGGCAAGCGCTCCATACACGGTCCGCTGGTCTACGTAGTCTGCGCCCTGATTACGGTACTCGGCAGTTCGATTCGCAGCGATTACCCGCTAGCCTCGATTCTTGTGGTGGTTTTTCTTGGTATTCTCGCCCTGGTACGCATTCAGTATGCAAAGGGTTTTGAAGCCCGATATGACCGAGTTGGTGAGCGTGCCGTGCGGAATTTTGTAATTTTGCTGCTGATTCAATGCTCAATATTCAGTTGGTCGGCGGCGGCTACAATTATTCACTATGGCGAAGGGGTTGAGTCTACCTACGCCCTGCTGTTTGGCGCGGCGGCCGGCGCCGTGGGCACCAGCTCCCTGGCGCCGCGAGTCGGCGTGCATCGAATTTTCCTGGTCGCGGTCATGGCTCCCATACTCGCCGCCCTGGTGCCTGGATTGGGAGAGGTTGGCATCGGCATTCTAATAGGTAGTTCCGCGCTCGTTGCCTTCTATCTCAGGGAAGTGGTACTGGCTTCCGCAGCCTATAACGGGCTGATCGATACCCAACTCGATCTCGAAGCGGCCGCCCAACAGATAGAAACCTTGCAGGGCATCATTCCCATTTGCGCCTGGTGCAAAGCTGTCCGCGATGACGATGGTTTTTGGGAGGATGTCGAAACCTATGTTCGGGGCCGAACCGAAGCCGAGTTTACCCATTATATTTGCCCGGACTGCAAGGCAAAACATTTTCCCGATGCTGCGAGTGCTGCACAGGGGAGTGAATAGGCTAGAGAATTGGTAGTTCGGGGCGACAAACTCAACGCAATGAACAATTTTGAATCCTTCTATCGAAAGTCTCGAATATAGATGACATCACTTGCCTGCTGGCGCAGCTGTCCGCTCTATTTTTCAATTTTCGTTTTTGATTATTGTCGCCAGTGAAGCGTTCTGAAATCCGCTGTACTCCTTAGCCTGAATTATCCTCAATTTCGAGACTGACAAGAGTCGGGTTGTAATAGAGTATGTCCTGTGCAGAATAGGCAAAGAAGATCTCCAAGGTGCCACGTAGCCCCAGTAATTGCCCGTCAAATACGTCGATGCTAATGCTCGCTTCCAGGGAAACGCCTTCTCGGTAGGTGCCTAAGCTGTTCAGTTCTCCATTCCACGCAATGAAGGCATCGGATGTATCCTTAAAGAATAGGTCACCATCGTAAGCGATAACAATATATAGGGCACCGGTCTGACCATTATGATTGGGCTCAGGGACGACGGTGCCAGTAATCGCGACATGATCGGTGTCGAGGACAGTGCTTACCTCAACGCTGGTGCCATCGATAGTCACCCGCCCGCTAATAATCGCTGTACTGGCGTTGCCATCCGTTCCTCTGCTGGTGCCGGCGCCGGGTTCCGACCCGGAATCGCTATTGGCCAATTCCAGGGTGGCGACAACATAGCCGTGCTGACCGAAGGACGGATTGCCCGCGGCTGCGGCGGTATAATTCTCCGGATCCGATGTTCCCATTATGTGCGTTACATCGGTCCGGATCACGTCCGTCATCGCAATCGCCGTCGCTGTACAGAAGCCCCCATTGAGGGTGCCAGTGCCCTCGAGAAAGCTAATCAGACTTTCGCCAGTTGGAATATTGATGTCATTAAAATCGGCGGCAATTAACACGACACCCAAGGCAGCATTCGCTTCCATATCATCGATAATGATGCACAGGTGCTCTTGTTGGTCTTCGTTGCTGACGTTGGGATTGATATCGACATTGCCGGCGAAAGTATCTGGAATACAGAAATGTGCAATGTAGACGTAGAGCCTGCGGTCATCTGAATTCAAGTCGGTGAGGGACAGCGTGGCGCCATCGAGGCTGCGAGTGTTACACAGGCCCGGCCAACTGCCCGTGCTATCAATCTGAAATCTCTCACCGCTTCTTAGCCATATTTCCTGACCATCTATAGCCACGGCCAGAACATAGTCAGCAGCGAGGATTGCGGCTATTTCATCTGCCCCGCTACCGGTTTCCTGCAGAGCGATGATGTCCGCATTTTCACTATTAAAAATTGCTGCGGCTGCATTTTGGTTCGTGATATTGCCGTTAAGTTCGTTGCCGGATATATTCCATTCTAATATTTTCACGCTGTCTGCGCTGGCTTGCTGAAAGCCCAAAATCAGAACAAAGACAGTTATGAATATGGGCAGTTGAGGATGGCGATTCATTGGGGTCATGGCGGCGTCCAGCTTACATTTTTCTTTTTTCAATTCCGGATACACGCACCTGTCTGCGAGCTATCTGGCTCATGATAACTTCTACGTAGCTTGACCGATATTCTGTTTATCAACGGAGCCTGCGGCTGGAGATAATTACGGGTGCAGGCCCGGTGCATCGAGCTGAGAAGGAGTTTTTGGCCGGAATTTATCGCTAAATCTCGTTTTGGCGAATACCAAGCGGAGGCCTAAACCAAGTGACCCCGGCGATTAGCCGGGGTCTGGGCAAGAGCTCTTAGTGGTTGCACCCGCGGAGACCGGGGGCGCGAGGTGATAACGCACCTCTAACGAGTGGCCCCTTTAAGAAGGAGACCCTTTCATGTTACCAGAAAGGGCCACCGCGGCAAGCGAAATTCCAAAGGATCACGAGCTTCCCAAGGTTTATCCGATGGGCCATGGCTGCACATGGAAAAGATCAGGAGATGGCGAGAAAACTTAATGGTAAAGTATCGGACGCCGCCGATCTCGCACGTGAACCGAAGATTAAAGATTCCGATGGCGGCTCGCGCGCACCGTTAACGATTGCAAGCAGTTGATTAGCTTCAGGATAGTCAACTGCACAAACAACAAGAAAGTAACTGCTTGGGAGATATTGTTTGAAAACTCGAAGAGGATTGTTACTGATCATTGGACTTTTACTTGCAAGTCATGTGAATGCCCAGTCCATAGAAGATGAGGCAGTGGTCTGGCTGCAGGAATTTATCCAGGTGGATACGGTTAATCCTCCTGGCAATGAATCCCGCGCCGTCGATTTTTATGCTGCGATATTTGATGCCGAGGGTATCTCCTATGAAACCGCAGAGAGTGCGCCCGGGCGAGGCAATATCTGGGCGCGACTACCCGGTGGTAATGAACCGGCCCTGATCCTGTTGCAACATACCGACGTGGTGCCTGCCGACCGGGAATATTGGTCCACCGACCCCCTGTCCGGCGAGATTCGGGATGGCTACATCTGGGGTCGAGGCGCCAGAGACATGAAGGGCACGGGCATCTCTCAACTCGCCACGTTTATCAGCCTGCATCGGGCTGGCCTGGAACTGAATCGGGACGTCGTGTTTGTGGCCACGGCCGATGAAGAAGCCGGTGGCGCCTACGGGGCAGGATGGCTGGTGGAAAACCGCCCGGAAATATTTGCCGGAGCCGGCTTGCTGATCAATGAAGGCGGTGCCGGCAGCCGATTGGGGGATCAAGTCGTGTTCGGGGTAGAAGTCACCCAGAAGGTGCCGGTATGGTTACATCTCACCGCCGTGGATACCCCGGGACACGGCTCTTCACCACGCACCACCAGTGCCGTAACCCGTATCGTTGAGGCGCTGAATATCATCAGAGAAAACCCCTTTCCCCCGCGTATCATCCCGCCAGTGGAGGCCTATTTCGCCGGCTTATCGCTGTCCATGGACGACGAATGGGCAGATGCCTACGCCAATATTGCTAGCGCAATCAGGGAGCCGGGCTTTATGCAGGAATTTCAGGAATACAGCGCCGGCCACCATGCCTTGACGCGGGACACCTGTACCATGACACGCATGGGCGCCTCTAACAAAATCAACGTGATACCCCCCGAAGCCTGGGCCGAGCTGGATTGCCGCATCCTGCCGGATCGGCCCGCTGAAGAGTTTATCGAAACAGTAAGAAATATGATCGTAGCAACCGGCGTTGAGATAGAAGTCATCATGGCCTTCACTCCGGCGATATCAGCTACCGACTCGGCCCTGTACCAGTCCATCGTCAAGGTCACTCGGGAAATGCATCCCGACTCTCGGGTATTGCCATCGGTCAGCACCGGATTTACCGATAGCCATTTCACCCGGGATCTGGGCATCGTCAGCTACGGTTTTAATCCAATCATCACAGAACGCGGCGATCCATCCGGCGTCCATGGCAACGATGAGCGGGTACCGGTAGAGGCTTTTCGACGTGGGGTTACGGACATGCGCGCGATTATTAGGGATTTGGTGGTCGACTGACGCGAGGGTTGTACTGAAGCTCAATGAATCCACTATTGTAATCCTCTTAAACCGAAGCCGGAGCCATTTCGCGAGAATTGACCATGGACCGACGCAAGTTTTTACAACGTTCGCTCCTAAGCACTCTCTGGCTGTGGCTAACCGGTCAGGTTCATGCAGCTGAGCAGGAAAAACCAAACATCCTCTGGCTCACCAGCGAAGATCATGGTCCACATCTCGGTTGTTATGGTGATCTGTATGCCGATACACCAAACCTGGATAACTTCGCGGCGCGGGGCATGTTGTTCAAGCGCGCCTGGTCGACAGCGCCGGTGTGTGCCGCGGCCCGCACTGCATTGATTTCGGGCATGTATCCACCCTCGCTGGGGGCGGAGCATATGCGTTCCATTGTGTCGTTGCCGGCGTTCATGAAGATGTATCCCCAGTATCTGCGGGAGGCAGGCTACTACTGCAGCAATAACGCCAAGGAAGACTACAATCTGGTGGAACCGGGCCAGGTATGGGATGACTCCAGTGGCGATGCCCACTGGCGGAATCGTGGTTCGGGGCAGCCATTTTTCTCGGTGTTTAATTTCGGCATGACCCACGAGAGCCAGATTCGGGCGGCCGATGCCAATACCGTTCATGAGCTTGCGGGTGTCAGGGTGCCTGCCTATCAACCAGATACACCGGAGGTCAGATCGAACTGGGCGCAGTACTATGATCGCATTACGCAATTGGACTCGGCGGTCGCCGAAGCCCTGAGCGCGCTGGAGCAGGCCGAACTGTCAGAAGACACCATCGTCTTCTTCTTTTCTGATCACGGTTCCGGTTTCCCCCGTAGCAAACGCTGGCCCTTTAATTCTGGCCTGCATGTGCCCATGATTGTCTACTTCCCCGAAAAATGGAGACACCTGGCACCAGCAGAATACGCGCCAGGGGTCCAATCCGAACGGCTGGTAGACTTCATGGATCTGGCTCCCACGTTGCTGAGTCTGATTGGCAGGGAGCCGCCAGCTTACCTCCACGGTCATGCCTTTGCCGGCGGTTTTCAAACCGACCCACCGGACTATCTCTACGCCTTCCGAGGCCGCATGGATGAGCGCTATGACATGGTGCGCACGGTGTCGGACGGGCGCTATATTTATTTGCGTCAATACATGCCTCACAAGATCTATGGTCAGCACGTGAGTTATATGTTTGAGACTCAGGCTACCCAGGTGTGGAAGCGGATGTTTGATGAGGGGCGCTTAAACGTGGCCCAGAGTCGCTTTTGGGAAACCAAGCCGCCGGAGGAATTGTATGATCTGGACAATGATCCGGATGAGATAGACAACCTGGCGGACTCGCCGGTACACCAGCAGATCTTGCAGCGTTTGAGACAGGTGCAGCAAGACTGGGTGTTTCAATCCCGTGATTTTGGCTTCTTGCCAGAAGCTGAAATTCATAGCCGCTCGCGTAATTCCACTCCCTATGAAGTGGCGCAGGACGATGAGCAATATCCGTTGGGGCGCATCGTTCGAACCGCCGATTTGGCAGCCTCGCTGGATCCCGATGCTGTGGATGAGTTGATTGCAGCGCTGGCCGACGCCGATAGCGCGGTGCGTTACTGGGCGGTATTGGGGCTGCTCATGCGCCAGGCACCTGCGGTCAGTACCGCGCGGGAATACCTGCTCGATGCCTTATCCGACCCATCTGCATCGGTACGGGTCACAGCGGCGGAGGCACTGGGCCGTTATGGCTCTGGACCAGATATCGACACCGCGTTGGAGGTGTTACTGGAACATGCCGTAGTGCAAGTAAACGGTGAATTCATCGCCATGCTGGCGGTCGCCGCCCTGGACGCGATGGATGAGCGGGCGCTTGGCGTGCAGGATCGAATCGCAGCCATAGACACCACGGGCGGGACCGGTACCCGTCCTACAGTCCGGGAAGTAGAACGCCTGATCGCCAAGACCCTGGCGGACCTGGGCGAGCGCTAAAAATCCTCTCTAGCGCTGAATCGGACATATCCGTTCCCGCGGAGACGCTTTTCCCGGAATCACTACAGTCGGATCTGCTCTCCAGAATCTCCGTACGTCGAACGTTTATCCTGATAATTATCCCGTCGAGGCAGCCTAAATTACTGTCATCACCATCCTAAAAAGTTTTTTACTCTCACGGCATTTGCGCCTAGAATCCACAACTCACGAACTTGCTCCGGATTTACGTTCCGGCAGGCAACCAGGATTGAATATGAACGACCCTGTTAAGGGCGTGGTTGTTGCTACGCTTTACCATTTCGCGAAATTTCCCGATTTTGAATCATTCCGAGAACCGTTGCGTCAACTAATGCTGGCACAGCAAGTGCGGGGCACGCTGTTGCTCGCGCCCGAGGGGATCAATGGCACACTCGCCGGATCACGGCAGGGTGTCGATGCGGTTATCGACTGGTTGCGACAAGATGTCCGCTTTGCGAACCTCGAAGCGAAAGATTCCTATGTCGATGAAACCCCTTTCTACCGTTCCAAGGTAAAGCTGAAGAAAGAAATTGTCACCATGGGCGTGGAAGACATCGATCCGAATCTTATCGTCGGTACCTACGTGGAAGCCGCGGACTGGAATGAACTGATTAGCGACCCGGATGTACTATTGCTGGACACGCGCAATAAATATGAAGTTGAGATTGGTACTTTTGAAAATGCAGTGAATCCTGAGACAGATTCCTTCAGGGAATTTCCCGAATACGTGCAAAAAAATCTCGATCCGGCAAGGCATAAAAAAGTCGCCATGTTTTGTACAGGTGGCATTCGCTGCGAAAAATCCACTGCCTACCTGAAGCAGCAGGGTTTCAAAGAGGTTTTCCATCTCCGCGGCGGGATTCTGAAGTATCTGGAACAGGTGTCCAAGGCAGAAAGCAAATGGCAAGGCGAGTGCTTTGTCTTCGACAATCGGGTAACCGTCAATCACGATCTGGAGCAGGGCGGCTATGATCAGTGTCATGCCTGTCGCATGCCGATTACCCAGCAGGACAAGCAGGGCGAGCATTATCAGAAAGGTGTGAGTT
>CAJXIY010000110.1 GCA_913054495.1 uncultured Gammaproteobacteria bacterium | reverse complement strand
CCGGCCTGAAGAAGCAACTAAATTTTGGCCGCCAGCGTCCCGGCGCAGACGGCAACTATCCCGAACAAATTCTGAAAATTATCCACGAACGCGTACGTGAGTCACTCGACGAACAATATCGAATCCTGAACCAAGATCTACTGCCGGCGTTGGCGGAGGAAAATATTCATTTCCTGCAACGCCGTGCCTGGAATAATGATCTGGTGCAGTGGAGTCAAATCTATTTCCACAAAGAAATATTACCCATAGTCAGCCCGCTGGGTTTGGACCCGGCGCACCCTTTTCCCCGTCTGGTTAACAAGAGCCTGAATTTCATTTTATCCCTCGATGGTAAAGACGCCTTCGGTCGTGACAGCGGACTGGCCATAGTTCCTGCACCACGATCGCTGCCGCGTCTGATAAAAGTGCCGAAAAATATCATGCCCAGTGGCGATAATTTTATCTTCCTGTCTTCGATTATTCATGCCCATGTAGACGAATTTTTCCCTGGCATGAAAGTCAAGGAGTGCCATCAGTTCCGGGTTACCAGAAATACCGACCTGGAAATGTCGAATGTCGAGATAGAAGACGTCGCTATTGCGCTGCGGGGAGAGTTGCACAGCCGTCGATTCGGCGCCGCCAGCAAACTTGAGGTAGGCAAGGCATGTCCACCGGAACTTTCGGACTTTCTGCTGGCTCGCTTCAATTTAGATAATGAAGAATTGTTTACTCTCGACGGTCCGGTTAATCTGCAACGACTAATCGCGGCAACCGCAATGGTGGATCGACCGGATCTGCGATTTCCAAAATTCTCACCGGGTACACCCAAGGGGCTCGAAGAGAGCAGCGACATATTCTCGATTGTCGATAAGGAGGATCAATTACTCCTGCACCCGTTCCAATCCTTCATGCCTATCATCGACTGGGTAAGACAGGCAGCTAAGGATCCGACTGTTCTTTCAATCAAGCAGACCCTGTATCGAACCAACGAATCTTCGGAATTGGTCGAAGCCTTAGCGGAGGCGGCCAGAAGTGGCAAGGAAGTCACCGTGGTGATCGAGTTGCGGGCGCGCTTCGATGAAGAAGAGAATATTAATTTCGCAAGTATATTGCAGGAAGCCGGCGCTGTAGTCGTCTATGGCGTACTGGGTTACAAGACCCATGCCAAGATGCTGTTGTTTGTGCGACGTGTGGGCAATGGGCTGAAGCGCTACGCACACCTTGGAACCGGCAATTATCACCTTAAAAATTCGCTCCTCTACACCGACTATAGCCTGCTTACTGCGGACGATACGCTCTGCGCCGACGTGCACAAGGTATTTCAGCAAATTACCGGGATGGGGAAAAAAATTCATCCAAAATTAATCATCCACGCTCCTTTTTACCTGCGCAAGAACCTGTTAAAAATGATCGAAGTAGAACGGAAAATGGCGTTGAACGGAGATCCCGCACGCATCCTCGCAAAGCTCAACGCCCTCACCGATCCCGCCATCATCAAAGCCCTGTATGCAGCCTCTCAGGCGGGCGTGAAGATTGATTTGATTGTGCGCGGTATCTGTTGTCTTAAACCGGGTATCGCCGGCGTCAGCGAGAACATTCGTGTGGTTTCCATCGTCGGGCGCTTTCTGGAACATTCCCGGGTCTACTACTTTCTCAATAACCCAAACCAGGTTTACTGTTCCAGCGCGGACTGGATGGAGCGAAATCTCTCCAACCGCATCGAAGTTTGCTTCCCGATTCTAAGGAAAAAGCTAGCCAACAGAATCCTGGAAGAAATGGAAATCTACCTGAATGACAGCAGCCAGAGCTGGGAATTACAGTCTAATGGTGACTATAAGCCTCTGGACTCCAGTGAACACGATGTACAGAATCTGCTATTGAAGAAACTGGGACGCGTCTGAGCGAGACTGTTGCATCACAGGGCAGTGGCCTGGCGTGCTATCTGCCGGCATGGCTTATCTCCGGTAAATCACTCTGCGCCATTGCCTCCAGGGTTTTCTCATTCTTCATCATAAAATCCAGCATGCCCTCACGCAAGGCTGTGGCGCTAAAATTAATCATCTCAATGCCGTAGCTTTGCATAAGACCGACCAACACACTCCAGCCCGACAATAGCAAATCACGGCGGCTCTCTTTTATCGCAGGTAAATCAGTTCCCCTGACTATGCAGGTGGCGAGTTTGGTTTTAAGCCCCCGCAGCACCTGCAGACGAATCTGACCCACGGCGTGATCTTCAGACTCACAGATTGCGGCGAGCATCTTTATGGTCCCGGAAGATGCGTAAGACTCGGTCCAGCCGAGCTTATTGATCGCTGGAGAAAATCCCTCGAAGACTCGTTGCGCCGCGGTCACCGCAGCTTCCATCCGCTGCTCGAGTTCAGGTGCCAAAGCGGGAGGATTACTGAAGAATCGATCACGCCAGGCGACGCTGCCTATGGCCAGGCTTTCTGTCAACAGGCACGCGTGTTTCTTGCCGACTATGACTTCGGTACTGCCGCCGCCGATGTCTATCACCAGTCGATGTGCGTCCGACAGCGGCAGCGCGGTAATCACGCCGGCATAGATCAAGACGGCTTCCTGCACGCCGCTGATGATAGAAATATTCAGCCCAATCTTGCTGGCACACTCAAGAAATTCATGGGCATTCGCGGTGACGCGGAAGGTATTGGTCCCGAGGGCCCAGTATTGCTGCAGAGGGTATTGATCCATCAGGGTTTTGAAGTGTTGCAGACAGAGCAAGCCGCGCTCAAAAGCCGGGGCGGAAATAACACCGGCAGCCCCTACCCCCTCACCGAGTTGAACTTTCTCACTACAGCGCTCGATAATCCGGATGCGACCCGCCTCCCATTCACCTATGAGTAAATGGAAGCTATTCGATCCCAGGTCGATACATGCATACATAAAGCGCTACCGAAGCGACAGGGCAAATCCTTAACAGGCTGTAGATGATCGACAACTCTAAGGAATGTCTATTTATTTATCGACAAGCGCGCTTTGATGATGAATTCGAAGAGCACGACTCAGGCGGTTGAAATCATCGATTGCTGGTAATTCTCCAGTCCCACTTTGGCAATCAGCGAGAGCTGCGTTTCCAACCAGTCGATATGATCCTCTTCGCTGTCGAGTATTGCACTCAACAGATCGCGGCTGACGAAATCGCTAACCGACTCACAGGCAGCAATCCCCGCTTTCAGATCCGGGCAGGCCATCATTTCCAGTTTAAGGTCACACTCCAGCATTTCCTGGGTGTTTTCGCCGATGAGTAGATTGCCCAATTTCTGCAGATTAGGCAGCCCCTCCATGAACAGGATCCTCTCAATCAGGCAGTCTGCATGCTTCATCTCATCGATGGATTCCTCATGCTCCTTGGCGGCCAGGCGATCGAGCCCCCAATCCTTGTACATACGGGAATGGAGAAAATACTGATTAATTGCGATTAATTCGTTGGCCAGGGCCTGATTCAGGTGCTTTAGAATGCCGGAGTCTGATTTCATGGGCGGTCTCGCTTACTCTCAAAATTAGGATTGCCTAAGCATCGACTGCGGAGGCCAATTTGTCAAGTTTAATCGCTGTAAGCTATTGATATTAATGGAAATACGGAATGATAAGCAATCCCATTTCCATTTAAGCAGGCCCTGAGAGGCCAAGCCCGGTGATTGCCCGAGCACATTAGCTTGATGAGATTTGAAGAGCCTAGACCCTAGGCGGCGTTTTCGAAGACCGCAGACTTATTGCACTCGTTAACGATGGTCTGGGCCAGCTTGCCGCACTTGCCACAGTCACTGGCGACGCCCAGTTTGGCACGCAGGTCAGTCAAATTGCTGGCACCACCACGGCACAGATCGCGGATCTGATGATCGGTAATTTGCCTGCAAATGCATACGTACATGGGGACTCCTCGGCCACTGTGTTAATATAAATGCAAATGAGAATGATTGTCAACAAGATTTAGATCTGCTACTTTAATACTTATGAATTACCCCTTGTAACAGCGGATGTCATTGATTTTTTGGCACTTATTCGACCTATGACACAGACAGCCCTATCCAACGCCAGCCGTGGCGATCGTTGCGTGGTTCTCGAAATCGCGCCGGAGCCTGCGGAATTGAGAAGCCGACTCTACTCTCTCGGCATCATTCCCGGATGTGCCATGCAGATTCTTCACTTTGCACCGCTGGGGGATCCCATGCAGGTGAAGGTGGGGGGCAGTTTTATCAGCATCCGTAGGTCAGAAGCTGACGCCATCACAGTGGAGTTACAGTAGCGCCATGAAGTCGGCAGCCCCCACTAAAAAAATTGCCCTGATCGGTAATCCCAACTGCGGCAAGACCACACTCTTCAATATTTTAACCGGCGCGCGCCAGAAAGTGGGTAACTGGCCCGGGGTTACCGTGGAGAAGAAGTTCGGCTATTTCGAGCTGGGACCCAACACCGTCGAGTTAGTAGATCTACCAGGAATTTATTCTTTGGAACAGGATTTTCAGGGTATAGATGAAAAGATTGCCCAGGATTATATCGATCACAGTGAATCAGACCTCCTCATCAACCTGCTAGATGCCAGCAATCTCGAACGCAACCTGGTCCTCACCCAGCAATTGCTGGAGAAAGATATTCCCGTCGTGATTGTAATCAACATGCTTGACGTGGCGCAGCAGCAAGGCATTACAATCACGCCCCAGGGCCTGGCCGATCAATTGCATGTCCCCGTCGTCGCCATCGTCGCCTCCCGTAAACAAGGCATAGAAGCATTGTTAGACGAACTGCAGGCAGGCCTTGCCAATCCTGTGATGCCGGGCGCCAGCGAGGCGCCGAAAATTCCGGCCACCGTCGATGAGAAGCTACTGCAACGTTACTATCGTTCAGGGCAATTGATAAACGGAGTCGTGGAGGTATCGCCCACCCACCACGGCCTTTCCGAACGCATAGATTCGGTGCTCTTGAATCGGTGGCTGGGCATTCCGGCCTTCCTCTTCATGATTTACATGATGTTCACGATTGCCGTAAATCTCGGCGCCGTTTTTATCGATTTCTTCGACATCCTGTTCACCGCGATCCTGGTGGACGGTACCGCCTGGCTGCTGCAACAGATTTACATGCCAGACGTCATCATCACTCTATTGGCAAAGGGAGTGGGTGGCGGCATCACCCTGGTAGCCACATTTATCCCGGTGATTGGGTTTCTGTATCTGTGCCTGTCGGCGCTGGAAGATTCCGGATATATGTCCCGTGCGGCCTTCGTCGTCGATCGAGTGATGAGCGGCATTGGCTTGCCCGGCAATGCCTTCGTGCCATTAATCGTAGGCTTCGGCTGCAATGTACCAGCGGTGATGGCGGCGCGCAGCCTGCGGCGCGATAGTGATCGGCTGATGACTATTGCTATGGCACCATTTATGAGCTGTGGTGCGCGCCTGACGGTGTATGCCCTATTTGCCGCCGCGTTTTTTCAGGAAAACGGCCAAAATATTGTCTTTGCCCTGTATCTTTTGGGCATAGCCCTGGCCGTATTTACCGGCTGGATCTTCCGTAAACAACTCTTCACCGACGAGATTACGCCGTCATTCCAAGAGATGCCGGCGTACCATGTACCCATCGTCCGTAATATATTGTTGACGACCTGGTTTCGTCTGAAGGGATTCATACTTCGCGCCGGCAAGACCATTGTCGGTGTCGTCATCGTTCTGAGTCTCCTGAATTCGATCGGCACCGATTTCTCATTTAATAATGAAAATTCGGCAGAGTCGGTGCTGAGCGTGATTGGTAAATCCATAACGCCTGCTTTCAGTCCGCTGGGTATCGAAGCAGACAACTGGCCGGCTACGGTGGGTTTGTTTACTGGCATGTTTGCGAAAGAAGCGATCGTGGGGACTCTCGACGCTCTATATAGCGAACCCGAGACTGGCGGCGGTGATGGCCCACCAGATCTGGCGGCCGCTGTGAGAGCGGCATTTGCCTCGATCGGCAGCGAACTCAGTGCGCTGAGTGGGTCCCTGACCGATCCTCTGGGAATTTCGATTGGCGACGTCAGTGATATAGAAGCAGTGGCCGAGGATCAAGACGTAGAGACCAGCACACTGACGAATATGGCTTCCCTGTTTTCCGGTCCCTTCGCGGCCTTCTGTTATCTGGTCTTTGTCTTACTCTATGCACCCTGCGTTGCCGTGCTTGGCGCCGTTAACAAGGAAGCCGGATGGCGTTGGACCCTGCTGGTATTTGGCTGGTGCACCGGGCTCGCCTATATCACTGCGACGGTGATCTATCAGATTGGCACTTTCTCCGTAAACCCCCTATTCTCTTCTATCTGGATTGTGGCCATGTTATCCATATTGCTTGGTTTTATTCTGAATCTGAAGAAACTATCCGGCAAGATGGTGCCGAAGAACCTGATTCCTGCAGTGCAGATCTAACGACATGCTCAATTAACCGGGAATAGACCCGGGGATGAAAGCGGGAATAAACTCTTGCAGCAGATAAATCCGCAGGCTGACAATTCGGCTGTTATCAAACTGTTTGCGATCGGTTTTTGCATCGTACTCCTGATCAAGGTTTACCTCGCGCTGGTGCTGGATCTATACAGCGACGAAGTCTTCTACTGGCAAGCTTCTGCTCGACCTGCCTTGGCTTATAGCGACCTCCCCTTCATGACGGCATTGCTAATCGGGGTGGGATCATCTCTGAATCCAGGCAGTGCCATCGCCGCGCGCCTGGTATTTATCCTGCTCGGCGCCAGCCTGCCATTGCTGATGTATTGGATAGCGAGACCACTTACCAACAGGCGACAGGCGCTAGAAACCGCCGTACTGACTTTGTGTCTACCTCTGGGTGGTTTTCTCGGACTGCTTGCGGTGCCAGATGTCCCTTTATTATTTTTTGGCTTGTTGTCCATCGGCTGTTTCGAGAGAGCCCTGCGGACCGAGCGCTTAATATACTGGATGGCCACGGGCATTTTCGTTGCCTGCGGACTCAGCACCCATTATCGGTTTTTCCTCTATCCTGCCGCGGTCATTGTCTTCCTGGTCTGGTTTGCACCACAGCGGCGGCAGTGGCGGAATCCCGGGCTGTGGCTGGCCATGGCTATTGCCAGCATCGGCTTGCTGCCTATTATCTGGTTTAACCTGGGGAACCAGCTAAGCAGCGCCAGTTTCTATTTCATCGACCGCCATCCCTGGGAATTTCAGGCCACTGGCCTGTTGCATCTGTTTAAACAGCTGGGTCTGGTAACGCCCCCGCTGTATGTCGCCATGGTCATTACCCTTTGGCAATTACATCTGCGAGCCAGAAACGGCGATGCCGGCGCGGCGTTATTCATGACTCTGGCTCTGATGAATATTCTCGTCTATTTAGTACTGGCGCCTTGGACCGATGCCACCAGCACGTCGATCCACTGGCCCCTGTCCGGCTATTTCCCCTTGCTGGTTTTTGTGCCCGCGACGCTGAGACAAGCACATGGCTGGTTCCGGGGCCAGTGGAATTCGAGAGTCGCCAACATCGCTGTCACCAGCGTTCCTGTCATAGGCTTCACCGGCACTCTCATTGCCTTGCTTGGCGTCGGCTCACAAGCATACCAACAACCTCTGCAGGCCTTGTTAGGGACCGGTGTCCTGTCGAACAAGATGGCGGGCTGGAAACAGTTCACCGACTATACGGCGTTCATGATCGACGCGGAATTTGAGGGAGACTCCCCGGTAATCATCACCGACAACTACTACACCGCCGCGCAGGCTGAATTCTCGGGACTGACCACAGCTGGATTTACTCTGGATCAGGACAAGGCCGTTAGAGATGGCCGCATCAGCCAATATCAATTGTGGCGCCTGGACGCATCGGGGCTGGCGGCTGAGGCTGGCAAATCCGCCTTGTTCATCACCGAAGACAGCACCCTGACCATACCCGACAAACACGACGTGCTTGGTCGTGTTTGCCAGATCAGCGATGCACTGAAATACCTCGGTGAATTGTCACTCTTTAATGGCGACAAGAGGTTCAGTTATTACCAAGTCGATCGCTTGCTGGACACTAGCGCCCAAGCCGAACTTCGAGCCTATCCCTGTCCGTTTCCAACCAGAGCCTGGATCGATTTTCCGCCAGCCAAGGCAGAAATCAGTGGCCTGATCAACGTTTCCGGATGGGCCTATAACGAAGATATCGGCGTCGATGAGATTCGTCTGATCCTGGATGGCCAGAGCGTTGGGACCGCGCGCTACGGTGTTAGCCGGTCTGATGTCGTCGAGGCCATGAACGTGATGACCGACCCCAACGCGCCGAACCTGGGGTTCGAGCTCGAGCTGGATTCACGCAACTGGACGAATGGAAGCCACGAGTTTGCAATCGAGATCCTGAACCAACAGGGAATCACACTACGCTACGGGGATCGAGTCGTAACCGTATCAAATTAGTCACCGGGGCAGCTTCACCAGGAAGGTTCAGTTGGAATAAGGACTCAACACCTCTACCGCTATCTTCCACTCATTGCTGTCACTGAAACGCCAGAGGCGAAGATAATTGGCCTGAAATCTCTCGTTCTCACTTTCGTTATTCTCAATTTCAGCATCGATGTTCGTGGCCATGGTGCCATAGGTGTATCCCATTTCCTTGGAAGTAGATAGATAGCCGCCCACGTAGGTCAAACTAACAGGATTGGTCGTCGACAATTGATTATCCAAAAACGCACCATAGACAGAACTCGCGGCTTCGGCACCGACTGCTGGACCCATATCCGGCAGATAAACCCGGGTATTGGTCAAACCCCAACGCAGCAGCGCGCGCTGACCGCCTCGGATATTGATGGATCGACCGAATCGATTGTCGGCCTCGATCAAGGACTGCAGCGTATTATCTTCCGTCATGACCATGACCGGGTGCGCCGTTTCTTCCAATACCGGACGGGTATCATCGAAGTTGGACTCTACATCCAGGCTGAGAAAACCTGGGATACCTACCACGATATCCGCCATTAACACCCAGCGGCCCGTATTTTTCTTCCAGATGGAGACCAGGTGGCCGAACCCATCGAGATCCGGGTCTCCTCCCCGGTCGATGATGGTCAGGGGTCCAGCCGATAAGCCCAGATCACCGTCTCGGGATACGTCGATGTAATGCGCCTGCCAGGCGATTTCGTTGGCTTCCCTTTGAAATTCTAGGTTTGAATATTCGGTACGGGCGTCGACCGAATTCCTGCGACCACGAAACACCACCGATTCCTCACCCAGAAATTCGAGGAATGCGCGGGTTCTGCCAATTTCATTGGAGCGGTCGGCAAAGTTCTGGTCTGCAGCCGAGAGCTCCAACCAATGCTGATATTGGCTGCGTTCCTGGGCCCCGGAGGAACTGCTAAACAGTACCGATACCGATAGCAAAATAATGGCCACCCGCTGCAGACTCTGGACTCGAAATCTCATCAATAACCTCGTTGAAAATGACCGTCCTGGAACTGAAGTTTAATCACAATCCGCCGCCATAACTAGCGCTAAATCCACCAAAGTTATTTGATATT
Source organism: uncultured Gammaproteobacteria bacterium (assembly GCA_913054495.1). Lineage (GTDB taxonomy): Bacteria > Pseudomonadota > Gammaproteobacteria > Pseudomonadales > Pseudohongiellaceae > UBA9145. Next base: position 460 of record CAJXIY010000110.1, on the reverse strand, counting down.
TGACAAGAGCTAGTTGCCTTAAGTTACTATTACCTAAGAATTTTCTGACACTTACATTGAGACGAACAGTATATAGGCGATGCCATCAAGGACACAGAATCTGCACGGCAGAAGCAATCCCTCGCCGCACGACTGCTCAACAAGTAAGCGTTTGTGATTGTAGCCAACCGCGGCGCGGCGACGGCGAACCCTGTCGCTCCAGCTTAGTTTTACTAATAACTGTTGAATCAGTATTGGGAGCCCTTATAATCAGCCCTGGTCCATCGTTAGTGGAATTTTGAGATGATCGACGGTCTATGGCAACAGTTGAAAGATGAAGCCGAGCGGGTAGTCAAGGAAGAACCCTTGCTGGCAAGCTATGTTTACGCTTGCGTGCTCAATCACAAGAACCTGGCATCGGCATTGAGTTTTATTCTTGCCAACAAATTATCCGACGATGTGATGCCGGTGGTGACCGTCA
>CAJXIY010000109.1 GCA_913054495.1 uncultured Gammaproteobacteria bacterium | reverse complement strand
GAGAAACACCCTGATCGATTCCAATCATTGGGGCGCCGTCAGGGTACTTCCGGAACCTGACCCCTCGGTTGACCTGGTGATCACCGGCGCAATTGTGGAATCCGATGGCCTGGCGCTAGAAATTGAAATCAGGGCATTCGATAGTACCGGCCTGGAATGGATTAATAAAACCTACGCCGACATTACCCAATCTGATGACTTCCCGGATTCTTCACGATTCACGGCGAGTAATCGTTTTGACCCGGTAAATTTTGTCGATCCTTTCCAGGATCTGTATGACCAAATTAACAACGACTTGCTATCGATGCGTGACTCATTAAGCGAACAGGAGTTAATCAACCTGCGCCGAGTATCACAGATGGTCTATGCCACAGAGCTGTCGCCAGAATCATTCGCACATACTCTGAAAGAGGGGCCTGGCGGACTGCTCACTGTGTCCAGTTTGCCGGCAGACGATGATCCGATGATGAGAAGAGTAGGAGATATGCAGCTGCGTCATCATACTTTTATCGACACCGTAGACCAATATTACCAGTCTCTGTTCGATGAAATGCAGCCAGTCTATGTTACCTGGAGACATTATTCCCGCGATCAATCCCTGGAGAATCAATCCGCCGAAAGGCAGATCTACGAGGGTGGTGTCTATGGCAATGCTGGAAATTTTTTAACCCTGAGTCAGCGTTACGATCGTTACCGGTGGGCCAAGATCTACGAATTTGAGTTTGCCGAACTGGCCAGCGGTTTTAATAATGAAATCGCGCCGGCAATTCTGGAGTTGAATCGCAATGTGCACGGACTCGACGGCACCATGGCAGATCAGTACGCCCAGTGGCGGAAAATACTGCGCGCCCTGTTTGCCCTCGAGGTGGAAACAAGTGCCGGCGAAAATTAAGGCAGATATTCGACTACATCGTGATGCGAGTGCCCGATAATTTCCCTTTTCCCGTACTCGAACGCAGACGGGTCTTGTCTGGAGACAGGGTAATGTCTGATCACTACGGTATCTTCATTGCACTCGAACTTCGAAAAGTGTTTTGATTTCCTAAGGGAAAGGTTTAGGCTCTCTAGGGAGCCTCTAATTGAATATTCAATCAGAGACTCCCTCATCGACAAAGAAGAACAATAATCGGAGAAATCCTATGTCAGAAGCAGCTGCCGCAGAGAGCTCGAAAATCCGGACCATAATCCTGGCACTAAGTAGTACGCTGGCGATGGCCGCCATCGTTGGATTTTTCATCTATTCTTCTGTCTGCCCCTGCGAGCGCACTCCGGGGGGCCTGCTAATGGGCGAACGGGCCAGGGAACCAGTAACCGACTGGTCTTTTGCCAATGATGTGCCGCTGTGCCAGATACAAATCTGGGCGGGAATCAGACCGCATTCGGTCAATCTCAATTGTATGGCCACGGCGGAGGGTAAACTGTATCTGAGCTGTTCTTTCTGTGACACCAAGTATTGGGCCAGTAAAGTGGGTGAAAATGAAGGCGGCCGACTCAAACTCAATGGCATCGTCTATCCTGTCATCTTCAACCGCGTACTCGACCCAGCTGAGTTGGACAGCGCGTGGACGGCGCGGGTGTCGAAGTTGCAAATTCATGGTGGACCCGGTAATCCGGCGCCACCCCCCGGCGCCCAGCGAGGCGATCGCTGGTGGAGTTTTAATCTGGTTTCCGCAATTTAGTTTATGCTCAATGTCACGGAGCGAGAAAAGGAGCAATAAAGTGAAAATTCGATCAATGCGATTCAAACTCAAGACCATGGGTGCTTCGGCATTTCTCGTCTCTACCGTTCTTCTAAATCCAGCCTATGCCGCAGAATCGAGCTGGGTCGATCTGGCCGTGCATAATTTTGGCGCCCCGATCAACACGATGTGGGCCGAAGGCGAACTCTCCTTCGCTGCCGACGGCACCATGGTGTTTTGCAGCGCCAGACAGGATATGGCAGTGGCACCGGGTGATCCCAAGGATCTCTACATCGCCACTTTTAATGAGGTCACTGGCAGCTGGAATACACCCGTAAACATGGGCATTCCAATTAACGCAGCACCCGCTACCGATGTCGACCCCCTGAGATTGGGCGATGACAGAGAGCCCTGGTTTACCGCCGATGGCAATACCATTTACTTCAAGTCAGATCGACTCGCCACCACCAGTCCTCGCAATAACAGCGACCTTTTTGTCACCAAAAAGGTAAACGGAACCTGGACAGTGCCCGAGCTCATCGGTTATCCCATCAGTACCGATGCCGGTGACGAACACTGCCCTGCCATACTGAATGACGGCGAGACCCTGTGTTTCGCATCGAGACGTGCAGGTGGCTACGGCGGTTCCGATATTTATTGTTCCAACCAGGATGCGAATGGAAACTGGATGGAGCCAGTCAACCAAGGCCCGAACATCAACACCGCCGCCGAAGAGTTTCATTTCACCCAGGATGCGGATGGCATGGTTTATTTCACCTCCGGTCGACCCGGCGGTTATGGCGGCATGGATATCTGGGGCGCGATGCAACTGGCTGCCAACAGTTGGGGCCCTGCTCGCAACCTCGGGCCGCAAGTAAATACGGCCGCGGCTGACATGTGCCCGTCACTGCCCCCGGGAGCGGATGCATTTACCTGGTTTTCAAGCCGCTCGGATAATAGCCTCGGTTCCATCGATATTTTTTGGACCAAGAAGGTAAACACCACCTCGAGTCCGTGAACAAGCTCTCGCCGCTCCAACCCTGGGGGCTGTCGGAGTTTTTACTCCGACGGTCCTGTGGGCAGCTCGGGAAACACTTTGTTCCCAAGCCTTAAACGCTACAGGACCGGTCTTTAGGACGCACAGCTTATCTCCCCGCAACGTACAGATGAAATTCTGCTATCTATTGATTACCAGACTAAATGGCCTCTGTCACCGAGAACAATGGTCTGTGACTCGCTAGCTGAAGGTAAATTAGACCGGCTAGAGTCCGATATTAGAAACAGGGCAATAATTTCAAATTTCGATATTCACAGGACAACGAAGTGGCGGGCAGAGCTAAGCTACGGAAGACAATTCTATTCTCGGCTTTATGTTGCAGTTTTCTTGCTGCAAATTATGGCTATTCACAATCTGATGCAGAAGCTTCCATTCGCTATCACACATCGAAATCATTCATATTTCCTTTCGAGGAGCTGCCCTTTTATATAGAGATCGATAATCCGACAGATACTGATGAAAATTTGGTGCGTATCGACATTCAGTTTTCCGCCGATGTCGATGTTCGCGGATTAGACGATGATTGTTCGATGTGGCTGCCCGATGGCCTGCCTGCAATGGTGTGTATCCTACCAACGGTGAAAGCGGGGTCCTCCCGGCAGCTGGACTACTACATCGTTGGAGATCTGGATTTGAAACCCGGTTTTTCTTCGACTATCAGCGTGTCGAGTAATGAAGGCGGTTTTTCAATAGACGAACAATCCACAACCAGCATTGGCTTGGGCGATGGCGACCGCAGCATCGAAGGCGCAACACTGGATCTTCTGGTGCTGCGAGACGTGCTGTTTGATGTGGATCGCGATGGCGTTCCTGATGTAATTGAAACGATCATGGGAACAGATCCGCAGAATCCAACTTCGTTTTCTCTGGAGCCTGCGGTAATCGATGTCGCCGTATTGTATTCCAGCCTCGCCGGCGACTATTACGGTACTAAGATTACCAACCGCATCGAACATCTGCTTACCGCAACGAATCAATTCTACCGCAATAATGATGTTGGAATTACCTTACGTGTCGTGGCTATGGATGAAGTTGAATACAGCGACAGCGACGCCTCCTTAAATGAAACATTCAATAAATTTTCTGCTCAAAGCCATGAAGCATTTTTCGAACTGGAATCTATCAGGACAGTAGCGGTGCCGATCTATTACTCTTCGTACATGCGCTGGACCACCAGGCAGGTGAGTTCGTTTGTGGGGTCGGCGCGAGCAATGGCGAATCATTGCAGGGTGATCTGGATAGAGATACTTTCGAGGGTCGCCTGCTGAGTGTCGTGGATATCGGCAGGCAATGTCTAAGTCAATCGGACCTGGCTAGAGAATTTGCATTTAACATGGGCATAGTGCCCTCCTGCAAAGAGAACCCCAACGGCGGCACGTTTTCTTACTCTGCCGGGCACGGCGTAGAAAATAGTTTCACGACTCGCGTCGCCAACACGAGTAAAGTTAGTGCGCAATTTTTTGGCACAGCAGTAAAACTGAATAAATATTCCGACCCGAGAACCCTGTGTCTGGGTCACCCCTGCGGCGTCGATCGTAGCGACGTTGAAAATGGCGCCGACGTTGTATTTTCTCTAAATGCCACGCGCTATTTGGTGAGCGATCTGACGCCTGAAGTGATTGCCGTTTCTGCCGCAGACCTGGTACCCAGGACTACTGTCGACGCCACAACCTCAGCAGGATTCTCACTATCCCAATCTTCTGTGCAATCGGATGCCTTTGAGAATGACTGGGTTGAGTTTAGCGCCGAGGCGAAAAATCTTTCTACCGTTGCACGTTACGATTTGGAGTTCAGATTTCTGAATTCGACTAACTCCAGCCCGATTCGAGTATCAGACCAGCGATGCACAATCGTGGGAGAGACTATTAGCGATATCCCCATTGAGATCGACGGGGTAATCGAGAATCGTGGTGAACTACTGTGCTATGTCGAAGTGCTCATCCCCGATCAAGTCGTCAGCTTTTCCTATTCTGTCGAAGTTGATACAGCCGATAGCTTCGATGACAGCAGCTTCCTGCGCCAGTTGGGAACCGTGAATAATATTGCCTTCCCCGAGTCGGTCGTTTGCATGCCGATATTCCCAGATCTGATCAGTGCCGCTGCTGGCAGCGATGTTTGTGCCAGATTGGAGGGCCTGGTTCCGGAACCGGAACGGGTGTTTGATCTCGCACTGAAACCATCGATAGATGGTTCAATACTCACGGTGCCGTATATCAGACTATTTGATGACTCTCTGGTAAGCGTTCAATTCCGGATTTTGGTATTGGGAGAGATATCTCTGGAGTTGTTAAGTTTCGAGTTTATCGATTCTGCGCTGCAGCCGGAATTTCCTTCTAGCTTCAGTTCCCAGGGAGACTTGGAGATTCGTATGCTGTTACTTCAAAGCACTTTCCACGATTTGTTCCTAAAACATGTGGAAAACTCCGATCCAGTAAGATTTTCAGATCTGGAAATAGTCGAAATCTAGCACCCGCTAACTATCACCCCGAAGCAGCACCCCGAAAAACGGAACCGATCAGGCCACCAGCCCCGTTGTTGATAAACCAGCCCGTTTTTCTAGTTCGACAGGCTGTCGTAGATGATATCCCGTGCCACATTGCGCATATTGACCGCATCGGGACGGCGCGGTCCCTGCGCCTGGATCATGCCCAGCAGAAACATGTCATTACTTGGATCTATCCAGAACCAGGTGCCCGCTGCCCCGCTCCAGTAGTAGGTGCCTGGACCCTGGGGAGAATTGGCGGCATCGGGATCAAAGATAACGGCGAAGTCCACGCCGAAACCCTGGCCTGCCTGGCCCGGCCTGGTGTCTGACCCCCGTAATAACAACTCGTCTCTGAGGCTATTGGTGCGCATGATGCGTACCGATTCCGGCGTTAGAAGTCTGGCGCCATCGAGTTCGCCCTCGTTAACCAGCATCTGCAGAAATCTGGCATAGTCATGGGTAGATGACACCAGTCCGCCGCCGCCAGACTCCAGTCGATCCGGATCCAGGTAGCTGGGACGGTCGGTTCGGTGTGGGCGTTGCACTAACCGTCCCCGTTCCTCATCCCAATTGTGTACCTCGGCGAAGCGAGCTCGGTCCTTATCCTGTACATAGAAGCGGGTATCGCCCATGCCCAGCGGTTGGAAGATTTGCTGATCCAGGAATTCTCCAAATTTCAGCCCGGATATGCGTTGCACGATATAGCCCTGAATATCCACTGCGACGGAGTAGGACCACTGCTCACCCGGCGCGAACAGCAATGGAATTTCTGCGACTTTCGCGATCAACGTGTCCAGGTCGTCAGAAGCGAGTACAGCGGAATCGCGAAAGGCGGTATTTACCGGGTCACTGCCACCGAGCCCATAGCCAAAGCCCGCAGAGTGATTTAATAGTTCACGCATCGTGGGTTCGCGTCCTGGCGTAACCAGTTCCACCTCGCCAGCGTCGTTGTAGCTCTCCATTACCTTGAGGTTTGCCAGTTCGGGGACATGTTTGCTAATGGGGTCGTCGAACTCCCATAGCCCCTGCTCATGTAGCATCATCAATGCTACACCGGTCACCGGTTTGGTCATGGAATAAATGCGAAACAGAGAGTCTTTCGTCATCGCTGTCTGCGTATCCACCGAGGCCAGGCCGGCAGTCTCATAAGTTGCCACCTCCCCGTCTTTGGCCAGCAGCCAAACCATACCAGCAACATCCTGATTTTCCACTATCTGCTTCATGGCCGCATCGAGGGCAGCTATGCCCTGCTCCGAGAATCCAGCGGTCGTCGCCCCAGCCTCTTCCGCCGGCCAGGAGGTATCCGCAAGCGATGATGAAACGAAGAGGATGCCTGCCAGGCTGATAGCGAGAATTCGTAGCCGTTCATTTAGCGTTGTTACAAAACTCATTTTCTATTCTCCCTTTGTTCTTGTCTTCAGGGCTCGAGCAGCCCGTAATTCGGAAACAGCTTCTTATAAAGGAAACAGATAGTACCTTGCAAAAGGTGACTATGACCACCTCTGGCGAGCTTCAGGCAGGCGGGATTAGCGGGGTTTGTCGTCGCTGGCGTACTGCAGGGGCAACGCGGTGGTGTATTTGATCTGCTCCATGGCGAAATTGGAAGAAACATCGGCCAGGTCGGTAGTTTGTACCAGTTTTTTGTAGAAAGAATCGAAGGCAGGAATGTCCGGGACGACCACCCTGAGTAGGTAGTCAGACTCCCCCGCCATCCGATAAAACTCCACCACTTCACGGAATTCACTGACCCGTCTCGAAAATTTCGCCAGCCATTCCAGATTATGTTGATTGGTTTTCACAGCCACGAACACATCGATTCCCAGGTTGAGTTTTTCTCGATTTAGCAACGCTACCCGACTCAAGATTATGCCCTCCTGCTCCAGCTTCTGAATGCGCCGCCAGCAGGGCGTTGTGGACAGGCCAACGGCATCAGCGAGTTCCGCTGTAGATAAACCCGCGTTCGTCTGTAACAAGTCCAAAATTTTCTTATCTATCCTATCCATAGAAAAATAATACAAATTAGTGATGTATATTAGTAAAATATCACGCATTAAAGCGGTTTCTGTAGCATATTCGCAAACAATTGCTAAGGCAAGTTTGTTAAGCTGCTTGCTGGCTTCCAGATCGAATCTAAAGCAGCGAGATGCGCTCGAATGAACCGGACTAAATCACACCTGAACAGCGTTGGTGAAAGCTATTTCCAGCATATGCGACACGCTCTGTCATTTACCTGGTCGATGCTGGCAGCTTCGTTGTGCTGTCTGATTCATGCGTTCGCCCCCTCCCTGTTTCAGAAGACCGGTAGCCAGGTGGTGGCCCGTTTATACGATCGCATGGTAGTGAATCGCTCGAAATTGGCACCCGCCCCCGAGACGCCTGACGCAGATCGAAATTCCCTGCCAATAAAAGGGTAGTCTGTAGCAACGGGGTTGCTTACGCTAGCGACTGTCCCAACGAGTGCCCCTGCATAAACCAGCTGATTCGCTCGGTGCCACTTCATCTATTCGATCCTTCGAGCTGATCTGACCCGGAATCCCATGCCCGCGGTTACCAACTTTCAAGCGCTGATGTTGAGTTGCCAGCGGAGACTGCAATTTATAGCAGGCTGCTGAGGCGATGCTGCTTTCTGGTGCATGGCAATTCCGCTATTCGAATAACGCACTAATATGTGGCGTTTGCTTGCTTGCTATATCGAAGATCGAGGCGCAAACCCAGCAAATTCAGGCATTGGGAATGTTGGCTCAATCTTTGCAAAACCCAATGCAGGAAGTAGATCACTGTCAACTCGAAGTGATCTTGGAATATTGAAACCCATTTTGGAGGAAGACATGAAAAAACTAAGCTACGTCGCGGCGAGCATCGTATTAGCATCGAGTGGACTGTTTGCCACTGCGGCATCGGCCGAAGTTTCCTATAACGTCGGCTGGGCATCCGAGTACCACTACCGTGGCATATTTCAGAAGAACTCATCTGGCAGTGCCGGTATCGACTACGAGGAAAGTGGTTTCTATGCCGGAGCCTGGACCGCAGACGTGGGTGATGGTCTGGAAGTCGATGGCTATTTTGGTTACGGCATCGAAACTGACGCTGGCTTTACCGCTAGCGTCGGTTTCACAGGCTACTACTACACTGGCGAGTTCGATGACACCTATGAAGAAATTAACCTGAACTTCGGCTACAGCATCTTCACCTTGGGTTATTCGATTGGTGAGTGGGATGGTTTTGGCGCCTCTGCCGACTATGATTTTCTGGAATTGGGTGTGGATTTCGGTAGTGGCTTCTACGGTATCTATGGCAGCTTCGGTGATGAATTCGACGGCGACTATTTCGAATTGGGCTGGGGTACTACTATTTCGGAGATCGACTTTGGCATAGCTGGCATCTTCGCCAGTGATGAGTTGTCGGATCAGACCAGTTCTACCGGCACCCCGACCGAAAGCGAATCGATAGTCTTCTCTATCAGTAAATCTTTCTAGGCTGGCGCCTATGACTTGCACTGCGGTCAGGCTACCAAAATAGAACTACAACAAAAGGCTCCTTCAGGAGCCTTTTTCGTGGCGCGCGGTTGGCAATAGCTCTAGCGGGATACCCGGTTGCTACCGGCATTATTGCTCCGAAAAGCCCAAAGGAGTAGTCTAGGGCGCACAGGCCTGAAGTGCTGAACACAGCTGTGAGTCAGACAGAGTCAATCCTCATAGTCTGTTTATGTGCAGTTTTACCGGCAGGCGCAGCAGTCAGTTCTCTGGCAGGAGGAACCATGAATACAGCTACAAAACTTGGATTACTCGTCATTTCATCCGTTTTTTACCTGGTCAGCCAAGCCGCCGACGTTTATGTCGCACCACGCACAGAATGGGGACAACCCGACCTGCAGGGGGTTTGGAACTTCTCATCCAACGTGCCGATGCAACGACCGGCACGATTTGGTGCCCGTGAATTCATGACCGATGACGAAATAGAGCAGATGCGCGCCCGCTTGGCCGCAGCCGATGCCGCCTCGGATCAGGCGGTTCCCCAAAGAGACGGGGGTCCAGGGGGATATAACGACTTCTGGGTGGAGAGTGCCGGCATTACCGATCGAATTCGCACCTCCCATCTTGTTTATCCCGCCGACGGTCGGCTACCCAGCGTTGTCGAAGGCACCGCCATTATCGCCGGCGGTCTTGGGGATGATGTCAGCGGCGAACGTCCGGTGCGTTTCGTGGTCGGTGGTATTAGTAAAGATGGCCCCGAAGACCGCGGACTGTCGGAGCGATGTATCGTTGGTTTTAATGCTGGACCGCCTTTTACACCCAGCCTCTACAATAACAATGTGCAGATCTTCCAGAGCAGGGATCACGTGGTAATTCTCACGGAGATGATTCACGATGCCCGCATTGTGCCACTGGACGGCCGGCCACACATCGATGACGAAGTTGGGCAGTGGTCTGGGGATTCTCGGGGTTATTGGGATGGAGATACCCTGGTGATGGAAACACGTAACTTTAATGGCCTTACCCAGAGTTTCAGTGCCTTCGGTACGTCGGCGCACAAACTGTTGACCGAGCGCTTCACCCGTGTCGATCCCTATACGGTAGATTACGAGTGGACTATCGATGATCCGTCGACATTTACCGACAAGATTACCGCAATCGTACCCATGACCAAGGTGGCCGGGCAACTCTACGAGTACGCCTGCCACGAAGGCAACTACGGCATGCTTAACATCTTGCGCGGGGAGCGCATGAGTGAGCGTATGCAGGCTGAATCAGGCGACGCTCAGTAGCAAACCAAGCAGTTTCTCGAAAAAACCGGGGTTCAATCTCCGGTTTTTTTTGGATCAATTTGCCGCCGCGGCTCCGGCATCAATCGGTGTCTGAATCTTTCCAACCGCGCCAGCCCGG
>CAJXIY010000108.1 GCA_913054495.1 uncultured Gammaproteobacteria bacterium | reverse complement strand
CATGGGCCGGCGATAATCAGGTCAGCAGTGTGTTCATCTCCATCGATTTCGGTGCGACCTGGTTACCCACGTCAGTTCAGGCGGCCAGCAATCGATTGGCGTGGCAGAATTGGGAGAGCTGGGTGCAGTTTCCCGAAGCGGGCTACTACGAAGTCTGGTCCAGAGCCATGGACGACCGAGGCAGATCGCAGCCCATGGTGGTGCCAGGCTGGAATCCACGCGGCTATTTAAACAATGCCTGCCATCGGGTCGCGGTGCAGGTAGTATGATTGACATGCTGACAATTCGCAGATCCGCCCGGGGAATTCTAGTTCTGAGCGCAGCGACATTGCTGCTGACTCAAGCTTCCTCGGCACAGGAAATAGACAGCTTTACTGGGCTGAAGATGAGTGCGGGTTGGTTACAGGTACAGGCTACTTGCACCGAATGTCATTCGGCGCAACTCATCTCACAAAACTCCGGTAGCCGTGAAGTCTGGAAGAGCCGCCTGCGATGGATGCAGGATACCCAGGGTCTTGGGCAGCTGACAATCAACCTGGAGGATACCATTCTGGATTATCTGGCGAGCAATTACGGCCAGAAACCCGCCTCCCGGCGGGCCGGAATACCCGCCCAACTGATGCCGGACAATCCCTATGAGAATGCGCAGTGAGATGGCAGCTGAGCAACTCTCAATGCTGGAGGATGACCCGCAGCTACCACCGGGCAAACTCAAGGCTTCCAGCATTTCCCTCAGTAAAACCATCGATGCTCCAGCACAGGAAGTGTATGACCAGTGGCTGATTCCGGTGTTCGTCGGCGATTGGATGTTCGGTCGCCACAGCATCGTCAGGCTGGAAAACAAGGTTCGCAAGGGCGGCGAATTTACCTATGTTGTTAAATCGGGAAATCTGGAAATTTTGTACAGGGGAACTTATGAGTTATTGGATATACCCGACACCCTTATTTTCAGCTGGGTCGAAAACGCGCATCCCAAGGCAGTTAGTCGGGTGGTAGTGAAGTTTCAAGAAGAACACGGGAAAACCCGGATCAGGCTGACCATAAAGCTGGATCCAAAACTGAATACATTAAAAGAGAAAATCAAGGAACAATGGAGCGATCGCTGCACGGCACTGGCGGAGAAATTTAATAAGTAAATGCTAAGGATTTCAAGCTTCTAAAGGTTCCTACCTGCCGATGTTTGCACTCTCTGCTCTGCGAATCGTCAGTTCCGCGGCATAAGGTAAGATGTAACCATCCGCCAGATTCTGATCGACTACGGCTTTCACCGCCTCTACATAGTCATCATGGTTTGGATAGAGCGCGGTCAGGGTGGCCTGGCCGAATGGCTGGTGGGAGCCATAGAGAAAACAGAATCTACTGTCGCCGGTGTTCATGCCGGTATTCCTGGCGGTAGCCACCACGTGTTCGGCCAGGCGTATACCACCGAGAACATTGCCATACTCATCTCTGGCGAATGCCAGCTCCGGCAACATCCTCGCAACCTGTAGCGGGTCGGCCGTAGGAGGAGCTACATCATCGCGCACCCAGGCAACCAAGTGCTCGAAGGCCGCATTCATCACATCCCGAAACGGCACTCTGCTGTGGGCAGGCAGTTGACAGCCGGGGTCACGGGCCGCCGCAGCGGAGAGGGCCAGGCCATCTCTTTGCAGTCTGACTTTGGACCACTCGAGTTCAAATAAGATATCGACATGTGAAGTACCGGCAACCTCCCACTGTCTAAACGTCTCCGTGTCGGGCTGTGGCGTCGCGGCGCGCCGCGGCATGTCGGTTTCTGCCATGATCTTGAATATCCTGGTGCTTTGATCGTCGCGAATGCGGCCACCACCGCCGTGAACCATGACACCATCATAGACGGGTTCTAATGGATGGATATTGTTCAGGTAGCTGGCCAGGCGGCCGGCGGATTGAGAATGACCGGTGGCGAGTATCATCTCTGCTTTCAGGCCGCCCATGATGTCGACCTCACCGCTGCGAGTGGATTCACCGCTACGGTTGATAGCCTTGCCAACGGCAGAAAAAACGTCGTAAGAAAGAGCGTCTCTGGTGACCGTGCCGTTATCAGTCAAGTCCAGGGAGCCATAACGATCCGGGTTCCAATCCCGCAATCTGCCGAGTCCATCCTGTTGCGCCGATACCCCAACATAGGCATAGCCGTTACGGACCAGGTGATCACCCACCTGCCACCAATCGATATCATTGTCGTTGCCGCCGGTGACGTTAATCCATTCCACCACTACCACACCATTAAAGTCCTGCGCCGACACCGGACGCCGCACGATTAGCCGGCTGCGATAAGGGTGTCCACGGTCAACAATCTCAGCATTCTTCATCTCCGTAGCCGAGTACCGATTCGCCGTGCCCTCGATGAAGTATTCTTCCTCAACATAGCCGCGGTCCCACAACTCGATAGCCGACGCCCCGTAGATAGAATTGAGGGAAGGATGTGGCTCGGTGGCGATGGGACCGTTAATTGTGGCATCTGGCACTGCTGCGAATAGCATAAATGGCAGCAGCCAAATTGCCAGGCTGATGGCAAAGGTTTTTTTGCTCGCGCGTGTCGTTGCTGTCATTTTTCTCTCCCCTTATTCTGACTGTTACTGCCAGCTTCTTACCAATTCATCATAGTCGATGGTGATGGGGTCAGGTTTTTCGTTGGCCAGTTTTGGCTTGGGTGCACCGGGTTGACTCAGCCAGTACTCCCGGCTTCGTCTGTCGTTCAGTTTCGGCCCACACTCCCCCAATATGTCGGCTCTTTCGAGCCGCTGCATCAGACGGTCCTGGGCTACTGCCAGTGCCGTCATTGCCTGCTGTGGTGTCTTCGCTCCAGAGGAGGCGTCACCGATATTCTGCCACCACAGCTGTGCCAGGCGCGGGTAATCGGGCACATTGGTACCGGTTGGGGTCCACTGCACTCTCGCCGGCGATCGATAAAACTCCACCAGTCCACCCAGCTCCGTCGAGCGCTCGGTAAAACTCTCATGACGTATATCGGAGTCTCGAATAATGGTGAGACCGACATGGCTCTTCTTCAGGGAGACCGTCTTCGAGGTGACAAACTGGGCATAGAGCCAGGCCGCCTTGGCCCTATCGGTGGGCGTGGACTTCATCAGCGTCCAGGAGCCGGCATCCTGGTAGCCTAACTTCTGTCCCTCTTCCCAGTAAGCCCCATGGGGCGATGGCGCCATGCGCCATTTGGGCGTGCCATCGGCATTCATCACCGGTAAGCCCGGCGCCACCATGTCGGCGGTAAAGGTGGTGTACCAGAATATCTGTTGGGCGATAGTGCCCTGTGCCGGCACCGGCCCGGCCTCACTGAAAACCATGCCCGCCGCTTCCGGTGGTGCATAGCGCTTTAACCAATCAACATACTTGGTCACGGAGTACACAGCCGCCGGACCGTCGGTGGCACCGCCTCGCTCTACGGTGGAACCCACCGGACGACAAGCCTCTACTCGAATTCCCCACTCATCTACCGGCAAGCCGTTGGGAATGCCCTTGTCTCCGGCACCGGCCATGGATAACCAGGCATCGGTGAAGCGCCAACCCAGGGAAGGATCTTTCTTGCCGTAGTCCATGTGGCCATAAACCTTGCGGCCATCGATCTCGCCAATATCATTGGTAAAAAACTCGGCGATATCTTCGTAGGCCGACCAGTTAACCGGCACGCCCAGTTCATAGTCAAAACGCTCCCTGAATCGGGCCTTAATAGACGGATCCGTGAACCAGTCGTAGCGAAACCAGTAGAGATTGGCGAATTGCTGGTCCGGTAATTGATACAACTTGCCATCGGGCCCGGTGGTGAATGAAAGGCCAATAAAATCCTCCAGGTCCAGCGTAGGCGAGGTGACGTCGCTGCCCTCGCCTGCCATCCAATCGGTCAGATTGCGTACCTGCTGATAGCGAAAATGGGTGCCGATCAAGTCTGAATCGTTGACGTAGGCGTCGTAGATATTTTCACCGGACTGCATTTGCGTCTGCAATTTCTCGATCACGTCACCTTCCCCAATCAGATCATGGGTCACTTCGATGCCTGTTATCTCCGCAAACGCCCGAGCCAGGACCTGGGATTCATATTCATGGGTGGTAATAGTTTCGGAAACGACTTTGAGCTCCATGCCCACGAATGGTTTGGCGGCATCGACGAACCACTGTAATTCGGCGAGTTGTTGTGCCTCATTCAAGGTCGAAGGCTGAAACTCACTGAGCCAGCGTTGGGCTGCTTCCATGTCGCCAAGGGCTACGGTGGAGAAACAATAAACTCCCAGCAGAACGGGAACTCGAATCAATCGCCAACTCGAATGTCTTCTTAATACTTCAAACATAGTGATTACCTCAGACCCCGTTTTCAAACAAAAGTGAAAACCAAAATAGCGAAGACGAAACACAGTGCAAGCCCCCACCAGAGACTTAATCCAACCCATCCCAGCCAGGCAAGGCAAATAAATGCACTCCCCAGCAGGGAGATAAATAGCCTGTCTCCGCGGGTAGTTTCGAAACGAAGTATCCCCACCCTTGGACCCCCTCCAGGACTCAGATACTCCCACAGCAACATGGCGGCTATAAAGCTGGCAATCGCTATAAAAAAAATCGCGGTAGGCTGGGTCCAACCCATCCAGGACAAGTTCATGACTCAAGCCTTTGCTAATTTACCGTTAGTTCGAAAACTCAGGTGCAAACAGAACGCCTGAGCTTAGCAAAATTTTACTCCGGCCCCAATTGTTTATATGCTAGGCGACCATGCCCGACACCACCAGCCCCAGCACTCCTTCTCCGACTCAGGCAATTCTGTGCTTCGGGGTAGTCATCGCAATTATCGCCATCGGTCTTTTTGCTTTTGGCATCGACCTGCATAGCCTGATGTTTCTCTGCCTGATCTGGGCCACCCTCAATGCCCGCCTGCTAGGTCATACATCGGCTGGCATTCGTCAGCTGATGAGTTCGGCTATAAGCCGGGCCCTGCCCGCCATTTACATCTTCATCCTGATCGGCATGGTCATCGCCAGTTTTATGCACAGCGGCACGATTGCGACCTTGATGTATTTTGGCCTCGACTGGTTAGCGCCGGGATCGTTCCTGGCCGTGGGCATGCTGCTGTGTGCGTTGATGTCGATGGCCACCGGGACTGCCTGGGGCACCGCCGGCACTCTGGGAGTAGTCTTTATCGGCATCGGTGGAGCCATGGGCATACCGCTACCGATCGTCGCCGGCATGGTGATCTGCGGCGCCACCTTCGGCGACAAGTTGTCACCCATATCAGACACCACCAATCTCGCCGCCATGAGCGCCGACACCGATTTGTATCGACACATCTACTCGATGTTGTTTACCACCGCACCCTCGTTTCTATTGGCCCTGATAATCTTCAGCATAATCGGACTCGGTTACGGAGACAGCAGCTTCGTCGGCGATGAGATTGGGTCTATCCGGCAGGCATTAGCCGATACCTACCGTCTGTCTCCGCTGATTACCTTAATTCCAATTATGCTGCTGGCCATACTCAGTATCAGGCGCGTACCCGCCGAGATTACGATGTCGCTTAGCGTGCTCGCTGCGGTGGTCATCGCCGTGGCCTACCAGGGAGAGAGCCCTGTCACGGTCCTTAATGCATTGTGGGCAAATACACCCGGCAGCACCGACATCGACAGCCTGAATGATTTATTAGGCCGAGGCGGCATCAGTAGCATGAGTTGGACCTTGATGCTGGCCCTGATGGCGCTGGCACTGGGCGGCATATTACACGGGGCCGGGTTTCTATCTGCACTGCTGGCGGGCATTATCTCCCGTGTGAGGAACGTCGCAACCTTGATCGCAACCACCATCTGCTCGGGTTTTGTCGGCAATCTGGCGATGGGCGAGGCCTATATTTCCATCATTCTCACCTGTCAGCTATTCCGCGGCAAGTATGAGGAGTTGGGCCTGGACAAGGCGCTGCTGTCTCGCTCCGTTGAGGAGGGCTCTACTCTGACCACGGGGCTGATTCCCTGGACCACGGCCGGGGCTTTTTACGGAGCAACCCTGGGCGTGCCGGTATTGGATTATGTTCCCTATGCTTTTTTTAACTACCTCAATGCAGTGGTATCGATCGCGATGGCGGCGCTGGGAATCGGGCTATTGAGGCGACAAACCCAATCGAGTAGGCAGTTAACCGACTAGGAGTAATCCTCGGGGGTCAGCTCTTGTCTATTGCATGGAGCCGAGCCTGTTGCTGTTTGTGCTTCGCAACACCTGCCCGGGTTTATTCTATGCAGGAATCGCCCGCTATACTTCCCTGCGCAGTAGGCCCTGAGCACAGGCTTTAGTGTTGTGTGCCCGGCGCAAGCGGCCGAACTCGGATGCTGGGAATTTCTGCCGACGGCGGTGCCGCTTAAAGTACGGGCTGGCACTGGATCAACACTTAATGCGATTGCAACATTTTTGGAAAATGACCATTGTTATGAGTCACAATAATACTTAGTTGCAGGCGTACGCTTCAGGCGATAAAACCATGACAGAATCTGATATAGCACTAGAATTGATGGGTGTGCCGGGTTCCCCCTACACCCGGAAGATGTTGGCGCTGCTCAGATATCGTCGCATCCCTTACCGTCTGCTGCCCGGCAGTCGTCATTTACTGGCTGCGGACAGCGACCGCTTCAGATCACGCCCACAGCCGAAGGTAGCGTTGATGCCAACCTTCTACCTGAAGGATGAATCTGGCACCGAGCAGGCGGTGTGCGATACCACGCCATTGATTCGTGAATTCGAGCTCCGCTATGCTGGCAGGTCGGTGATTCCGGAGCACCCGGCATTGGCATTCATTGACTATCTGTTGGAGGACTACGCCGACGAATGGTTGACCAAGGCGATGTTCCATTATCGCTGGAGCTATGCCGAAGACATCGACAAGGCAGGGCAGATACTACCAAGATGGAATAATTCGACTGCCGACGAGGCGCAGATTGCCCAAAAATCCAGGCAGATATCGGAATTACAGATATCCCGGTTGCGCTATGTTGGGTCCAGTGGGCTCACACGGGAGACTATCGAGCAAAGTTTTGACCGCTTGTTAAATCTATTGGACAAGCATCTGCAGCAGTTCCATTTCTTGCTCGGAAACAGACCCGCAGCCTGTGATTTCGCAATCTACGGTCAACTCACCTGTCTGGCACTGTTCGACCCAACGCCACAGAAAAAGGTGATAGCGCAGGCGCCCCGCGTTTATGCCTGGACCGAGTCGATGGAAGACCTCTCCGGTTACGAGACCTTGAAAGATGACTGGATTAAGCCGGCAGGTCTGCCGCAGACTCTGATAGGGCTGTTACAGGAAGTGGGGCGTATCTACGTTCCCTATCTGCTTGCCAATGGGGCATCGGTGGCAAATGGCGAGAAAGAGATGGCAATGGAATTAGATGGCAGACCATGGCGACAGAGCCCATTCCGTTATCAGGCCAAATGCCTGCAATGGATTCGTAAGGAATTCACCAGATTATCGGCCGCTGATCGAAACTTGCTTGAAAACCAACTTCGTCCAACTGCAGTACTCGACCTCTTCAGCGATTAAAGAACTTCCGAATTTGGTCGTAGCAAGTAGTAAGGAGGATCGAAGCATGAGCTGGCAACTGATTCTATCTTTCACAACTACTATACCAGCGTTGCTAATAGCCACATTTCTAGCGCTTAGCATTTTCTATAGACGTTACAGGGTTTTTAAATACAACACGCGAAGATACCTGGCCGGTCCTGCTCATATCGAGCACAGCCGCTGTAAATGTCAGTGCTGTATTTGGGAAAGAGATCTACACGGGTAGCTGCACCAACTCGGCATTCCCATCCATCGCCATGCGCACACGCGGTATCGAGACTTCAAGCCGGACTGCCGATTCAAGTCGGCAGTTGTCCAACTAGCATATGGGGTTTTACGAGAGATCGCTCCAGCACATCGAACAGCAATTCGGTGAGGATGGCCAAACCAGCGGCTGGTATCGCCCCCTGTAATATCAAGCTGGTATCGTTCAAAGCCAATCCGGTGACAATAGGCTCTCCCAGGCCACCCGCGCCGATGAACGCCGCAAGCGTAGCGGTGCCGATAGAGATGATCGCCGCCGTCTTCACGCCGGTTAGCACATTCGGCAAGGCCAGGGGCAGCAGCACATGCACGAGTTGCTGCGTGCGGGTCATGCCCAGGGCTTCGGCTACCCGCTTCAACACCGGATCGATAGTCAGCAAGGCGGTGATGGTGCTTCTCAGAATCGGCAACAGAGAATACATGAACAGGGCGATGATCGCCGGCGTCTGACCGATGCCAAACAGCGGTATCATCAGTGCCAGCAGGGCAATTGAGGGCACGGTTTGCAGCAGGCCCGCGATATACAGCATGGAGCGGGACAGGCGGCGGGAACGGTAGATAACAACCCCCAGCGGCAGGCCCACCGCGCAACCCAAAAACAGTGCTATGAGAGTCAACTGCACGTGTATCAGGGTATTGTGCCACAGCCTGGACCACATCGAGGTCGCCGTCGCACTGGTATTATCACTAAGTGCCACCAGACCCTCTTCCGCCAGAAACTCCCCCGCGACTTCGGCGAAGGATTTACCATCCAGCATCACTCGTCCATTAAGATCGCGCATGCGGGCGTCATCAATTCGACCGGTGAGCCGATCTATGATATTGCGCGCGTCAACAGGCAATTCGGCGTTGATTAAAGGCGCGCCGAAATAGCGCGGGAAAAACCCCAGATCATCTTCCAGTAATTGCAGATCGTAGCGATCGATATCGCCATCGGTTGAATAGGCATCGGTTACATCGATATTGCCGTCATCGATAGCCTGGTAAGCGAGGCCATGATCCATTCCCGTTGGCTGCTGCGAAAAACCGTATGCGCTAACCAGGCCAGGCCAGCCATCGGCTCGATTGAGAAATTCGATGCTGAAGCCCATCTCGATGTCGGCTTGAGTAACCAGTTCCGAAACAGTAGTAATTCCCAACTCCTCTGCGTATTCTCGTTTTATCGCAAGTGCATAGGTGTTATTGAAACCAAACGATGGCAATATTTCCACGCCCTCGCCTGTCAACTGGGCGTTGAGATTTTCGAGACTGGGCTCACCGTCGTAGTTGAGGATCACCTGACCCAGTGTGCCGGTATACTCAACATAGACATCCACCTCCTTGGTCCGCAATGCTTCATAAATGATCAGGGTTCCAGTCATGCCAAATTTTCTGTCCACTTCGTAACCGGCGTGCTCAAATAATTGCGATATCACCTCGGCCAGCAGATAATTTTCATTGAAGTTCTTGCTGCCCACCGTTATCGAAAGCGGTTCATCTCCGGCCTGTGCCATCGAGTTATTTGCAATGAGGCACAGTGACATCAATAGTATCCGCAACATCGCCTGAACCAGCGGGTTTGAAATGCACGCTTTCATGCTACTGGCCTCCGGCTTGGAACAGGGCCTGAACATAGTCGCTGGCCGGGTTATTCTGAATCTCGGCCACCGAACCCTGCTGCTCGATGCGGCCATCGCACATCACGATAATTTCCTGTGCCAGTTTGATCGCTTCAAACATGTCGTGGGTAACCAACACCATAGATCGGGTTTCTGCATGCTGAAGTTTCAGGAATTCCCGATGAATGCTGTCGCGGGTCACCGGATCGAGCGCGGAAAAGGGCTCATCCAATAACAACAACGGTGGGTTTAACATCATCGCGCGGCATAGGCTCACCCGCTGTTGCTGGCCGCCTGACAGGCTGAAGGGGTAGCGATCTCTCAGCTCGAGATCCAGCTCTAATAATTGCATTAGAGTGTGAAAACGGACTTCAGTATCTTTCTCCGTCCATCGCTGCAGCCTTGCTATCAGCGTGATGTTTTCGTACACCGACATGTGCGGAAATAAACCAGCTCCCTGCACGCTATAGCCAATTGCCAGGCGCTTGTCTGTAATATTCTCAGTGGTGATGGACGAGCCAAATACTGAGACCTGACCCCGTTCAGGAATAATCAGACCATTGGCTATCTGCATCAGTGTGGATTTACCACTGCCGCTGGCACCGACGATAGCCGTGGTGATATTGGCCGTGATGCGCAGTGACAAGCCATCGAGTATGGTCTTATCGCCGTAAGACTTCGTGATATCGCTATACTCAATGCAGGGAATAGACATTACAAATTGCTGCGGTAAACCTGACGCGCCTGTTCAAACTGCCCGAATACATGGGCCCTCTCCTGCTCGGATCGCCATCCTGGCCAGTCAGCCGCCAACTCCTCCA
>CAJXIY010000107.1 GCA_913054495.1 uncultured Gammaproteobacteria bacterium | reverse complement strand
AGCCTCTAATTAGGAACAGGTGATCTGTATTATAACCCCCGCTGTCAAGCCCCCTAACTTTCTATATCCGCTACTTACCAGACCCCACCCCCTGGGCACCATTACTTATTTCTCCTCTTAGATCAAAGTGCTCTGACCCTTTTGATTTATGCTGTAAGTATCGAAGGCAATGGTATCAATCAATCCTGTACGAATAGGAGTCGTTAACCTTCATGCGATACGCATTACCGTCGTCATCTACTTCTATTGCTATGTTCGCACTGCGCAGCCCCAAAGCATTTTCCCTATAGAACTGATTATCGTGCTCATGTTTGAGTTTTTGCACATTGAGATTCCGCGATGGGAGAGCGATGGTGACTAATTCATCTCCCCATTGCCTGACAGCGGTTTCACCGCCCCAGTGCTGGTTGGAGAAGTTGGCTTCGAAGGCTGAGTAGTCTGGCGTTGCTGTTTCCTCAGCGGGAGCAGGTTTGTCCAGTTCGGGTCGCAAGGTGGAAATGATGTTGTCCACAAGCCTCGCTGGCTGACCGTCCCCGGCATTGGTCAGCACGATTACCCCGAGTCGCTTGTCGACATCCATGGAGAAATTGGTCTGGTAACCCGGGCAGGATCCAGTGTGTCCGGCCAGGGTTCTATCGCCTTGACGGCGGGCTACAAATCCCAGTCCCCAGCTTGTTGACCAATCCGGATTAACCCAGTGTACGCGATGCATCTCTTGCAGCGTATGGGAATTCAGCACGCCTTCTTGCTCACCGTCGAGTAATCCAAATTGCCAGATGATGAACTTGGCCAGATCGTTCACTGAAGATGTATAGCCGGCTGCTGGGGTAATAGCCCTGGTGAAAAATGGCGCGGTCGGTACACGTCCGCGGTTCCTAACAAGGCCGTCATAACCGATGGCTAACTGCTGACCACGCAGTTCTTCGGGATAGTACGTGCGCGTGTCTGTGAGACCCAGCGGAGCCAGCACGTTGGCCTGCATATAGTCGGCGTAGTCCTGACCGGACAGCGCCTGAACGATTTCTCCTGCCAGACTAAAACCAAGGTTGGAGTATTGAAAGTAACGGTGTGCCGGATACAGTGTCTGTTGGTCGCCTACACTATCAATCAACTGCTCTCGACTTGGAAAGTCCAGATCATTTCTCCAGTAGTCGAAACTGGCTTCCCTGGGCAGCCCGGAAGAGTGAGTCAGCAAGCCTTCGATAGTAACAGGTCCGCTAAGCTCGTACTGCTGTTCTATATCGAACCAGGATAGATGCTTGTTCACCGGGTCGCGCAAACTGAGTTGCCCCTGATCCCGCAACTGCATAATGCCGATGGCAGTAAATACCTTGCTGATACTGCACACGCTATAAATCGTGTCGGCGTCCGCTTCGCGACGAGACTCCAAATTCGCATAGCCGTAGCCCTTCGACCAGAGCAGCTCCTGGTTGTGAACAATCCCCACCGAGATGCCCGGTATTTGGTCATAAATCTGATTTCCTTCGATCCAGGCATCGATGGCGGCGAGCGCCCCCTTGATGTTGGGGCGTGCCAGCAACTCTTCCCTGGTGGGAACCGCTACGGAATCATCCGCTGCGAAGCTGGAAAGGGTCGCTATAGAAAGAGAAAGAATGAGTACAAAGGTTGTTAGCTTGACTGGACGCATTGTTCGAATCCTCGTGCATATCTTAAATAAGTGGTGTACTGGTAGCCGGGAATTAATGGGGTCAGAGTAAATATACAGTAGTTTGAGCCTGCACAATCGCCGTATTTTTAGCACACTTCTTAGCACACACTGATTTCGCAATTATAACCTATTGATTCAAATAGAAAATCGGTCACGCGCTCTACTGAAAATCCTCATGTCGGTGGTTCGATTCCGCCCCTGGGCACCATACACAATCAGCCTCGCTTTAGCAGAGCTTTTTTGTATATGGATATCAGAGGTTGGATGAGAATCATCGATAAGGGACACTATATAGCTCCCCCCAACTTATTAGGCCTAAGCCTTTTCAGCCCAAACCATTCGCTCAATCTTCATAGATGGCAGATAACGCCCGATGGACTTTGCATACTGATTGTTGAGTTCTTCGTAGCTGATATCTTCAATTAGACGCCAACCATATTCATCGAGGAAGCTGGCCACTTCTGCAGGGTCAAAACCGAAATGCCATATTTTATCTTTGATGACCATGCGTTCGTGAAATTTCTGTGCACCGTAGAAGTTTTTGCCTTCGATGAAGTCTTTGAGGACGTACGTGAATGTGAGTTGACTGCCTGTCGGAGCTTGGGAGAGGAAGTCGAATGTTTGTTGAACTACCGCTTTCGTTAAATATTGCGACACCGCTTCCCAAATAAAAAATGTCTTCTTTTCACCTGCATACCCGTGATTGTTGAGCACTTCAGCCAAATCTTGTGTAATGAAGCTGATCGGGACTAACGTAACGTGAGATGGGATTTTTCCTAACGCACTGCTTATTCCTTTTTTCTTGGCCTCGATATTGACCGGTTGATCCACTTCCCAAACAGCTACGGTTGCCAAAGCGGGGAGGCGATAGGCACGTGTGTCATACCCTGCACCTAAGTTGACAACGGCGGTAATAGACTCATTCTCGATAGCGGCGACGATTGTTTCATCAATGTACCGTTTGCGACATAAGAAGGCACTCGACGCCCCTTCAATCTGCTTTTCTAACAGCCTGATCATCCAGTTACGTAACACCGGGATACGCAGCAGTTTGAGGAAAAGCTTGGAGCCGCCCGGCATGATTTTCGCCGCCAGTGGATCATCAATAATACGTTGCGCTTGTGGCTCATACTGTTCCACCGCGACTAAGAATGTGGGGGCACTGCCTGTTTCGGCAGCACCGCTTGTATCAATTGTTTCGTTCGCTTGAGTCATGGGTTTGTCTTTGGTCTATTTTTCCTATTCATCTTGTGGAGACGCTCCGCGAACATAACTAGGAATAAAGCTATGTCAATTGGAACCCACACTATCATTTGTCGGTAGCTCGAAAAATAGCGCCCCTTTTCATCATGCGGTAGTCGACTTGCCTCAGTGTCCTTGAAAATATCGATCTCCTGGGCACAGTTTCTAATTGGTCCACCCCAACCCTATTCCACCGCCTTAAGTTATCAAGTTGCGAGTGTTCCCTAAATCGTTTTCATCTCGAACGACCACCAATCGTCCGGTCGAGGAGTTCCCGGATCTACACCTAGCTTGGCACTACGTGCCTCCCACGACAGGTCAAGTTCACTGTCGAGTGTAAGCCGCCGCATCGTAACGGGATATACAATACCATGCACTCGAATGCGGCCTTGAGGATTTTCAAGCGCAATGGAAGACCAACCCTTACTTTCGCACGCGGAACAACTTACAAATAATCGGTGTTCAGCCGACATGCAATTCAGGTTTATGGAGTGAGGGTCCTGAGGTCTCACTTCCAATTGACACAAAGGTACGTCATTCGCAATTGACCAGTCATCTACTGGATTGGTGTTCAATTCACCGGAAAGTGCCCGCCCTGGTATGATGGCGCAGGGACAGGTGTAGTTATAAGCAAGCAATACTGAAGCAGAAAGCAAAACAACCACCGCTGCAGCAATTTTTAAAAATTTCTTCAAGGGTATTCTCCTTGCCATTTACTGACAGAATCAATGGAACAGAGTAATTTGAACCGAATTTACATAGTATCCATAGCACACTTCTTAGCACACTCTGATTTCACGGTTTTAACTCATTGATATTAAAAAGGAATCGGTCCCGCGGTCTACTGAAAATCCTCGTGTCGGTGGTTCGATTTACTTCACAGCGACTCTGCGGTGTCGAGACAACCGAAAACAAGTGGGTGCTGATCAGAATCGTCCCCCTGGGCACCAACTCAATTCGCTTAAGCTTACCAAAGCTGCTTGCTGGCCAAATTCAGCTAGCCAAGAGAATCTGTCGCTAGACTAGAATGGAAAATAAATCTGTCCCTATTTCTTCTGACAAATTATTCAGCGTAGGGATTCACGTAACCGGCTGGCAATACCTTCTCTGGATCCGGTCGAATACTAACCATTTCAACTCTTTCTTCGACTTCATGCCAGCCGTGAAAAACGCCTGCTGGAATAACAATTATGTCTCCCTCAGACACCAAGCGAACCTGGCCATCGCCTCTGGCAACAGAGGTGGAAAAACTTTCACCGACCAATTCAGTAACAATGTCACTGTTCGCCGGAATATCATTTCGGCCCAGCATGGTTCCACCGGTTACCAATACGCCAGAACCTGAGGTTATGTAATAGACTTCAGATACCCGCGTATGGACAATACCCCTCACAGGTTCGTCGGTGGCGACTATTGGGTCTCGAAATAATACACCCACGGCAACATAGGAATTCCCTATGTCGACAACCTTAACTTGACGATCAACCCGGCCTTCAGGGGCGTGCAATACAGCCTGCCATACTTGAAATGGCACATCAGTAGCGAGCTTGATGGAATCCACTTGGGATGCAGCACTAAATACCACGAGCGAACACACTGCGACGCTTATCAATGCAACTAGCGTTTTAAATTTAGACATACCGGATACCTCGCAACTTAGTTTTATTGAGGACAAAGGATGAGGATAGTGCGGGCGGACTTGGTTAATCAAGCTAAAGCAAATGGGATCAGAGTAAAAAACCAGGTGTTTTGGACACGAACATATAGTGAATCCATAGCACATTCTATAGCACACTTTGGTTTTACCCTTTTAATTCATTGATTTAGAAGTTAAATCGGTCGTACTGCCTACTGAAAATCCTCGTGTCGGTGGTTCGATTTACTTCACAGCGACTCTGAGGTGTCGAGACAACCGAAAACAAATGGGTGCCGATCAGAATTGTCCCCCTGGCACCATTTCTTCAAACTACTGTATATTTACTCTGACCCCATTTATTCCAGAATAATATTATATGGATCCGATTTCTCAGGCTGCCCTAGGCGCTGTTGTTGCCCAGGCTAGTGCGCAACACAAGCTGAGCTTCAGAGTTGTAGTAGCAGGCGCTATAGCAGGAGCCATGCCTGATTTGGACGTGTTTATTGCCGGGGACTATTTCGACAATCTGCAAACACATCGGGGCATTACCCATTCACTCTTCTTCGCGCCAGTAATGGGCCCAATGCTGGGCTATTTGATTTACAAGCTTGAGCGTATCCATTCGAGTGAGCTCATCGACCGGGAGCGTCTGAATTACTGGATTCTGGCAATCTTTCTGGCGATATTATCCCACCCATTGCTCGATGTTTTGACGCCTTACGGCACTCAGTTGTTATTACCTTTTTCCAATCAGCGGTTTGCCATCTATGCCATGCCAATTGTAGATCCGCTCTATACAGTTCCATTATTGGTAGCTGTTATCCTGGCATGGCGATATCGGCATAGGGTAAAGGTTCATCTCATTGGAATCTCTTTCTTGTTAATTTCGACCTCCTACTTAAGCTATGGCTGGTATCTCGGCCAGGCAGCAACACAGGAAGCCGTACGACAGTTGGAAAACCAGGGAATCCACAACGCCGTAGTACAATCCTTTCCCACAATTTTTCAAGTTCACTACCGTAGGGTCGTAGCGCGCACTCCTACAGAAGACCGGGTTGGATACATCTCTATGTGGCGCCCTTGTATTATCGAGTGGGGAATAGCTGAACGATCCCCACATAATTCATTCAATGAAGTCAGCGATCTACGTAGCATCAGAATTTTTGAATGGTTTGCCATGGGATGGTTACATAAAACAGTGTCAGAACGAGATGGAAATACGATATATCAACTTGCGGATCTTCGCTATGGCCTGGATACGAATCCCAAAGAGAGTTTTTTCTCCCTTAATGTGATAGATACCGAGGAGGGTTTTACGTGGAACACGGGAAATTCAACGAGAGACCTGGACCAGGTTAATGAGCTGCTCGGTGATCTGTTCGAATCCGCTTATCCGAGCTCTTGTGACCGACCCTCTGATAGGGAACCAAAAAGGGAGCAGATTTAATTATCTATCGATCTTGAACGCCTACCTACCAAAATAAATCTGCCCCCTTTAAACTGCGACGATAAGACCCCCATGACTGTCTCCCCAAATACCGACCTCGCCAAGTTAATTGTTCAGTCTTCCCGGGTTGTAATTTTCACCGGGGCTGGTATTTCCACCGAAAGCGGCATTCCTGATTTTCGTTCGCCAGGTGGTATTTGGTCCAAAATGAAACCGATCCAGTTCCAGGATTTTGTTGCCGATCCCAAAATGCGAGAAGAGAGCTGGCGCAGGAAATTTGAAGGCATGGACGGCATGGCCAAGGCCAAGCCGAACAGAGGGCATTTCGCGGTGGCGAAGTTGGTCAATAGTGGCAAGGCCAGTCATGTGATTACCCAAAATGTCGATAACCTCCATCAAAATTCTGGCGTGCCGGATGACAAGGTTATAGAGCTGCACGGCAATGCGACTTATGCCAAGTGTCTGGATTGTGGTCAAGCCTATGAGTTTGCTCCCTTGAAAGTGGCTTTTCAGAAGCATGGAGAAGTCCCTGACTGTGAGCACTGTGGCGGGTTGATTAAAACAGCCACCATTTCTTTTGGGCAGTCGATGCCCGAGCGTGAAATGTTGTTGGCGGAGCAAGCGACGATTGCTTGCGATCTGTTTATTGCCATCGGCTCATCATTGCTTGTCTATCCGGCTGCGAGTTTTCCCTTACAGGCAAAACAGTATGGTGCAAAGCTGGTGATCTTAAATCGAGAGCCAACAGAGATGGACGGTTATGCTGATATGGTGATTCACGATGAAATTGGGATCGTACTCTCGCAGACGATTGAGGAGTGCAGTGTCTAAAAGAGAAATGGGGTCAGAGTAAAAATACAGTAGTTTTGACACGCTCAGGCGGTAAATCCACAGTACACTCTATTAGTACACTTTGTTTTCGTACTTTTAACTTATTGATTCAATTAAACAATCGGTCGCAGAGACTACTGAAAATTCTCGTGTCTATAGTTCGATTCCACACCTGGGCACCATCTCTTCAAACTACTGTATTTTTACTCTGACCCCTTGATTTGTCCTTCTATTAGTCTCGACTCGAAGTCCGACTCAGTCGAGCGAAAATAGTTCTATTTCGTCCGTCTCCTTTGATTACCGCTTTATTGCTCACGAGAAACAAGACGCGAAGCCTCCAGTTTATTTACCTCATCGATTATCCGGGCATAGGCGCGCGTGGTCGCAGCCAGGCCAATGGCGGGTACAGCAGCGGCCGTCTCGATATTCGAATGCAGTAACACCCCGGCATGCATCAGCACGATCGATGGCACCACATTGCTTATGGGACGGATCTCACCGGTTGGTCCGCCAGTCTCGATCCAGCGAGGAATACCAAAGTCGTCAAAAGCCTGAAGTGTGAGGCGCTGGAGTTCGGTCGAGCCATTAATGCGCCAGGAAAACGGTCCGAGAGAATTCGTTGCACACAGTTCACTACCCCAGCGATCTACCAGGGCGTGAGCGGTATGTTCAGCATTAATCAGCAGCACAGCACGCTGCAATAGTTGCCCTTGTTTTTCTCGCAACCAACTATGTCCCGTGCTTTCCAGATTGTGATGGCCCGGCGTTCCAACTATTTCTATAGAGCGTATCCGTTGGTCTAAGGGCACTTGGGCAAAGTAACGAATGAGCTCAATGGCGGTGGCGACACCGGAGGCGTTGTCACTGCCTCCTTCAAAAAGAGAGTCACGATGAGCTACGATGACAACCTTCTCAGCATCGGCTGAGGCAGCCGGCACTTCACCCCGCACACTGTATGTGAATAATCCTTCATGCTCTTCTACTTCCAGTCTCAAATTGAGTATTACCGAGTCGCCACTGGAAAGCATTTGCTGAAGTGCTGCACCGTCTTGGGATCCGAGTGCCAGTGTCGGCACTGATGTACCGGCTTCGTACAGGGACATCTGTAGATTGCCAGGCAATTCTAGTACGACGAGTATGGCTGCAGCGCCCTTTTCATCTGCCCGTCGAATCGCTCCACTCCGTGCAGCCGAATTTATAATCGCCCCAGATGTAGGGATGGAGTGAACGATTACCGCCTTGCCGTTCACATCCCTGCCTTGAAAGTCTGTTTCCATACCCAAGCCAACATCAATCAATTCAAGCTCCAGGCCAGAAGGCGCAGTGCCAACAGAGCCATATGTCGGCCATGCTGACGCCAACGCAATTTCTTGCCCATTGCGAATTGCAGAGACTTCCCATGTTTCTGGCAACCATTGGGGTGGCAATTCAATAGGGTCGAGTCTCACGTTTTCTGCTCCGGCATCGCGAAGTTGCTCTGCCATCCACATCGCAGTTTCATGATCCGACTTGGTACCGATTATTCTGCCCCAGAATTGATTACCCGCATCCCTGTAGCCTCGAGCAATTGCGGTCTGCTCTTCAACGAGTTGCTTCATGCGCATGCCATCGATAGAGTCATAGGCTTCATTGCCTGGAACTGCGGCACGAAGATAGGATTGATCTGCAGGAAAACTCAGGCCACCCGATTCACCAGTGGGAGCTGTGCAAGACATGATGTTTCCCGATTGTGGTCGCGCCTGGGAGTTCTGAGCCTGCGCGCAAGGAGTAGCTAGCAACAAAGCAATGCTTAATGGTGCTAAATATTTCAGTAGTGGTGTCATAAAATATCCGAGATTGGCGTGCCGCTAAATGTCAATTTACTGCTCCACTGCATGTACTTCATCAATGGAACCAATTTAGAGGCACAATCAGCATTGATAAGGCATGGGCTAGTCTGATCATCATATGCCCCTCGTAGTACAGAAGTAAGGGGTGATATGGATTGATCCACTTTTGGGGAGGTGATTCGCACCGAGCCCATAGCACACTTCGATTTCGTGCTTATAACTCATTGTTATAATTGATGAATCGGTCATACAGCCTACTGAAAACTCTGGTGTCGGTGGCTCGATTTACTTCTCGGCAACTCTCAGGCTCAGGCTATTCGCTCATCGAGTGATTCTGTATCCCGTCAGCCCTAGTTGGACATAATCCCCTAATTGCCTAAGAGACAGTATTGGCTCATCGTTAACTCCAAGAGGAAGTGATGATGAGAAAGAAAAGCAGTGCCCAGAAGACTATTCGAGATATTCGTCGGGCCACCCGCCGACACTACTCCGCCGAAGAAAAAACCCGCATTGTATTGGAAGGCCTGCGTGGTGAAACCACCATAGCCGACTTTGACAGTTAACTTGTCAATACCTCACCAGGAGTGCTCCTCATCACCCAATTCACGTCGGCACACCCCTGTCCCCGAGTGCAGCGTCCAAGGCCTGCGCCAGCCTTGCAACAATCTCCTGAATTTGATCCGGCTGAATTATGTAGGGAGGTGCCAGCATAATATGGTTGCCACGAGTACCATCGATGGTGCCGCTGCCTGGAAAACACATCAGACCGTGCTCCATCGCCTGGTGCTTGATCGCCTGATCAATCCTCAGGGCCGGATCGAATGGCTCCTTGCTGGCTCTGTCGGCCACCAGTTCGAGACCCCAGAACAGTCCGCGCCCACGAATATCACCGACGGCAGGATGCTTGCCGAATTGGGAAATTAAAGCCTGTTCAAATTCACTGCCC
Source organism: uncultured Gammaproteobacteria bacterium (assembly GCA_913054495.1). GTDB lineage: Bacteria > Pseudomonadota > Gammaproteobacteria > Pseudomonadales > Pseudohongiellaceae > UBA9145. The sequence continues at coordinate 1,493 of CAJXIY010000107.1, read as the reverse complement.
ATGTTGCGGACATTCTCCAACAAATTCTCCTCTTCAATGGTTTGCTGAACTGCAAGCGCCGCTGCACAGGCAGTTGCATGAGCGAGGTAAGTATGTCCATGTTGAAACGCGCCCGAGCCCCTGCGCAGGCAAGCAACTATTTCGCTGGAACATAACATAGCACCTATGGGCTGATAGCCGGCACCCAGGGCCTTGGCTACTGCGATAATATCCGGGCGCAGGTCTTCCTGCTCGCAGGCGAACAAACTGCCGGTACGACCCATGCCGCACATTACTTCATCGAGAATAAGCAGGATGCCGTGTTGGTCGCAGATTTCCCTGATGCGGCGCCAGTAACCGGGAGCAGGAACCAAGACCCCAGCCGTCGCTCCCACTATTGGTTCGGCGATAAAGGCGATGACATTTTCAGCTCCGATTTGCTGCAAGCGTGTATCCAGTTCGTTGGCGACCCTGAGCCCGTACTCTTCCGCCGATTCCTCTGGTTTTTGATCCCGGTACTGGTAGCAGGGACTGATGTGTTCCACATCCATGAGCAGGGGCTGATAGACTTTGCGGCGAGCCTGGTTTCCGCCCACCGCCAATGCACCCAAGGTATTGCCGTGGTAGCTCTGGCGTCTGGCAATGAAGGTCACCCGTTGAGCCTGGCCTTTTTCCAGACAGTATTGTCGTGCCAGCTTCAGCGCAGATTCGATAGCTTCGGAGCCACCGGAGACAAAATAAACATGCTCGATACCTTCCGGTGCCCGCGTCACCAGGAAGTCAGCCAGCTCTTCAGCAGGCTGTGAACTGAAGAAAGCAGAATGAACAAAGGCTATCTTGTCTAGCTGAGCCTTGATGGCCTGAGTGACGCGGGGGTGAGAGTAGCCGAGACAGGAAACCGCAGCGCCACCACAGGCATCAAGGTAGCGTTTGCCCTCGGTGTCAATAACGTAAGGACCATCGCCGGAGCTTGCGATCGGCAAATTTTCCTGCATCTGACGATGAAGAATGTGGGTTCCGTGTTGAATAGTAGTGCTCACATGACGGTACTGACAAGTTAAACGTCATTCTGCGACAATCTAGCGCATGAATCGATCAAAAATGTACAGGCGTCACCGATTCCTCCTGAAATCATCCAATATGTCGTCATGCATATACAGGATATAGCACTAAAGTTTCGCGGCTCTAGTGCAATCCTGCCCAGTATTGCTCTAAGTGTCCGTTATCGGCCAAAGGCGACCGGTTGCTATGTGCCTTCACCAATCTTCTATTGTAAAAATTCTCGAATTGCGTTGTTCATAAGACGTACGCAGCCCCGCAAAGACGTAAAATCTCACGACTCGTGAGGGTAATCAACCATTTAGGTTGGACTGCGCAGATTATGCGCTTTTCTGACGCTATTGTGAGATGCTATAGGGCACTGTTTTCCCCCTCTTACCGCAACGCCCTCTGTTTTACTCAAAGAGAACGAATTTCTTTTGAAAGGGAAATAGCATGACACCAGAACATTTATT
>CAJXIY010000106.1 GCA_913054495.1 uncultured Gammaproteobacteria bacterium | reverse complement strand
AGTTCCGCAGCGCTGAAAAAATGGAAGCGCGAATGGTCGCAAGGAAAGTAGGGTACTGTAGAGGATCTTCGCCGGGAAAGTTTCTCATGATCGGCGTGGCTCACTTTTCGAACTAATCTTTTTGAAAGATCTCGAAATTTGTGGGAATATTTCTCGGGCAGAGCCGTATGGCGGTTGGTTGAGAATTCCGGGGTAGGGGCGGCGCGCGATGAAGAACACTGTGAAGAAGGACTTGGTTATGAGCGGGTTCTAGAGCTAATTCCATTTGGATTGAGAAATTGCGGCTCATGGCTTGTCTTTTTTTATTTTGATAGTACTATACCGCCCTCTGCGTGGGGCGTTAGCTCAGTTGGTAGAGCAGTTGGCTTTTAACCAATTGGTCGCGCGTTCAAGTCGCGCACGCCCCACCACTTATTCCCCACTGTAGAAAGCTCAGATTAGCGGGCATAGAGTTCGGTCCGCTGCCGCCGTCTCGCCTGTCCGATTTCATTATTCTGCCATTGTTCCTGTGATAAAATGGGGATTCTTGGTTTATTTGAGTTTGACTATGAGTCAGGTAGATACCGCAGATTCCGAGCCTCGACTGGCGGCGGACACCGCCATCGTGAAGCAGTACCTGGATCAGGCCGCCATGCCCGAGCAATTGGATTCCGCTGAACTCGAGCGCTACCGCAGCCAGGTGAAGAAGTTGATGGTGGAGAAAAATGCCCGCTTGGTTGCCCACTATTACACCGATTCCCTGCTGCAGGATCTGGCGGAGGAAAGCGACGGCTTCGTCGGTGACAGCCTGGAAATGGCGAGATTCGGCAGGGAGTGTGACGCCGATATTCTGCTGGTGGCCGGGGTGCGCTTCATGGGGGAATCGGCAAAGATTCTGAGTCCTGACAAGACAGTGTTGATGCCAACCTTGGATGCCACCTGCTCTCTCGATATTGGCTGTCCCATCGAGCGCTTCGCCGCCTTCTGCAACCAGCATCCGGAAAGGGCGGTGGTGGTGTATGCCAATACCTCGGCGGCGGTGAAGGCGCGATCGGATTGGGTGGTCACTTCCAGTATCGCTGTCGATGTCATCGAACATCTGATGGATCAGGGCCAGAAAATTCTGTGGGCGCCGGACAAGCACCTGGGCCGCTACATTCAGAAAACCACGGGGGCGGACATATTGCTGTGGGATGCCGCCTGTATCGTGCATGAGGAATTTAAGGCCAGGGGCCTGCAGGATATGCGCGCCCTGTATCCGCAAGCCGCGGTGCTGGCACACCCGGAATCACCTGCCGCGGTACTGGAAATGGCCGATGTCATCGGCTCCACTACACAGATTATAGCCGCCGCCAGGCGTCTGCCGAACCCCGAGTTTATCGTCGCCACTGATCAAGGTATTTTTCACAAGTTGCAGCAGGAAGCGCCGGACAAACGCTTCATCATAGCGCCCACTGCGGGTAACGATGCAACTTGCAGAAGCTGCGCGAATTGCCCGTGGATGGGCATGAACTCGGTGCACAGGCTCTATGATTCTTTACTGGCGGGGGACAATGAAATAGAAGTGGATGCGGTCCTCGCTGCCCAGGCCATGATACCGCTGCAACGGATGCTCGACTTTGCCAGCAGTAATAGACTCAAGGTGAGGGGGCGAGCCTAGACCGACCAAGGCCCGCTTCTGGGAACCCCCCTTTGGGTACATGCGTGGCGAGCCTAGCCGCTCATTCTCTGTTCGAGTTCACGAATTTTTTGCCGCAGCCTGGCCTCTTCCGCCGGCGCCGCACCATTGTCAGTCTCGATGCGTAAGGCGTACCGCAGCTGTTCCCGAGCCCTGCTCAATTCTGCCAACAGCACAAAATACTCTGCTCGGGCCTGATGCACCTTACTGATGTTTCCGGCCTGGCCCTGGACTTCGGCAAGCAGGTACCACAGGTGATGGTCGTTGGGCCTGTTCTTGCTGTGCCTTTCCATCAAAGCAGCCGCCTCGTTATAAGCGCGGGATTCCACGAGGGCATCGACATAGGCCATGGTGAGGGGATGGTTGTCTGGATTGATTTCCAAATGCCGGCGCAGGTAATTCAGGGTCCTGCCCGGCTCATTCTGGGCAGTGTAAAACTCCGCCTGGGTTACCGCATAGCTGATTCGATTTGGCTCTTTCTCCAGCAGGGGTGCCAAGGTCTCCAAGGCTCTGCCGTACTGTTCATCTTCGAAGTAGGCGATAGCGAGTCCATAGCGACTGGCATCCCGGGATAATTCGTCGCGGCTGATTTGTAGCGCTCTTTCGCTGTTGGCAACCAGGCTTTCCTTGTCGGCGGCGTAGTGCCCAATCACGCGGGCGCGGATGATCTGGTATTCCAGGTTTTGGCTGTAGGATCTAGAGGGATAACGAATCGCCCGTCCGCGGGCGTCGGCGATTCTCGATTCGGTAACCGGGTGAGACAGTAGGAATTCCGGTGGTCGCCTGCCGAAGCGATTGATCGCGATCAGGCGTTCGAACAGGGAGGACATGTGATCCGGATCGAAGCCGGCGTTGAACATCGTATCCTGACCGATGCGATCCGCCTCGGCTTCGTTGCTGCGACTGAAGCGCAGGCGATTTTCCAGCGCCAGACCCTGGGACGCAGCGATGGCGGCTGCGCCATGTTGACCGTCCGATGTCGCCATGACAATCACCCCGGCCAGCAGGGCGGCTAATTCAGGTACTCGATTCGCTCTGGCGTCATCGATACTGCGGGCGAAGTGGCGCTGGCTGACGTGGGCGATCTCATGGGCCATTACCGAAGCAAATTCGGCTTCGGTCTCGGCGTTCAGGAACAGGCCGGTGTTGACACCGATAATGCCTCCTGGGGCAGCAAATGCGTTCAACTCCTCGCTGTCGATGATAACGAAGGAGAGGCGATGATCCTGGAGCTGGCTCTGGGCCGCCAGTTTGTAGGTGAGATTTTCCAGATAACCGTGCAGCAGTGCGTCGGGTATGGTCGAGGTGGCCCGCCGGATCGAGCTCAGGAACTGTTGCCCCATCTCATATTCCTGTCCCAGGGATATGGTGCCGGAGATTCGATCTCCCAAACGGGGCAGGGGTGTTTGAGCTTGCGGCCCAAATGACGACAAACTAAGAGGAATTAGCAGGAATGAGGAAATTAGCCAGCGAGTTCGCATACGCATAAGAGCAACCACGATACCGTGTAAGACCCACCCTACCACAAAATATTGCATTTTAGTTGCGCCAACAGGCGATACCGGGGCGCCTCAGCCTGCTCTATGGGGTCGGTGTCTTGTGGCGAAATATGATGTAGCAGGATAAAATACCACCATGGACATAGATGTAGATATAGAGTTGGACCTGAGTGGTTTGCAGTGCCCCATGCCCTTGCTGAAGGCGAAACTGGCCCTGAATAATATGGAGCCCAACCAAATTCTGAAGGTGGTGGCAACCGATCCCGGCTCGGAGAAGGATTTCCACCTCTTCATCGATCACAGCGATCATCAGATTTTGGATTTTCAGAAAAATGAGCTTTGCTATTATTACTGGATCAGGAAGGGCTAGCTAATGACAGGGATGCGCTCGGCATGAAACAACTACTCAATGACTTTTACGATCGTTACTTTCACGATGAAGAATCGATCATTTTGGTGATCCTGCTGGCGCTCGGCCTGACCATATTACTGCTGTTTGGTAGCGCGCTGGCGCCGTTAATCACCGCCGTGATTATCGCCTATCTCATGCAGGGCCTGATCAATGTTCTGCTGCGTTATGGTCTGTCGCAACGGCTGGCTTTCACCCTGGTCTACATGCTGTTCATCGGCATCTTTCTGCTGTTGTTGCTATTTCTCCTGCCCCAGGCCTGGAACCAGTTGCGTCGTCTGATGAATGAGTTGCCCAATCTGCTAAGCCAGTGGCAGGCGTCCCTGATGCTGTTGCCGGAAAATTACCCGAATTTGTTCTCCGAACAACAGATACAGGATTTTATTGTCGGCGTTAGAGGCGAGCTCGCCGGCTACGGTCAGAATATACTGGAATATTCCCTGGCCAGTATTCCCAGCGTCATCGCCTGGGTGGTTTTCGTCATCCTCGTGCCCATCCTGGTTTTCTTCGTGATGAAAGACAAGACCCAATTGGTGAAGTGGGCGGGTAATTTTCTGCCCCGAAACCGGCCGCTGATGAGTCGCATCTGGGTGGAAATGGATGAGCAGCTCTCGAACTATATTCGCGGCAAGGTGGTGGAAATAATCATCGTCGGCAGTGCCAGTTATCTCACATTCGTCGTGCTTGGGATTAACTATGCACTGCTGTTATCGGTGCTGGTTGGTTTATCAGTGATCGTGCCCTATATAGGGGCTACCGTCGTGACGGTACCCATTGCCGCGGTGGCTTTCGTGCAATGGGGAATTGGCGGTGAATTTTACACGGTGTTGATTGCCTATGGGGTGCTGCAACTCATCGACGGTAACGTGCTGGTTCCGGTGATCTTCTCGGAAGCGGTCAACCTTCACCCGGTGGCGATCATCAGCGCGGTGCTGGTCTTCGGTGGTATCTGGGGATTGGGTGGCGTATTTTTCGCGATTCCACTGGCCACATTCATCAAGGCCATCATCAATGCCTGGCCCGGCCGCCTGCAGGCCAAGATCAGCGAGTCCCGCCAGGTTTGAACTTTGGTCGTGGTTGCGACGATATGCTAAAATCACCGGTCAGGTCCGTAGATGGTGGCGCCGGTGCTTTCCTAGCCTGAGACCGGTGCTTATTCTAGCAAGAGGAATTCCATGTCTTTCGAGGTTCGAGGCAGCATCGTAGCGATCGTTACGCCGATGCACAGCGATGGTGCGCTGGACCTGCCTGCGCTCGATCTCCTGCTGCAGTGGCATATCGAGTCTGGCACCAACGCCGTTGTCGTGGTGGGGACTACCGGTGAGTCGGCGACGCTTACCAGCCAGGAACACTGTGATCTGGTAGCCCATGCGGTGGAGTTGGTAAGGGGTCGGATCCCCGTCATCGCCGGTACCGGATCGAATAACACCGCCGAGGCCTTGTTCTTCACGGAATCGGCACGGGAGCATGGTGCCGACGCCGCACTGCTGGTTACACCCTATTACAACAAGCCTTCACAGGAGGGTTTATATCGTCATTTCAAGGCGATAGCGGAGGCTGTCGACATTCCACAAATTTTATACAACGTCCCGGGCCGAACCGCCTGCGACCTGGCCCTGGAGACCGTCGGCAGACTGGCCGCGCTAGAAAATATCGTCGCCATCAAGGACGCCACCGGGGATCTATCCCGGGGCCTGCAACTTATCCGAGAGTGTGCCGGTCGACTGCAGGTCTATAGCGGTGAAGATGCACTGTCCCTGCCGCTGATTTTAGGTGGTGCTGCAGGTACAATTTCCGTCACGGCCAATGTGGCACCGGCGCAGATGTCGGCGATGTGTGCATTGGCGCTATCCGGAGATGGGTTGGCGGCGCAGGCCGCCGATGATCGGCTCGCCCGATTACACGCGAACCTGTTCCTGGAATCAAACCCGGCACCGGTTAAGTGGGCCTTGCAGAAGATGGGCATGATTGAGGCGGGAATTAGATTGCCAATGGTGGAACTTGACGCCAGATATCACATCCAAGTAAATGAAGCCCTACAGCAGGCAGGGATCAATTTGTCTGTCGCGGCTTAATTCAATAATTCAGGAATCGTTCTTCATGCTCAGGAAGTTAATCATAATTGGTCTTTTCTTGTCGCTTGGCGCCTGCAGTTATATAGCCGGCGAGACCGGCATATTGCGTAACCGCGTAGAAAGCTACACCGATGCCCAGGTGCTTCCCACCATGACTATTCCGGAAGAACTGGACAGCTATACCATTGACCAGCTCTACGTCATTCCCGAGCGGCTGTTTGCGGAATCGGAGCTATTCGAGAGAACCCCCCTGCCCAAGCCCATCGAAACCAACCGACGCCAGGGGGTGATTATTCAGAGCCTCGCCGGTGAGGACTGGATTGTCCTCGATGCGACGCCAGGACAGGTCTGGCCCCTGGTTAGAGACTACTGGACGCGCCTGGAAATCATTCTCGATTTCGAAGACCCAAGCGCTGGCATCATGGAAACCTCATGGCTCGAAGTCGATAACGAACTCGAATTCCGGCACAAATACCAGGTCACTATCGAACCGGGGTTGCACTCCGGTTATTCAGAGATTTACGTGCTGCATATGGAAAGCGCAAGAAGTGAGCCGGCCCCCACGGTTTTAAACTGGCCGGAATCCTCCGACTCGGCCGATAAAGAGCGACAGATTCTCGATACCGTGTCCCAATATCTTGCCGACCGGAATGATGTCTACCAGGCCTCCACCTCGAGCCTGCTGGCTGGCAGCATCGAATCGGAGCGCAAGGCGAATATCATAGAAAATGAGCTGGGTGAGCAGATACTGGAGTTGCGAATTGAATTCAACAGAGCCTGGGTGCAGATCCGCCAAGCCCTGGAAAAAGCCGATATCGTCATCGTGGATAGCGACCGAACCGAAGCCTATTTCAATGTGAAATTTGCCGGCATTGCGGAAGAAGGCAATGTGGGTTTCATCGGTCGACTGTTTGGCGGCAACAATGACGAAGCGATACAAGAGAAAGACTTCAACATACGGCTGCAGGCAACCGGCACGGTGGTCAATGTGGTGACGCAAGCGCGAGAAAGCTCGGAAGAAACAGATCAAATCATCGAAGAGCTATTGCAGGTTATCAACGACAATCTCAGTTAGGCCCGCGCGCCAGACTCCTGCAGAGTGGCCATTGAATGATCAGAGGTTTCTTAATGACTAGTTCTTTTTTTCTCGGTGCCGGATTGTTGCTGCTTGCCGTAGCTATCGCCGTATTGCTGCGTAAGCTACAGCTTATTAGCATTAGGGAAGCTGGCGTGCAGGAACGTTGTGCCGCGAAGGAATCGGAAGCGGCTAATTTGCATGCACGGCTGACGCAATTGCAAGCGGACAACGATTCTGTGCGAGGCGACAATCAAACATTCCGGGAAGACATCGCCAGGCTGCAGACCAGTCTCGATCTGGAAAGAAAGCAATTCGACGAAAAACTCTCCCTGCTCAATGAATCGCGGGAACAACTGGGTGCGGCATTTAAAAATCTCGCGAACGAAATATTCGAAGACAAGAGTAAAAATTTTCTGGAGAAAAACAAGGACAGTCTCGCCGCCATACTCTCTCCCCTGCAAGAAAAAATTACACAATTTGAAAAACGGGTAGAGGAGACCTACGACAAGGAATCCAAGGAGCGTTTCTCCCTGGCCAAGGAAATTAAAAACCTGCAGGAATTGAACAACAAGATCAGTGCCGATGCGATCAACCTGACCAATGCGCTGAAGGGAGACAACAAGGCCCAGGGGAGTTGGGGTGAATTTATTCTGGAATCGGTACTGGAAAAATCCGGCCTAGTGAAGGGCAGGGAATATGAAGTTCAGGCTGGCCTCGAGGCGGAAGACGGCACCAAGTATCAACCCGATGTCATCGTGCACCTGCCGGAGTCGCGAGACCTGATTATCGACGCCAAGGTTTCCCTGAAAGCCTGGGATGCGTTCTGCAGCAGTGATGAGTCGCCCCAGCGGGAAGAGTTACTGAAACAGCATCTGCAGTCTATCCGTCAACACGTAAAATCCCTCTCCGCCAAGGACTATCAGAATCTGGCCGGCATTAACTCGCTGGATTACGTTTTCCTGTTTATGCCCATAGAGGCCGCCTACTTCACGGCGATCCAGAATGATCCCGAGCTTTCTCTTTACGCCTTCGATCGCAATATTATTTTCGTCGGTCCCACCACCTTGCTCACCACCCTGAAGACCGTTCAAAATCTGTGGCGGCTGGCACAGCAAAACCTCAACGCGAAGGAAATCGCAGAGCGTGCCGGTGCTCTCTACGATAAATTTGTTGCCTTCGTGGAGGATTTAGATGACGTCGGCACCAAGATCGACGCCAGTAAGAAAAGTTTTGAACGTGCCCACAACAAGCTGCAGTCAGGCCGTGGCAACTTAATCAAGCGCGTAGAAACCCTGAAGCAACTTGGCGCCAAGACCGCAAAGAAACACAAATCGGCGTTGTTGAGTTCGGCCCTGGAAGAAGATGAGACGCCCACAGCCCTGTCATCGGAGTCGGCGGACGGGGCCAGCGAAGAAGATTGCGGTGACAAGACTCGGCATTGATTCACGAATCGCCGTATTCGCAGCTCAGAAGAAACCATCCATTAGCAGCCAGAGCATTCGCTCCGCTGCCATGGCGGCGTGACCGTCGCCCGGGCGTGACCCTGAAATCAGTTGCGACAACTCGCCGGCCGGGTCAGTTTGTCCCCCAGTTTATCTTCGAGGGTGTCAAGCTGCTCGCAGTCGATACGTTGGTTACCGCTGAGGCTGACGGAAGTCAGGCTGACAATATTGAACAGCGCACTGATGTCGGTGATGACGTTGTTCACCAGGTTGAGGCCGCTGAGTTGGCCTAATTGCTCGAGGGGTGTGAGGTTGCTGATTGAATTATTGGCGAGGTCCAAAAATCGTAACTGGGCCAGCTGCTCGATGTTGTCGAGAACACCCACCTGTGAATTGGCGCAGGACAAGACGGTGAGTTCCATGGCGCTATTCAGCTTTTGCTGCCGGACCGCAAGGTTAATGCATCCCTGCAGGTTGGAATCGATGGTTTGCTGGCCGAGCAGACGACCGCCAGGATCGAAGACAGCTTGATTGTTAACCGATACCGTAATCGGTTGGGAACATTGGCTCAATATTGCCAACACTGCCGCGAGGCAGAGAAGAGAGATAATCGGTTTCGAATCGGGCATCTCGGCAGTGGTTTCCGGCTTGCTGTAAGATCGGGATACTTTATTGGGTGACATGATATTTTGAGTCCGGAATTGTCAGAAAGTTCGGCCCTGGTATTTGCCACCCAACCTCGCTAGTATGCCCCTCAATTCGGTAGCGGCGGTCTATAGCCAGCGGAGCCGATGATTGTCCTATGAATGTAAGGGAAATGGTATGGAAACAATTGCGATAAAAAATTGGCCAGGCATCAGCACGCTCATGATATCCGCGTTGCTGTTATCCCTTGCCGGTGGTGCGGCAGCCCAAGATGATATCGATCTGGAAAATGAGGACAATCGCATCGGTTATTCCATGGGGGCAAACGTGGGTAAGAATCTGAACGATCAGCAGATCTTCGATAGTATCGGGCTGAACAGTTTTATCGCCGGCTTGCTGGATGCGGTTGCCGGCACGGTGCAGTTGAGTGATGAGGAATTATTAGCGGCAATACAATTATATCAACAACGGGCACAGGAAAGAGCGGCGGCGGCCCTGTCTGATAATCTGACGGCGAGCGAAGAGTTTCTGCGTCAAAATGCGGACAAGGAAGGGGTTGTCAGTCTCGATTCCGGGCTGCAGTATTTGATCCTGGCGTCGGGTCCAGCAGATGGCGCTTCCCCGGAGGTCGATGAAGCCGTGCTTGCCCATTACCACGGTACTCTCACCGACGGCACCGTATTCGATAGCTCCGTCGATCGTGGCGAGCCGGCCCAGTTCGGCCTCTCGCAAGTTATCAGCGGTTGGACCGAGGCATTGCAACTGATGAAGGTGGGTGACAAGTGGCGGCTGTTCATTCCCCCGGCGATGGCTTACGGCACGTCTTCACCCACACCGGCGATACCGCCTAATTCGGCGTTGATTTTCGACGTTGAGTTGCTTGAAATACGTTAGGTCCGGGTTTACGCCTGATCGTTACATAACGATGGCTGTCTCACGCCATGAGTAGTGCAAGTTTTAACGACGAATTGCTGGTTTTCCTGGGGCAATCGCCCACCCCATTTCATGCCGTTGCCAACATGTCGACCTTGCTGGAACAGGCTGGGTTCGAACGCCTCGATGAGACACTGCACTGGCAGCTGAAGAAACACTCGAGCTACTATGTAAACCGCAATGATTCCGCGCTGGTTGCCATCAAGACCGGCAAGGCGGCGGTTGTGAGTGACGGCCTGCGGCTGGCCGGCACCCATACCGACAGTCCCTGTCTAAAGCTCAAACCTTCTTCGGAAATACACCGGCACGGTTATTTGCAACTCGGCGTCGAAGTCTATGGTGGGGCCCTGCTGCATCTGTGGTTCGATCGAGATCTTTCCCTGGCGGGGCGTGTCGATTTTCAAACCCACTTGGGTGCGTTGGGCTCGACCCTCATCGATCTACGCGAACCGATTGCCTTCATCCCCAGTCTCGCAATCCATCTCGATCGGGACGTAAACAAGGGCAGGGCGGTTACCCACAGAAGGAACTCTCACCCATACTCCTGCAATTACCCGCAGGCGAAGACTTCAGTCTCGATGCTTTTCTGCTGCAACATCTGCGGCAACGGGACGACGCTGAAGATATTGATAAAATACTCGCTCATGAACTGATGCTCTACGACACCCAGGCCGCGGCGATGGTGGGGCTGCAACAGCAATTTATTGCCTCGGCGCGGCTGGATAATTTACTCAGCTGTTTTCTCGCGATTAAAGCCCTGCTGGCCAGCGATGATTCCCATGCCAGCGTGCTGGTCTGCAACGATCATGAAGAGGTGGGCAGTGTTTCCAGCGCAGGCGCCAGGGCCCCTTTCTGCAAGCGGTGCTGGAGCGCATGATTACGGCTGAGGATGATAGCAGCGATGCCCTCGAACGCGTGGTACGACAGTCCGTGTTGCTTTCGATCGACAACGCCCACGGCGTACATCCTAATTATGCCGATAAGCATGACGAGAAACACCAGCCGATCCTGGACCGGGGTCCGGTGATAAAGATCAACGCCAACCAACGTTACGCCAGTAATAGCCGATCCGTAGCCTTCTTCAAGTCACTCTGTGCCGAGCTGGGCGTGTCCTGTCAGAGCTTCGTCATGCGCAATGATATGGCCTGCGGCAGCACTATCGGCCCAATCATCGCCGCGGAGCTGGGCATTACCACCATCGATATCGGCATCGCCACCCTCGGCATGCACTCGATTCGGGAGTTGTCCGGCGCGAAAGATCCCCAGGTCTTGTGTGACGTCGTAACCAGCTTCTACAACCGTTAGAGGCCCCTAGCTGGTCCGGATCTGGCCGAATATATGTGTCATTTATCCGCGAATTCGAGTTGCCTAGTCCCCTTGCGCACGGCCATATATCCTTCACTTTAGCCAGCGC
>CAJXIY010000105.1 GCA_913054495.1 uncultured Gammaproteobacteria bacterium | reverse complement strand
TCGGCAAGATGATTTCCCATTTCGGGCCCGGCATTATCCTGATGATGACCGGAATCGGTACCAGCCACATCATCACCGCCCCAACTGCAGGGGGGCGCTTCGCCTATGCCCTGATGTGGTGTATTCCCGTGGCCTATGTATTTAAATATTATGGCTTCGAAATGGCTTTCCGCTTTACCAATGCAACCGGAAAAAGCCTGATAGAAGCCTATGGTACGGCCTGGAAAAAATGGCCCCTGTGGTACGTCATGGCGACCACAATTTTGCAATGTGTTATCGGTCAGGCGGGCCGTCTGATAGCGGCAGCGGCGGTGCTTTATTTTCTGTTCAGCTATTTGTTCAGCGAGGCGCTGGGATTTGAAATACCGATAGAGATCTTCGCCGCCGTTTTAGGCGCATTTTGTGTTTTCATACTGCTACGCGGTAATTATAAAATTGTGGAACGGGTGGCTAAAATAGCCGCCGGCTTTCTTTTTGTTACCACGGTGTTCGTTTTCTTTGTTAATCCTCCTTCGATTTCTGTCGTGCAATACTTTTTTATCTTCGACATGCCGCCCGGGTCCTGGCTGATTATCGCCGGCTTCCTGGGTCTGCTGCCCACCGGTATCGATGTCTCCCTGCAGGCATCGGAATGGGGCAAGGCCAAGAAGGTAGGCATGGGGAGAATAAGAGGCACCTTGGAGGAGATGGGACTGGCCCGGCGCTTCGATCCTTTTGCTCCGAAGAAAGAAGACTTGACGGTGGACACCTCCCTACTACCGGCGCACGCCCAAGTCTATTGCCAGCGTTGGTTCACCATCGGTCTATGGGATTTTCGTCTCGGTCATGTCGTGTCGTTCATCATCGCCTGTATATTTCTGATCCTCGCCGCCATCTGGATGTATCCATCGGAGGTATCGGGGCAGGACGTAATCGGCGACATCGCCAGGATTTTTACTGAAAGCGTCGGCAATGGCCTGATGGTCATATTTCTGATTGGCGCTTTCGCTGCGACCTTTTCGACTGTGTTTAACTATTTCGATGGTTGGCCTCGCATAGTTGGCGCCTGCTGCCGCAATATCTTTCCAGCGACCGCGGGATTACAAGGAGTGGATAGATCCGAATTGAGTTCCGAGCACAAATCCAAATGGTATTCGGAGTACAACATCTATCGCGCCACTATGATTTTTTCCCTGGTGGCCGCACTCGTGATTATCATTGGCATGCCCAGACCCGTGTACCTGGTGTTGGTAGCCTCCGCGCTGGCCTTCTTCGTGGCGCCGGTCATCTACTTCTTCAATGTCTACTATTGCCTCACAATCATACCGAAGAAGGACAAGGCCTTTTATCCATCAACATTTGCCAGATATTTCTCTTTCCTCAGCCTATTTGTATTTACCGGCTTGAGCGGAATTTTGATCATGGCGAGGATTTTTAACATTACCCTGTTCGGAGGATAATTCGGCAAGCCGTTGTTGCCGGCAGCAGCCGAATACAAACGGGGGTGGGGGAATTTCTATTAATTCCTCCACCCCCGTTTTGCTTGAAGGGAATTAGCTTTGGTTTTCGCCCCTGGACTGGTCTGCTCTCATATTGCAGGCAGCAACCCAAGGTAATTTGGTGATGTATCTGATCATCATGCCCCCGCGAATATCCTGCCTCTCAAGGTAGCTGGTCTCGTCATCGACGAAGAACACACGATTGGTGGTGGCTAACAGCTCCGGGTCCATGACCTCGGCGCATTGGTGAATTTTCATGTCTGCGGGGATGTCGTCCCTGGCGCCTTCGCGTCACATGAATACCTCTTCCGATGCTTCGAAGTAAACAAATTCGACGACACCATCGCTATCCATATCCCGCGCGCACATTCTGTAAATAAGAAAATTATCGCAGTAGAGACTGGTCGTCGGGCGCGCACCGGCCGTGCCCAACCCACAAGCCGTAAGCATAAGCAGGGACAGCAAAACGATTGAAAGCCGGATAAAAACCATTGGCAAACCTTTAATACTGGATTCCTTTTCGATTCGTTTAGCTACAGACCCGACCCGCAGGCAAAGAATTTCGAATCCTGCTTCGACACCGACCGCATACTACACGATTTTCCCGAGCTCGCAGACCAAAATCACCTCGCACAGGGCCGAACGTGTAATGGAAATCCTTGTTGCTGCGCTAGGCAGACCAGGGCATCCGCGGTAGTCTCAGCACTCGCCACGGCGTTGTGGGTGGCTATAACCAGGGGATGAAACCTAATATGAAAATTAGACTGGTGACTCTTGTATTATCGATAGTCTCCCAGCTCGCTTTAGCCGTGGAAAACGACGCGGCGATTAGGCGCCGCGCCTATCAATAGCATGTTTTCAGGCACCGGCCACGGGCGCGGTGGCCGTAACCCCAGGTTCAGAATCTTCAGCCTCGAGGCTGGCCAGGTCTTTTCGATACTCTGCTTCCAGTTCCGGATCCGGCCATTTGATAGTAACCAGGTATCCCACAATCAAGGCCGACAGAAATGACGGCGGCATGGTTTCCAGGGCAACAAAGTAGGCACCAATCCCTTCCAAGTCCTGAATCACAAACTTCGTAATCAGGGTCATGGAAAACCCAGTGATCATGGCCGCGATCGCCGCCCGCTCCGTAAATCGGGGCCAGAACAATGACAGGATTATCATGGGACAGAAGGTAGCGGCTATACCAGCCCAGCCGAAGATAACGAACCAGAAGATGGTTCTGTCAGGCGACAGGATTGAGATCACTACCGCCATAGCCAGAGCGCATGCGGCGAAGACAACGGTGATGCGGCGACACAGGAGGGCGGCATGGGCGTCGCTGAGGGCCGGGTTAATGATTTTTTCATAGAGGTCATGGGTGATGGAGGCCGAAGCCATCACCAGCAGGGAGGACACCGTGGACATGATCGCGGACAGGACTGCTGCCACATAAATGCCCACGATCAGGGGCGGGAACGTATACTCGACCAGCTCCGACAGCACATTTTGAGCGCCGTTACCCAGTACGGAATCCGGGTCTACACCCTGGGTGGTAAAAATATATCGTCCCAGAACACCGATGCTGACCGCAGAGAAATCCACCAACAGGGTAAATAGCATCGCTACCCATTTACCGCGATCGATCTGTTCCACGCTCCTAATGGCGATGAACCTGGCAAAAACCTGTGGTGAGCCCATGAAGCCCAGGCCGATGAGCATCATGCCGACGACGACGGCTACATTCATCAGGGTAAAACCGCCCGCTCCCCACATATCCACCAGGCCTGGCTCGATCGCATACAGACCCGCGTAGATAGAGCCGCTGTTCGACAAGGATAGATAAGCAACGGCCGGTAATAACATCAGGCAGACCAACATCACCGCGCCCTGAAACATGTCGGTCCAGGCCGCGGCCAGAAAACCGCCGGCGATGCAATAGGTAGCGACTACGACGAAGCCGACGACGGCACCGGTTCGATAATCCCAATCCAGAAAGGTTTCGAAGGCAGAACCGGTGGCGTCAATCTGGGCGGAAATATAAATCAGCACGAAGATAGAAAGCACGATGGCGGAGACAATGCGCAGCACATTGGTCTTCGATCTGAAGCGACTGGCCATGTAGTCGATGACAGTAATCGCATCGTACTTGTCGGTAAGCCGCTTGAAGCGTTTCGCCATTAGGAACCAGGCAAAAGCGACACCGAACAGCTCGCCGATCACCACCCAATAGGTGCTGAATCCGAGCATCGCGCCCATGCCCGTGAGCCCCAACAGCAACCAGGCCGACTCGCCGGTGGCTTGGGCCGAGAAGGCGGCGACCCAGTAGCTCAGCGACTTGCCACCGATGACAAAATCTTTCATGCTCTTGACGCGCTTGGATGCGAGGTAACCCAGAAACATCAGGATACTGAAATAGATGATGATCATTATGTACTTCTCAAGCATGGGACCACCTCGTGAAAAACCGGATTCTGGATAATACCTCTCACCGGGGCAAGATACACCTGCTGCTAGCAGAGACTTTACCTGGTACCCGGGCAGGCATTATAGTAAGTACTATAGTGGTGTTGCACCAGTAAACGCGGTTACGAAACTGCACGGCCCATTCGAATAATAATTGGAGGCTACCCCGTGGCTCACTCTTCCCCAAACAAACCCTCTCGACGCAAGTTTTCAAGACGCAAGTTCATCGGCTCCAGCACCGCCCTGGCGGCCGCTGGCCTCGGACTTCCAGGCCAGGCTGCGCTGGCTGCTGCGGTGCCGGCACCACTGAGCGCCGCAGCACCGGACTACGTAGTAATCAATGCCCGTGTTATCACGATAGACGACGACCAACCCACAGCGCAGGCCTTCGCGGTGAAGCGCGACCGCTTCGTGGCGGTGGGCTCCAGCAACGACATACGCAACCTGGCGACTTCGAGTACCGAGATCATAGACGCCGAGGGCATGACCATTACCCCCGGCTTTATCGATGCCCATACCCATGCGTCCGGCGCCGGTGTGAATGAATTGGTACAGGTGAATGTGGACCTGCGCTCCATCGCCGAAATCAAGGATGCCTTACAGCAGCGCGCTCGCACCACGCCCGCAGGAGAATGGATTCGCGGTTTTAAGTACGACGACACCAAGCTGGCCGAAGGTCGTCCCATCAATCGCTTCGATATCGATGCCGTGGTACCTGATAATCCGGTGGTGGTGGGCCACCGCGGCGGGCACACCGGCGTCTATAACAGCATGGCGCTGGCGCTGGCTGGCGTTACCGCGGAGACGCCGGACCCGGATGACGGCAAATTCTATAGGGATTCTAATGGTGTCCTCACCGGACTGGTGGCGGAACGTGCGCGCCGGGTATTCGATGGTTTGATTCCCAGCGGCTCGACCCGCGAGCAACGCCGCGATGGCGTCAAACTCATCTCTGAGCTTATGACCAAAGCCGGCCTGACTTCGATACAGCAGACCGGGGGTGGTCGCAACGATATGATCGCGTTCCAGGATGCCCGCGCCGCAGGTGATATGCGTTTTCGCGTAACCATGTTCACGCGGGGAAGGTTGCTCGATGACTTTATCAATGCCGGTATTCGCACCGGCTTCGGCGATGAAGTATTCCGCATCGGTGCGGCGAAATTTTCCGCCGATGGCTCGGCGTCGGAACGCACCATGCGCATGAGCACTCCCTATGTGGGTCGGCCCGACGACTACGGCATCCTCACCATGTCCCAGCAGGAGATTCACGAGGCGGTCGAGAATGCCCATCGCAATGACTTCCAGATCGGCATCCATGCCAATGGTGACGTGACTATCGAAATGGTGCTCAATGCCTACGAACGGGTACAGTCACTCTGGCCTCGCGCCGACGCCCGGCATCGCATCGAACACTGCTCATTGGTCACTCCGGATATCTTGCGACGCATTAAGGCCCTGGGTGTGATACCTGCCCCCTTCTATACTTATATTCATTATCACGGCAACAAGTGGGTGGAATACGGCGAAGAAAAAATGCAGTCGATGTTTGCCCACAAGTCGTTTCTCGATTACGGCATCCCGGTGGCACCGGCGTCCGATTACACACCTGGGCCCTATGAGCCCCTGATGGCCTTACAGAGCATGGTGACGCGCAAGGATTTCGCGGGCCGGGTCTGGGGCCCGAATCAACGCATCAGCCTCGACCAGGCCTTGCGAATCTGCACCATGAACGGTGCCTATGCCTCCTTCGAGGAAAACATAAAGGGCAGTATCACTGCGGGCAAACTGGCGGACTTCGTGATCCTCGCCGACGATCCCCATGACGTCGATGCCGATGCCATCAAACAGATCGAGATCGTGCGCACGGTGGTGGGTGGTATCACAATGTACGGGGCCTAGTCGGAGCAAGCGAAGAGGCCCCGGTGTCAAGCCTTTACAGCTTGCCCTGATCGAATTCCGCAACGACCGCCTGTGGGTGATCGCTAATGGCAACATCAAGCTCGAAACCTGCCATCTGCTCACCCGTAAAATGAAGCATTTCCGCAACTGGGCAGCCGTTAACCTTTTCCACCTTGTTAGCGTCTAAGACGAACGTGGGGATGTAGTTCAATAATACTAAATTCAATTTGCGCGGTGCTGCCTATGATTCGAAACTGCCTCAAGATAGCGTTTCGATCCATGCTCAAGAATAAAGCCTATGTGGCTATTAATGTCGTCGGCCTCGCACTGGGGATAAGTTGCTGCATCCTAATACTATTGTTTGTGGAGGATGAACTCGGTTTCGATAGGTTCCATGACGACTACGATCAGATTTATCGCTTGCGCGTTGAACGTTTTTCGAATGGGGGAGAGGCCGAGTACTCGGCGGCGGCTTCGGCGCCTATGCTGCCCGCCGCTTTGAAAGATATTCTGCAAATTGAGGCGGGAACCAGGATTACACTCTCGGGTAATCTGGTCTCTCGAGATGACCTATCCTATTACGAGGAAAGATTTTTCTATGCCGATGCAGCGTTCTTCGATGTTTTCTCATTCGAATTACTGCAAGGTGATGCCGCCCAGGTCCTGTTGGCACCAAATTCCCTGATACTAACCGAATCCACAGCGGCAAAGTATTTCGGTGATACCAGTCCCCTCGGGCAGATCTTGGAAGTGGAAGGACAGGCGATGACGATCACGGGAATCGTCGAAGACACACCGACCCAGTCGCATTTCGATTTCGACATGCTGGCATCCTTCTCCACTCTCGAGGTGAGCCGGGGTTTGAGTTCGGGCTGGAACTGGTGGGGACTCAGTTTCCATACCTATTTGAAGCTGCGCCCGGGAGCCGATGTCTTTCAGACCGAGGCCCTGCTCCATGAAATGCCGTCAAGATATGTTGCCGATGAGGAGGCCAACAGTGGTTACCGCCAGTTTCTCTATCTGCAACCCCTCGCGGACATTCACCTCAACTCCCACTATCGAAGTGAGCTGGGTAACAATAGCCAGAAGAATTATGTGTTCGTATTTGCAGCAGTAGCGCTGTTTATTCTGTTGATCGCCTGTGTCAATTTTATGAATCTCTCCACCGCACGCTCGGCCGAGAGGGCGAGGGAAGTAGGCATGCGCAAGGTCGTAGGCGCAAGCAAGGGCCAGTTGGTAAGCCAGTTCCTGGGGGAATCGATTGTCATCACGCTGATTGCGCTCGCGGTGGCGCTGATTTTAATTCAATTCCTCCTGCCTTATTTTAACGCCGTGACGCTGAAGTCGCTGGCGGTGAACTATGTTGAACGATGGCCCTTGTTATTGGTTTTGATCGTCGGCGCGGTGGTCGTTGGTGTCTTGTCTGGTCTGTACCCAGCCTTCGCACTGTCTTCGTTCGAGCCGGTGAAAGTGCTCAAGGGACAGAGCCTGTACCTGGTTCGGCCAGCGCCTGGCTGAGACAGTGCCTGGTTGTCTTCCAGTTCTCCATATCGGTAGTACTCATTATTTCTTCGCTGGTAGCGCAACGGCAGCTCAACTATATGCTGTCCTCCGATATGGGTTTTGACAAGCAACAGACCTTGGTAATTAATGGCCGCAACAGCAATTTCCTCAACGATCAGTATGAAACCTTCAAACAGTCAATCTCGGCAGTGCCCGGAGTAGGAACTGTGGCCGTCTCCGCCTCCATCCCGGGACGTGCTGTGAACACCAATGTTGCCGACCGCCGGCGAGGACAGACCGAGGATGGACAAACCTTCAACTTTCTCTCGGTAGACTATGATTTTATCGATGCCTATGGACTCGATGTAATTTCAGGCCGCGGCTTCTCCCGTGACTACGGCGCCGATGAAAATGGCGCCTACATACTAAATGAGGCAGCCTACCAGGCGCTGGAATGGACAGACTCGGCGCAGGCCCTCGGAGAGGAACTCACCAGGCAATTCAGTGACTCCCGTGAAGTGATCGGAGTTATCAGTGACTTCAATTACAAATCGCTGCAGTATGCAGTCGAGCCGCTGGTGTTATTTATCGATCCTTCCCGCTACGTTTACACCACAGTCAAGGTCCCGACAGAAAATCTTGAGGCCGTAATTGCAAACCTGGAACAGGTATGGCTTCGCTATGCGCCCGAGCGCCCGTTCGAGTACTTTTTTCTCGATGAAGATTTTGACAGTCAGTATCGCTCGGAAATGCGCATCAGTAGTCTGTTGAATGTTTTCACACTGCTGGCCGTCGGTATCGCATGCATGGGTCTGTTCGCACTGGCTTCGTTTGTGACCGAAAGAAGAAGCAAGGAAATTGGCGTTCGCAAGGTGCTCGGTGCATCGACACTGCAGATAGTGACTATGCTTGCCTACTCATTTTCCAGACCGGTCTTGATCGCGGCGTTGTTTGCAGTTCCCATATCCTGGCTATTGGCGAACCGTTGGTTGCAGGGTTTTGCCAATCGTATCCCCATTGCCTGGGATATATTCATCCTCGCCATCCTGCTGGTCCTGACAGTAGCACTTGCCACCATCATCTGGCAGTCGGTCAAGGCGGCCCTCGCCAATCCAGCTATTGCGATCCGCGTCGAATAGGGATTAGAAATCTCTCCTGGCCCTGCCGTGGTATTCGCTTCTATAATGCAAGTGCCTGATGGCTCCATCAGACCAGCCCCAATGGAAGCTCTTCATGTCTCTGTTTATCCTCGGCGCTGTCCTCTTCGCCGCCCTGCTACATGCCACCTGGAATGCCCTGATCAAGGTCAGCGGTGACCGCCTGGTGGTGATGGCGGTTACCACCGCGACTTCGTCTATTCTGCTGATGCCGCTGCTGCTGATCCTGCCATTGCCGGCGTCGGAAAGCTGGCCCTATCTGGGCATGTCCGTGCTCATTCATGGCGCCTATATGCTGTTGCTGATCAGGGCGTACAGCTACGGCGACTTCGCCCAGGTGTACCCGCTGTCCCGGGGATCGGCGCCGCTGCTAACCGCAGTGTTGGGATTGTTCCTGCTTGGCGAGGCCATGACCGGGCGGGAATTGCTGGGTCTTCTGTTGATAGTCGCGGGAATCTTTGCCCTGGGGCTGGAGCGCAGCGCTGGCATACTCAAGCTGAGCCGGGGCGCATTGGTTTATTCTCTGCTAACCGGCTTGAGCATTAGCGCCTATTCCCTGGTTGATGGCACCGGTGCCAGGTTGTCAGGCAACAGCAGCAGCTTCACCGTGTGGATGTTCTTTCTCGACGGTTTTCTGGTACCTCTGGTGGCGGTCAGTCGCAGATCCAGAACCGTCCTGATTACCACAATCAAGTCTGTCTGGAAATCGGGCCTGGCGGTGGCGATACTATCGACCATCGGCTACTGGATAATTATCTGGGCATTTACCCAGGAACGCATCGCACCGGTGGCAGTGCTGCGCGAAACCAGTGTGCTGTTCGCCATGTTGATTTCTGTGTTCGTGATCAAGGAAGCGTTTTCTTTACTACGAGGTGGAATTGTACTGCTGATTCTAGCCGGCATCGTGCTTCTGGGTTTCTAGACGATTGCCGGGCCCCCGGACGAAGTGCTGAACATACTCGCAAATACAGTTCCCGGTCCAATTTCCCTGGCCAGGGGTGGGTCGGATGCAGCCAAACTCATTGGGGAAAAGAGTCGAGATTCCGGCTTCAAGTTTGAGAGATTCGTGATAAGTTACTTCACATCGAAAAGCTTACGGAAAAACCGCGACCACAGCGCTTGTTTTACCAGTACGGCGAGCCATGCGGATACAGGAGGAGTTGACATGAGGCATCTGCTTGTCTTCATTGCTACATTCGTGTTGAGCACGACCGCGCTCGCGCAGTCAACGTCGGTGATGATTGACGACCTGACGACGACCGAGGTCCAGGCCGCCCTCGACGGCGGAAAAACTACCGCCATCTACTATGTCGGCGGTACCCACCAAAGTGGCCCGGCGGTGGCCCTTGGCAAGCACAATCTGTTGTCTGCTCTCCTCGCCCGACGAATCGCGGAGACATTGGGCAACGCCCTTGCGTTCCCTCCAAATCCCTATGCTCCAGCCGGCGATCCCATAGCCAGAACCGGGCACATGCGCTTCGCCGGAACCATTAGTGTGTCGCACGAGACGCTGGCGGCGGTATCCCGCGACGTTGCCATCAGTGCGCTGACGGTAGGCTTCACACACGTCGTCATGCTTGGCGATCACGGCGAGACCCAGGATGTCATCAGAGAGGTGGCGGTGGCCCTCGACGCCGAGTGGGCCTCGAAAGGCGGCCACGTGTTCTTCATCCCCGTCTACCAGGAAGGCGAAGACCGCATGCGGGAGATCCTGACGGCGCTGGACGTACCCAGCAACCGGACAACGTCGATCGACGATGCTTCGGAAATGATGGCGCTGGACTCTGCCAACCGCTGGGTTCGTCCTGATCGGCTGGCGGACGATATCGCAGCGGTCGCTTCGGCCGACCTCGGCCGGCAGTTCATCGACGGCAAGGTCGAGGTGGCGGTTGCACGCATTCGAGAGCTGGTGCGATAGCGGCGCCCGACCGGCTCGAACCTGTCCCAATCTATCTTCCGGGTCCAGGGTAGGCCGCTGAAATCCTGCAATTCCCAAGAGTCTGCCAACTACCAAAAGCCAGGGCCTGGACGTCTCCATAGAGCGCCAAAAATCCACATAAGTTCAACCGAAATTGGAGATCATGCGCGCTTTCTCAACCGTGTTTGCGCGCCTTCTTAATTTGGCTGACAATTTATTCTTTTACTTCCAGCAACTACGAATCTCGTTCGCTGCTAATCGAGGCTCGCTTTGCAACAACTCGAGCACGCTCCCTATCCAATTAGTTAAGATTCGGATCGATCGAACAATCTGTGTTAATTCAAACGATTACATACTAGACTACCGCCCTCGAAATCGAAAAAGCGACACGCACTTTATACCAATGTTATGTGTGCCTAATTCGGAGACTGTTTGAATGCCAGAACACGAAGCCGCACTTCTAGTAATTGAGATGTTGGCACTCAGCGACCAATATGCTGAAAGCCTCTGGAGGAATGTTGACGTTTGGGTTGGTATATCAGTTGGGCTAGTCATTTTATCTCACGTAGCTCCAAAACAGCTGACTTAGCCAACTACTACAATCCTTGTGGCCCTGTACTCTGCATATACCTACATGCTGGTTGAAAAAACTTTGCAACTTGTAGGCTCGATGAATTTAACGCGTGTTGATGCTCTACGAATTGCAGAAGAAAATGGAATTCAATTCAGAGCTTTTGAAGCTGTATCCCGTCAGCCCTAGTTGGACATAATCCCCTAATTGCCTAAGAGACAGTATTGGCTCATCGTTAACTCCAAGAGGAAGTGATGATGAGAAAGAAAAGCAGTGCCCAGA
>CAJXIY010000104.1 GCA_913054495.1 uncultured Gammaproteobacteria bacterium | reverse complement strand
CAGCCCTTGCCAAGCCCCGTTACTCGCATCAACTACCAACAATATTCTAAATTTTTCTGTGGGCATACCTCAGGGTCAGAGTTCCAATTCAGCTTAGGGTGTTTCCGCTGGGATTAAAGGGCTAGAATTCAGCAGAATCGGAGCAACAAAACTCCGTTGGATCAGGGCGCTGAGGATTGCGATGGTATTTTCACGATTTCGTTCGAATTGGATACTGATATCAGCACTGGCGCTGTTGTTGATAGTGCCCGCAATGTTCTCTGTGGCCAGTGCTCCGGATGACTTCGCGAGGATCGCCCCGGGATATAGGTCGATCAAGACCATGGGGGAACTCGAATATATCGAAGTGAACACACCCGCTGAGGATGGTTCTCCGAAGCAGTTAATCGTCTTCGTTCACGGCACGCCGGGTTCGTTCTCTGCGTTTCTGCACTACGTGGACGATCCGGTCATGCGCGAGCACTTCCACATGATTTCGGTGACGCGACCGGGGTGGATAGATAGTAGCGCCACCAAGATTCCGTCCCTGAATGAACAGGCGAAGGCACTGGAACCCATAATAAAAATGGACCTTTTAGGCAAGGGCGCGATCCTGATGGGTCATTCCTATGGTGGGCCGGTGATTGCCCGCACCGCCATGGACTACCCCGAGCTGGTAGCGGGCCTGATATTCGTGGCTACCACCGCCGATCCCGAATTCAGTGGGCCGCGCTGGTACAATCGCTTTGCGGTGGTGCTGCCCAGGTTCATCCTCGGTGCCAGCCTGAAGGGGGCTAACGCGGAGATTATGCCGCTTCGGCCTCAACTAGAGGCGATGCGGCCGCGCTGGCAAGACCTGGTCATGCCCGTGCTGATCGTACAGGGCGATCGGGATCGCCTGGTGAACCCGCGTAACGCGGATTTCCTGAATCAAATGCTGGTGAATGCAGATGTGACCTATCTTAAACGAGAGGGGCAGGGCCATTTCGTGTTGTGGGAAGAGGCGGAGTTGATTCGCGATACATTGATCGAAAAATTCCTCTAGGGAGCCTGTGACTAACCATGTGCAGACTAGTAATTACTATGTACACTCCCTACTTTCTCATTAGGTAGCCAATCTCAGGCGGAACATGTTCGAACAAGAGAGAGACAGAGCCTATATACCCCAAGATTGGCGTATTCTATTTGCCTTGATCCTCACCTTTTTGTGGTTTTGTTTTCTGTGGATATATATCGCCAGAAATGTTGGCTGGGGATCATTTCTCGACCTGCCCATAGCTGAGATGGGCGCGTTTCTCGAGGGCGCCTTCGCCTTTCTCGCATTTCTATGGTTGGTGATTGGTCTGTTTATTCAACAGTCTGTGCTGGCGCAAAATAACGAAGAACTGCGCCGTACTAATCTCCATTCCGAAAAACAGACAGAGGCAATTGCCGCAACCGAACTGAACGCGCGGCAGGAAACATTTTTCAAGATCGCAGAAGCGACGCGTCGACATTTGGGCGCCATATCGGGAATGCTCTTCATCTCCAGCCAGGGCCCGGTGGGGAATAAAAGTCTGTCTTCGGAAGATCTCGCGGAAGTCTGGAAGCAGTTCGCCAGCGGTGATTCGGAGGTCTTCTCTCGCATGTTTCTCACCAGGGCCGCCGTGACCGACCTCGATCCGTTCGACCTTTACTACGGCACAGAAATTCGGCACTCTCATACCGACAATTTCCTGGTTGGTTTCGATAGCCTAATTAATCTTGCCAGGAACTGTGATACTGACAATATAATTCTGGACTCATTAATCTATCCGCTCATGGCCTGCTGAGTAACAGAATGCGAGAATTGCATCCGGAAATCGCGTTTGAAATAATAACGGGCACCAATTCGGAAGCGTATCTTGAGCGCATAATTAAGGAAGGTTTAAATTCTGCGACATAAATGTAAATGAAAATATCTAGGTAACTAGGGGGAGTAAATTATGGATTTTGTAATCATTGTGGTAGTCCTGGCACTTATTCAATATATCGCTTTTGCGATATTGGTAGGTCGTGCGCGGGAAAAATACGACGTCAAGGCGCCGGCGATCAGCGGCGATCCGGTGTTCGATCGCTATTACCGGGTACATCAGAACACACTCGAACAACTGGTAGTTTTTCTGCCGGCTATTTTTCTCTATAGCTACCTGGGAAATCCCATGTATGCAGCAGGCTTCGGTGTGGTGTATCTAATCGGTCGCATGATTTACTTACGAAGTTATCTGAAAGATCCAGGCTCACGGGGCCTCGGTTTCATGCTTACTTTCCTGCCAAGTGTACTGATGCTCATCGGCGCGTTGTTCATGGCGGGGCGGAATTTGCTGGCGGCATAGCTTGAGTTGACGGCCACGGCATTTTCGTAGCGCGCTTGGAGGAATCAATGACAGAGACGGGCCCGTCACAGATGAGCGGGGATCAGGCCTTTAGTAGCTCAGCTGGCAAGCAGCTTGGTCTGTATGCCCTGTACACGCTGGTAGCGCTGTCGATTTTACTCTATCTATTGTCGGTGGCGGCAGGCAGCACCGCAGGTGGTCTCGGTAGCGGGGCCATCAATGTCGAGAGGAACAGCATCACCATTACCTTGAGAGAAGAGCCTCCGCAACTGGATGCGAGTCGCACCACCGATGCCTCGAGTTTTGTAGTATTGGCTCACGTGATGGAGGGCCTGATCGCCTATGATGTTGACAATGAGCTGGTGCCGGGTATGGCAGAGCGTTGGGAAATTCGCGCAGATGGCGCTACCTTCTGGATTCGGGAAGACGCGAAATGGAGCGATGGCCAGGCAGTAACCGCCCATGATTTCGAGTTCGCCTGGCAACACGTGGTAGACCCGGCAACGGCGTCTGAATATTCGTTCATTCTATATCCCATCAAAAATGCCGAGGCGGTTAATCAGGGTGAGCTGCCTAAAGAAATGCTGGGTGTAACAGCGCTCGATGCACGGACTTTAGAAGTGGAATTTGAAAGGCCGACACCCTATTTTGACAAGCTGGTCGCCTTCAATACTTATTTCCCGATTCGTGAAGAATTTTATAATGGCGCAGATGGGCGCTATGGCTCTGACGCCGACATGATGCTCTACAACGGACCTTATGTGATCAGCGAATGGGTGCATGGTGCCTCGATGTTGTGGCGTAAAAATCCCTACTACTGGAATGACCAGAAAGGCTTTCTCGATGAGATTGTCACCGCCTACATCACCCAGGATGTGAATGCCAAGCTCAACCTCTTCAAGGATGGACAGATTGTCGATACTCACCTGATCGCGCCGATGTTGCCGGAGGCCATGGAACGACGCTGGCAGATCGATCGTTTCATGGATGGCACGGTGTTTTTCCTGGAGTTCAATCATCGCGACGGTCGGCTCACCGGAAATTACCATCTCCGAAAAGCTATGCAATTGGCGCAAGATCCTGCCGAGTTGGTTTATAAAGTTCTGAAGGAAGCTGCCTACCTACCCGCGGTAAGTCTGTTTCCAATCTGGATTGACGGAGTCGATGCAAAATTTCGTAAGGAGTACCCTCCGGCGGAACATCATCTGGATTTGGGGAAGGCCAGAGAACATCTGGAATTGGCGAGGCAGGAGTTAGGACTGGATGAATTTCCACCGATTATTTTTCTCACCGGTGATACCCCGGTGTCATTACTTGCAGCGGAGTACTATCAGGAACTCTATAAGCAAAACCTGGGTTTGGATATTCGAATCGACGTGCAGATCTTCAAACAGAGGCTGGCGAAGATGACCTCCGGTGAGTTCGATATTGTACTCGCCGGCTGGGGTCCGGATTACGATGATGCGCTGACCTTCGGTGATCTGTTCGCTTCCTGGAATCTGAATAATCGCGGACGCTATGTCAGTGAGGAAATGGATGCGCAGATCCGCATCGCACAATCCGAACTGGACCCGAGGCTGCGCATGGATGCATTCGGCGAGATCCAACGCATCTCCTATGACGATGTCATTGTGATCCCCATGTATGAACGGGGATGGTCATTCGTCGTGGACCCGCGCCTGAAGGGATTCAGACGGCGTGCTGTGGGTCCGGAAGTAGATTACAACTACGCCTACCTGGATTTGTCCGGGAACTAGCACGACAGATGGCGTGGCTCAGGAAGCAGTAACACATGTGGCTATATATTCTTAAGCGGTTGATACAGGGCGTAATCACGGTCTGGTTCATTGCCACCGCCACCTTTTTCGCCATGCACAATGTGCCCGGCGATCCGCTTCTAAATGACCGTGCCATGACCGCCGCAATTCGCTCCAACGTGGAGGCGAAGTACGGTCTCGATAAGCACCTGACTACGCAGTATGTGATTTACCTAAGCAACCTGGTCCGGGGCGATTTTGGCATTTCATTCACTCAGGAAAATCGTGAAGTGAATGACATTATTCGGGAGCACTTCCCGGTGTCGGCGATTCTGGGCATTCTGGCGGTAATGTTTGCTGCCGCGGGCGGGGTGTTGTGGGGAGCCCTGACGGCCCTGTATCGAAACCGCATGCCGGACTACATCATCATGTTTCTGGTGATACTCGGTATCTCGGTCCCCAGCTTCGTCGTCGCCGCCCTCAGCCAGTTAGCCCTGGTCAACTTCAACAGCTTCGCAGGTCGCACCGTGTTGCCGGTGGCGGGATGGGGCACGATATATCACATGATCGTGCCGGCAATGGTGCTGGGACTGGGCACCATGGCCTACCTCACTCGACTGATGCGGTCGTCGATGCTGGAGATCATCAGCTCCGACTTCGTTCGCACCGCAAAAGCCAAGGGCCTGCCTCCTGCCCGAATTTTTACCAGGCATCAGCTACGCAATGCGATTCTGCCGGTGGTCACGGTATTAGGGCCTGCCATAGCCGCAATTACTACCGGTGGTTTCGTGGTCGAGCTGGTGTTCGCGATTCCCGGCCTGGGTCGTTATTTCGTGCAGGCGGTGCAGCAGCTGGATTACACCGTCATCATGGGGACGACGGTTTTCTATGGCGCCTTCCTGGTATTCATGGTGATCGTCGTCGATGTGATTTACGGCCTTATCGATCCTCGGGTGAGATTAAAATAGTGGTGGATCTCTCTCTTTCTGCATCTGATTTTTCACCCATTACGGCAAGCTATGAGGTGCAGAGCATCTCCCGGCCGTCACTGTCTTACTGGCAGGACGCCTGGATCCGATTAAAGGCGAACAAGAGGGCGCTGGTCTCACTCTACCTGATTGTTGGCTTGCTCGTGTTCACCATTGCCGGTCCCTGGATATGGCGTGTCGATTCGGCGCTGCAGGATCTGGATCAGATCAGCCAGCCACCGGGCACCAGCCGAGCCGCGCTGATCGTTGCGGACTATGCACCCTGGCAGGGAGGTTCGACGCCTGGTAGCGGGCTACGCATCGCTGAGGCGGGTACCACCCAGGCGGTCAGACTGGAATGGGAAGTCCTGGAGGGCGCCAATGGGCATCGCATCTACCGCAATATTTTCCCGGTGGGCGCCGAGCGCGCCTACGGCATCCCCCGAGCCGAATTCTTTGACAACGAAACCCTCAGCTTCGAGGACCGCCTGAATCTAAAACCGGGTCGCTACTATTATTCCTTGGTTGCACTGGGTCCCAGGGGTGAATTATTGCAGAGCGTCGAATTTCTCGAAGTCGATGTGCAGCGTGTTACTACCGTGGCGGAAGCGGTCGATCGCGGCTTGATACCGGCAGACAGCGGATTGCAAATCGGCGATGAAATCAACCTGGCCTGGCATCCCTTCGGTACCGATTATCTCGGCCGCGACATGCTGGCCAGATTAATGGCCGGCGCCAGAGTGTCCCTGATCATAGGTATCGGTGCGCCTTTCCTGTTCGTGCTGTTTGGCGTCGTCTACGGCAGCGCCGCCGGCTTCATGGGTGGCAGGAGCGACGAGATCATGATGCGATTCGCCGATTTCGTGGTGGCGCTACCCTTCCTGCTGTTCATGATTTTATTCAAGATATCACTCGGCATCGGCCCTGGGGAAAGTGGTGTCTATCCCATGCTTATCGCCCTGGTGGTATTGATGTGGCCGGCAACAGCGAGACTGGTGCGCGGACAGGTTTTGCAGATCAGGGAGCAGGCCTATATCAGTGCCTCTCAACTACTCGGTGCCAAGACGCCCTATTTAATCATGCGCCATATGATTCCGAATACTCTCGGCGTAGTACTGGTCACCATTACCTTCGCCATTCCCAGTGCGATTTTTACCGAGGCTTTTCTATCCTTTATCGGTATGGGCGTGGCACCGCCGACACCGTCATGGGGGTCGATGTCCAACGAGGGCATCAAAACCATGCTGACAACACCCCACGAACTGATATTCCCGGCAGTGTTCATCAGTGTGACTGTGCTCGCGTTCAACTTGCTGGGCGATGGACTCAGAGACGCCTTCGATGCCCGCATGAGGAATACCGAATGAGTCAGGTGGCTGTCAACCTGCAGAAATCACCGACCTTGCTCGAGGTGAAGAACCTCGCCGTGGAATTCGATACCTACGGCGGCACGGTACAGGCTGTCCGCGGTGTCAATTTTACGATCGAGCAGGGCAAGACCCTGGCCATCGTGGGCGAATCCGGCTGCGGTAAGTCGGTGACGGTGCAGGCCATGATGGGATTGATTCCGATGCCACCGGGACGGATTACCTCCGGGTCTGCAAGATTACGGGGCGTAGAAGTACTGGGACGCAATACCATCGACGGCAGGGAAATCCGTGGCGCTGAGATCGGCATGATCTTTCAGGACCCCATGACCTCCCTGAATCCCACCATGACCATCGGCGATCAGATCGCCGAGCCCCTGCAGGTGCATCGGGGCTACAGTCATCGGCGGGCTTTCGATGAAGCCATCCAGTTGCTCGAATTGAGCAAGATTCCGGAAGCGGCGAAGCGGGCCAGACAATATCCCTTCGAATATTCCGGGGGTATGTTGCAACGGGCCATGATCGCCATGGCCATCGCCTGTAAGCCCTCGATTCTAATTGCCGACGAACCCACCACGGCGCTGGACGTAACCATCCAGGCGCAGATTCTTGATCTGTTGAATGACCTGCAAAAAGAGACCGGCATGGCGATCATTCTAATTACCCATGACCTGGGTGTGGTGGCCAGGATGGCAGATGAGGTCGCGGTGATGTACGCCGGAAAAATCGTTGAACATGGCAGCGTAGACGATATATTTTACCGTTCCGCTCATCCTTATATGCTGGGCTTGCGTGCGGCCATGCCCACCAACGATCCCTCGCTGCAGCATGAATTGCAGCCAATAGCAGGCAGTCCTCCCGATCTGTTCTCGCCACCGCCCGGATGTGGTTACTGCGCTCGCTGTCCCTATGCGATGCAGGTTTGCGGGTCTGCCCATCCGGAAGACTACTTCGTCGGCGAGACCCATTTTAGCCGTTGCTGGTTGCACCACCCGGATTCGACCCTGAAACCAGATGAATTGTATTTTGGGAACATGGACTGATGGCAGCACTGCTGGAAGCAATCGAATTGACACGTTATTTCGATATGGGACGGAAGCAACGTGTGCACGCGGTGGAACAGCTGTCTCTGTCCATTGCCGAGAAAGAAATTGTCGGACTGGTGGGAGAGAGTGGCTCCGGTAAATCCACCCTCGGTAAAACTATTGTGGGTCTGCTCGACAAGACTTCCGGCAGTGTAAAATTTCGTGGCGAAACCCTGCCGCAAAAATATGCGCCGGCCGATTTCCAGCGTCTGGCGACGAAAATGCAGATGATTTTTCAGGATCCCTACTCATCGCTTAACCCCCGCATGACGGTGGGTGAGATCATCGCCGAAGGATTACGTCTACACTCCGATAAGAAAGCGCCAGAGATCAAGGAGACGGTCGCGGATTGGTTGCTCAAGGTAGGCCTGCAGGCCAATCACATGTCCCGTTATCCCCATGAATTTTCCGGCGGTCAACGCCAGAGAATCGGCATCGCCAGGGCGATGATTCTGGGGCCGGAGTTTGTGGTCTGTGATGAGCCGATTTCGGCGCTCGATGTTTCCGTACAGGCACAGGTGATAAACCTGCTGCGAGAATTGAAAGAGACCATGGGACTGACCCTGTTGTTCATCGCCCACGACCTGTCCATGGTGCGTTATGTCAGTGATAGGATGGCGGTCATGTATCTGGGCTCCCTGGTGGAAATAGGCAAAGCTGACGAGGTGTATTTCGATCCACGGCATCCTTACACGGAGATTCTGATTGGCTCTAACCCCGAGCCCGACCCAGAGTTGGAACGCAGTCGACCCTCAACCGCTATCCAGGGAGAGATTCCTTCGCCGGTGAATGTGCCTGAGGGTTGTCGTTTCGCCAGTCGCTGTCCGCGGGTGATGGAGGTTTGCCGACACACCACGCCGGAACTGCTGCCGCTGAAAGACGTAGACAGGCAAGTCGCCTGTCACCTCTACACTTGAGTGTGAGTATGGTTTTCCAGTTGGTGAACCAAATCGGTGAGGCGGCGAAAATCTGTTTTACCGCTGCCCATGCGGGGAAATTCAGCAATCGTGACATACTTCTTCGGTATTGCCAGCTTCGGTATTTCGGCAGCCAGGCGT
Organism: uncultured Gammaproteobacteria bacterium; assembly: GCA_913054495.1. Classification (GTDB taxonomy): domain Bacteria; phylum Pseudomonadota; class Gammaproteobacteria; order Pseudomonadales; family Pseudohongiellaceae; genus UBA9145. Next base: position 2,788 of record CAJXIY010000104.1, on the reverse strand, counting down.
TTGGAAATTTCCTGTCGGTCAATCTTCGCAGATGTCACCGCTACAATCCGTGAGCCGCGTTTAGCGTCAGGAAGTTCGACGACGCAGCACTCCACCCCCTCGGGTGTAAGCTCGTTAAGGATTTCCTCCACCATCACCAGCGAGATCATTTCTCCACCGATTTTCACGAAGCGCTTGAGGCGACCCTGGTGCCAGAGATAGCCGTCCTCATCTAGGTATCCAAGATCACCGGTGTCGTACCAACCTGATTTTATCTTCAGAGAAGACTCTTCCAGATCATTGAGATATCCGTTCATCACGCCCTCACCTTTCACCAGGATCTTGCCTGTTTCGCCGGGGCCACAGGGTTCACAGGTCTCGAGATGCTCGATCTTTACCTCGGTGCCTGGCAGCGGAATACCAATACTTCCGGGTTTATTACGGTCACGAGGATTCGCGGAAATAACTGGGGACGTTTCCGTGGTGCCATAGCCTTCGAAGATTTCGATGTCATGCTTTTCCCGGTACAGTACGCGCAAGGATTCCGGACATTTGTCGGCGCCGGATACCGTCAGTTTGATACTCGCGAAGTCACCCGGCTTTGACTGCTTAACATATCCTTCAAGAAACAGCGGCGTGCCCACCAGCAATTCGGGCCTGGTCTCCCTGATAATATTTGCAACTGTCTTAAATTCCAGCGGGTTGGCATAGGTGATCGAAGTCATGCCCAGGCACAGAGGAGTCCATAGGTTAATTGTCAGCCCGAAGATATGAAAGTAAGGCAGCACTGCCAGAATATTGTCTAAACTACGGATATCCATCATGTCGGTAAAGGCATCGATGTTCGATAGGATGTTTCTCTGCGTGAGCTGTACAACTTTCGGTTCTCTCTCACTGCCGCTGGTAAAAAGTATCACCGCCGGTTTATCGAGATCAGGGGAGCCGGTTAAACGTTTTAGCAGGGACAAGGGGAGTTTTGATTTAATCAGTGCGATGGCTTTTTCAAAACCACTGAGATGGGCAAGGATATCCTCGATGAAGATCATCTCGGGTAATTGCTCGCAAGCGGTCTTTTCCAGCAGGGCTTTGGTGGTGATGATGACCTTAAAATCACACTGCTGTTGCGCGTAGCGACAGTTTTTTTCCGCACCCATTGAGTAATTAATCATCACCGGGGTCCGACCCCCCATGAGGGCGCCGATGATGGTGAGGGCGGCGCCGGCGGAGGTGGGCAACATGATGCCGATGCGTCCACGCTCGAGTTTTCGAAAGCGTCTGGCCAGAATAAGCGAAGCCAGCAGGGTTTGTTTATAGCTGACATCACGGCCGGTAGAGCGATCGATAAATGCGACCTTGTCCGGGTTCTGTCGCGCCGAGTCTATGAAGCGATGTTGTAGCATGGTGGCATCTTATCCCATCGATCTTTGGCTTGGAACCGAAGTCAATCGGTGACGACAGGTTTGATAGTGTCAAAAGAGTCGGAGGAAGCGTCTGGCAAGCCTGATCCAGGATGGCCTCGTGCTGCGGTTTTTGTATCAGCATCGAGGTTTGACATACAACCATTCAGGCGAGGTAAACGTCATGGAAAAGCATCATTTATGCCGCGAAATTGATTACTTTTTAATCACATTTTGAAAAGTGGAAAAACTTATTCTGATTTGTACTTTTCCAAATAGGCGCAGAAAAAACTACATCCATTCCAAAATGCCGCCAGATTCGTGACAAAACCCGACTAAAGCTCAAAAACTGTGACGCAGTGCACAGTTTATCTGGGGTCAAAATAGAGTAAAACGGTAAAAATTCCTACAAATTGGTTCTATAATCCCAACAGATAGATTGAAGACTAGAAAGAAAGGCAATAGTGCCATCTTGGTTTCCGAGGTCAATATGAAAAAACTAATAACTGCCATTATGGTGCTCAGCCTTGTACTCGTTCTATGCTGGCGGGTGGGGGAAAGAGCCATAAGAGCGACAAGAGCGCAAAGAGTCAAAAGAGCGGCAAGAGTCACAAGAGTCACAAGAGTGGGAAGAGCGACAAGAGTAGGAAGAGCAAAAAGAGTGGGAAGAGCGGCAAGAGTGATAAGAGTGACGACAATGAAGGTAGTGTGTGCCACATTATTAATCCCGAGAGCCAGCGAAGCGTGACACTGTTTTTTGCAGACCTAACAGATGCCGAGATAGCCGAACACCTCGATCATGTTGCTGATCAACTTGATGAGCTTGGTGATTGCCCGCCACCTTAAATAGGGAACGGGACAAGGAGTAGAGATAGAGGGGACACTAAATAGGTTAAAAGCTAAACCTGATTTTAGTGCCGCGAGACCAGCTTCTCCTCTGAGAAAGAAAGAGAAGGGGGCACTAATAAAATAGTAGCATAGGCTCAATCTAGATCAGTAGCATAGGCTCAATCTGTATCAATAGTGCTAAAGGAGATTGAGGATATAATTATGGCACGTTGGGTGCCATACTGACTTTTCGAGGATTATTATGAAGATAATGAAAAACTGTTAACCGCCATTATTGTGCCCAGCCTTGTGTTGTTTTCTGGCTCAATGATGACGAAGAGTGAGCAGGGAGAATAAGTTTTGCTTTGTCATAATGGCAACGAGATAACAGTTTCTGTACACGCTCTAGCCCGGCATTTGCAGAATCACGAGGATGACAACGAGGTTGAATGTAGTGATGGGCCGACAGTAGAAGTATGCCACTTTGGCAGTGGCCTCACCATTGAAGACGTATTGGGAAGCGGTCTGGATGACTACATAAACCTGCACGAAGGGCATGGAGATATTGTTAAATTAATTAGTGA
>CAJXIY010000103.1 GCA_913054495.1 uncultured Gammaproteobacteria bacterium | reverse complement strand
CATCCTCGGCGTCGAAAGAATAGGATACTTCCTCCACTTCCCTCTTAGCTTCCTCCTCAGCGCTTGCTTTCTCGCCGACATCGAATTCCACGCCCTGCTCTACTTCCTCTTCCAGCCCTTCTGTCTTAGCGTCGATTTCTCCGCCGTCGTCTGCATCGATGTCAATTTCGGCTGCCGCTTCCTCCTGCTCCTGCTGCTGCTCCTGTTCCTGTTCCTGCTCTTCTACAACGGCGTCATCTTCATCAAATTCCTCGATATCTGTTTCCAGTGCTTCCGTAACGCTGTCGGTGTCCCCGCTGTCCTCTTCGGCAATCGGCTCATCCACAGTCTGGGATTTCTCAGCCTCGACCTCATCTCCACCCAGATCAAACGTTAGTGCCATCTCGTCGGGCTCGAAAGATTCTGCGCCGCCGAGGGCATCTTCGTCGGCCGGCTGCGAAGATGCTTCTTCGCCGGCCTTATCATCCGCTTCCTCATCATAGTCTTCAATATCATCAAAGGCGTCCAGGTCGATTCCTAAATCATCGAGGAAAGACGCGGTTGCTGCCAAATCCTTCTCGTCATTGCTCTCGCCGCTTTCTGTTTCTGCCTGTTCTTCATCTTTCTGCTCTGGTTCGAGCGCCGCCTCGGGTTCTTCCTCAGGCTCAGCCTCGGGTTCAGCACCGCCGTCATCCTTGGAATTCGAATTATCCAGCAGGTTCTGCAGCCGCATCTCTGCCTCCTTGTCCACGCCCAGAATTTCCGCCTGTTGTTCGAAGCCGGCCAGATCTCCCTGATCCGCCAGTAGCTCAGCCAGCATCCATCGTAGTTCCACGTTGTCTGGATTTTGCTTTAATGCCCTGCGAGCCAGTGTTTCAGCGCGCTCCAACTGCCCCGCCTGGATCAGCCGCACTGCCTCGCTGACCACATCATATTCCGAGTCCGATTTCGGCTCTTCGTGATCATCGCCGATGATTTCATCCAACTCCTCATCGAGCTCCGCCCCATCTCCGTCCTCGGCTTGCTCCGCTACCGGCTCAGCATCATCGGCTTCGGTGGCGGCCTCAATTTCACTGTCTTCCAACTCATCGAGTTCATCTTCTTCGGCTTTGCCGGCCCGATTTCGACGCAATAGCACAGCCACCAACATCAGGATCACGAAGACAACGCCAAATCCCAGTAATAAGGTGTTGCCCGACAGGATTCTCACCACATCATCCATCAGGCTTGTCGCTGGAGCCACCGGTTCTGCGATTTCTGCCTCCGAGGCAGCGATCTCAGCCGCCTGCGCCAGACTCTCCTGTAGCTGGGCCAATTGCAGATCCTGCAAGCGGATAATTTCTTCCGCGGCCACGATCTGGGCCTCTACCTCCACCAGCCTAGAGTCCAAATCTTCTCTCTCGACTGCGGCCCGATCTACCTCTTCCTGTTGCACCGCCAACTGACTTTGCAGCTCGGCAATACGCTGATCCAGTTCCGCATTTTCTTCCTGGATCAATTCCGATGGCGCGGCGCCGATAGCGGTAGCATCGTCATCGGCGCTGACCACACTAAGTTGTCCCTGCTCAGCGGCAGGCTGATCCGGTGTAGTCTGGTCCGGGGCAACCAGAGGTTCTACATCGACCTGGGCAAATTCCTGATTTTGTCTATTGACTTCGGTAAGCGCTTCACGGGGATCAATGGCTTGAATTTCCGCCAGCGTAGGCACGCGTAATACCTCACCGCTACGAAGATTATTGATGTTATCGTCGTCGAATGCCTGCGGATTTTCCTGCTGCAGAGCTAACATGGTCTGCTCCAGGGTGACGGAATCGTCGGGGCGAACCTGCAAGGCAATATCAGAAAGTGTATCTGTAGGCGAGGTTTCGATCGTTTCCACTACCTCGGGTTCTGGTTCGGGTGTCCCGGCAGCATCGACGACTTCCGCGTCGGCCTCCTCGACTTCTGCTGCAGGCACATCTTCAGTTGCAAGTTCCGGCGCTGGCTCCTCGTCGGCGATAACTTCCTCTGCCACCACGGTCTCATCCGCAACAGTCTCTTCCACGCTCGACTGCTCCGGTTCAGCGACTGGTTCCTCCAGTTCGGCGTCGGCCACAATAGCTGCTTCCGGCTCGGCTACCGTTTCTGCAACAGGGGCTTCTTCGAGTACCGGCTCTGCAGGTTCGTCGACCGGTTCCAGCACTGGTGCCAATGGCGTCGGTTCTGTGCTGGCCATCTGTTCATCGGCGCTTGAAGATTCAACCGGATCCTGGCTCCGTACCTGCTCCTGCGGTGGCGAGGGTTCAACAGATTGCGGTAGTGGTGGTGAGACCGGTGTGGTTACGGTTGGCGTAATTTCGTCTGGCTCGGGCTGCACGAAAGGCTGACTCGGGCTGCGCGAGGGCGCTTGTAATATGGGACTTATGGGTTGTCGAACCGAAGCCGATATTTGTTGATCATCGAATACCGGTAAATCCAGCAACACTGTGTGTTGGCTGAGCAGTCGACCGTTGGGCCACCGGGTTTCCAGGACGAAGCTAAGATAGGGCTCACGCACAATCTGAAGCGAGGTCAGCAACACGTAATTGCCCGCAGCGCTGGATTCAAGACTGAATGTGATACTTGAAAGAAAGCCGACGCGCTCTATGTCGAAGCCTTGGAAATCGTCCGGTGTGGCCATCCGAATGACGAGTTCATCAAGCCTGGTATTGCCGAGTTGCAGGACTTCGATGCGCACGCGCAGGGGCTGATTCAAGGCGGAATCCACCGAAATGGTCCCCAGTCCCAGGGCATAAACCTGTGTCGCCACGCTAGCCAGCAGCAGGGTCAGGATGACGGCGGTCTTACGTAACATAGTCCATTTTCCCTGAAAATGGTTTCACCGCCTGACGGTAGCTACCTCTGGCTGACCCCGAAATCCAGTATTCTTTGGTTAGTGAATACTACTGTATCGATTTGAAAATTATCAAGAAAGTCTCTTCACTACATCGTGCAAGTATTCATTATAAATAGCTTTTTATCAACTCTTCAGCGATCTGAATTGAGTTAAGAGCCGCGCCTTTTCGCAGGTTATCGGCCACTACCCACAGGTTTAACCCGTTGGGAAAGGAGATATCCTGCCGGATTCGTCCCACGAAAACTGCGTCCTGGCCCGCAGAATCGTGCACCGCGGTGGGATACTTGCCATCACTGGGTTTATCGATGACGGTGATTCCAGGCGCTGCCGCCAACAATTTGCGGGCGGATTCGGCGCTCAGCGGCTCCCGGGTTTCCACCTGTATCGCCTCGGAATGGCCATAGAATACGGGTACCCGCACACAGGTGGCGCTGACTGCTATGGTATCGTCAGCAAAAATCTTGCGGGTCTCCCAGACCATCTTCATCTCTTCCTTGGTATAGCCGTTGTCCATGAATACGTCGATTTGCGGCAGGGCGTTGAAGGCGATCTGTTGCGGATACACCTCACATTTCGCGTCCCGGCCATTGAGCAATTCGCCCGTTTGTCCGGCTAACTCCTTCACTGCGGATTTACCGGTCCCCGACACCGCTTGGTATGTCGCCACACTGATGCGCTTGATGCCGGCGGCGTCGTATATTGGCTTCAGTGCGACCACCATCTGGATCGTCGAACAGTTGGGATTGGCGATGATATTGCGAACTCGATAGTCGGCGATGCTGGCGACATTAACTTCCGGAACCACCAGGGGGATATCGTCTTCATAGCGAAAATGGGAGGTATTGTCGATGACCACGCAGCCGGCATCGGCGGCTTTCGGGGCGTATTCTTCCGACACGCTGCCACCGGCAGAGAACAGACCGATCTGTACCTGGCTAAAATCAAATTCTGCCAGATTGCCGACGATGTGGCGCTTATTCCTGAACATCACGGTGGTGCCGGCGGAGCGCTCGCTGGCCAGTGGGAACAGCTGGTCGACGGGAAATTCGCGTTGCTCGAGGATTTCGATTAATGCCTCTCCGACGGCACCCGTAGCGCCTACTACGGCAACATTGTAGCTACTCATTTCATCTCTCTCTTATACAGGCTATTTGCGGGTTATAGGGGTGTTTTATGGGCTTTGACAGTCGGCACGGAGCCGAAATACCAGGGAGACGATTGTCGCCAGCGCTGCTCAAATTCGCGTATGGCTTCGGTCTCCTCGAGGGTAAGATCGATATCATCGAGTCCCTCCAGCAGACAGTGCTTGCGAAAGGGATCCACCTCGAAGCTCAGGGTAGTGCCATCTGGCTTCGTGATTAGCTGTGACACCAGGTCCACCGTCAGCGCATATCCTGATGTCGCCAGCACCTCTCGAAACAGGCCGGCGATGGTTTCCCGCTCCAATACGATGGGCAGCAGGCCGTTCTTGAAGCAATTATTGAAGAAGATATCGGCGAAACTGGACGCCAGTATGACCCGGAAGCCATAGTCTTCCAGGGCCCATGGCGCGTGCTCTCGGCTGGAACCGCAGCCAAAATTACCTCGGCCCAATAACACGCTGACACCCCGATAACGGGCCTGATTCAGTACGAAATCCGGGTTAACGGGTCGCCGGCTGTTGTCTGCGTCCGGCTCCCCCCGATCCAGGTAGCGGTGTTCATCAAACAGGTTGACGCCAAAACCCGAGCGCTTAATGGATTTGAGGAATTGTTTGGGGATGATGAAGTCGGTATCGACGTTGTTTCGATCCAGTGGCAGCACCAGTCCTTCATTTGTGATGTATTTTCTCATTTTTATTTCTTAATAGTATGATACATATAGATATTATTATAATAATCAGAGTTTGCGAATGTCTACAAAGTGTCCGGCAATCGCCGCAGCGGCCGCCATCGCCGGGCTCACGAGGTGCGTCCTACCGCCGAAGCCCTGTCTGCCTTCGAAGTTCCGATTGGAGGTGGATGCGCAGTGCTTGCCCTCTCCCAGCTGATCCGCATTCATGGCCAGGCACATAGAACAGCCCGGCTCCCGCCACTGCAGGCCTGCAGCGATAAAAATCTGATCCAATCCTTCTTCCTCCGCCTGCTTTTTCACCAGTCCAGACCCAGGCACCACCAGCGCCAGCTCGACATTGTCAGCGACGCGTTTGCCTTCCACAATCTTCGCAGCTTCCCGCAGATCTTCGATTCGAGAGTTGGTGCAGGAACCAATAAACACGCAATCCAGCTTGATGTCCTCGATCCGGGTACCGGCCTCGAGGCCCATATATTCAAGGGCCTGCTCGATGTTGCTGCGCTTGCCCACATCGGCTTCGCCGGCGGGGTCAGGAATCTGTCCACTAATGGGCGCCACCATCTCCGGCGATGTGCCCCAGGTTACCTGGGGCTCGATCGCCCCGGCGGATAACTCCACTACCAGATCGAAATGCGCATCCTCATCGCTGCGTAACTGGCGCCAGGCCACCGCCGCTTGCTGCCACAGCGCTCCGGTCGGGGCCAGCGGCCGACCCTTGATGTATTCCAGTGTGGTTTCATCTACAGCTATCAGGCCCGCCCGCGCGCCGGCCTCGATGGCCATGTTGCAGACCGTCATGCGGCCTTCTATGGACAGTGAACGGATGACATCGCCAGCAAATTCAATGGTATAGCCAGTTCCTCCTGCCGTGCCAATTTTACCGATGATGGCCAGGACCACATCTTTTGCGGTGACTCCCGCCTGCAGCGAGCCGTCGACCCGCACCAGCATGTTCATCGCCTTCTGCTGCATAAGGCACTGGGTTGCCAACACATGCTCTACCTCCGACGTGCCTATACCCTGGGCCAGAGCGCCGAGGGCACCGTGTGTTGAGGTGTGGGAATCACCACAGACTATGGTCATACCCGGTAGGGTAGCGCCCTGTTCCGGACCCACCACGTGGAGAATTCCCTGGCGCTGATCATCCATAGTCAGCTCGAAGATGCCGAATTCACGGCAATTATCGTCCAGTGCGGCTACCTGAATCTTAGAAACCGGGTCTTTTATGCCCTCGAGTCCCTGGCTACGCTCTTCGGTCGTGGTTGGCACATTATGATCCGGTGTGGCGTAATTGGCGTCGGCGCGCCAGGGCTTGCGGCCCGCAAGTCGCAAGCCCTCGAAGGCCTGGGGCGAAGTAACCTCGTGAATCAGATGGCGGTCGATATAAATCAGCGCGGTGCCGTCCTCGCGCTGTTTTACCAGGTGCGCATCCCAGATTTTGTCGTACAGAGTATGACCAGTCATAGTACTTACCAATTGTAATTTTTTACATTAAACTATTTAATTAACTATTTGTAATTAATAAAATAGTATAGATTAATATTTGGGTGCAGATGGCAGCATAGCATTGTTAGATGGGCCGTGCCGATGCCTTGCGCTGCACGCCGATCTGACCTCGATCTCGCAAAAAATGATCCATTAACACCATCGCAATCATCGCTTCTGCTATAGGCGTGGCGCGGATGCCGACGCAGGGATCGTGGCGTCCGGTGGTGACCACTGTTTCTGCCTCGCCGTGAATATTAATCGTTTTCCCGGGAATTCGAATACTCGAGGTCGGCTTCAAGGCAATACTGGCGATGATATCCTGACCACTTGAAATACCCCCGAGGACACCGCCAGCATTGTTGCTAAGGAAACCACTCGGTGTAATTTCGTCGCGGTGTTCAGTTCCCTTCTGGTTGACAGCAGCGAAGCCAGCACCAATTTCCACACCCTTTACCGCGTTGATACTCATCAGCGCCTTGGCCAGGTCCGCATCCAGTCTATCAAATATTGGTTCGCCTAGCCCTGCCGGTACGCTGCTGGCACAGACGGTGATTCGCGCCCCTATGGAATTGCCCTCTTTACTGAGCGCCGTCATGAACTCTTCCATTGCCGTCACTTTCGAGGCATCGGGACAGAAGAACGGGTTGCGGGCGATCTCATCAAAATCGACAGAATCAATAGTGATGGGACCCAACTGGCTAAGATATCCCCGGATTTGCGTCCCGCACTCCTGATGCAGGTATTTCTTGGCGATTGCACCGGCGGCCACCCGCATCGCGGTCTCACGTGCCGAAGCCCTTCCACCGCCACGGTAGTCACGGAAGCCATATTTCTTCCAGTACGTGTAGTCTCCATGGGCTGGCCGAAATTGATCCTTGATCTTGCTGTAATCCCGGGGCCGCTGGTCGGTATTCTCGATCATCAGGCCAATCGGCGTGCCCGTGGTCTTTCCCTCGAACACGCCGGAGAGAATTTGAATGGCGTCTGCTTCCTTGCGCTGGGTGGTAAAGCGTGACTGTCCCGGTTTTCTTCGGTCCAGATCCGCCTGCATATCCTCAGGCGACAGGGGCATGCCTGGTGGGCAGCCGTCGACAACGCAGCCGAGCGCCGGACCGTGGCTTTCACCAAAGCTGGTAACTGTAAAAAGCTTGCCGAAGGTATTCCCTGACATATGAAATCCGGTGTTTGAAATTCAATACGTGGAGCGAGCTAAAGGTGGGCCTGCGAAAAGCAGAGCATTGTACACCAAGGGGCCTCTGATTAATTAATCAATGTCTCCCTAATTGAACAGGCGATCATACTGCTGCAGCTGGTTCCTGGTCAGGGCTAGCACCCCCTCACCCCCGCGGGCAAATTCCAGCCACCCCAGCGGCACTGTCTTCAAGCGCGTGCTTAATTGCGCGCGAGAGTAGCCGACTTCCAGAATCAGCACACCGTCTGCACTAAGGAAATCGGCCGCCTCGCGCAATATCTGAAGTGGTAAAGCCAGCCCGCCATCTTCGCTAAGCAGCCCCAACTCCGGTTCATGACCGTATTCCTCGGGCAGGGCGGCGATTTCCTGTCTTGACACATAAGGCGGATTGGAAATTATCAGATCGTAAGTTTCAGTCAGGGCCGAAAACAAATCCGATCTCAGCACCGAGACCCGTGGCGACAACTTATATAGCGCTACATTTGCCGCCGCCAGCTCACAGGCATCCGCACAAAGCTCTGCCAGATCTACATGACAGCCAGGGAAGCGAAGTGCACAACTAATGCCAATACAACCGCCCCCGGCACACAGATCCAGCACTCGAGTTGGGGCCCGTTTAAGCAGCGGCTGAAACTTGCTATCGATCAATTCGGCTATCGGCGATCTGGGTATCAATGCCCTGGGGTCACAAAGAAATTGGTGACCAGCAAACCAGGCCTTACCCACCAGATAGCCGACCGGAATCCGCTGCTCCAGTCTGGCTTCGACCAACTCGTCCAGCCGGCACAGCTCGCTGCCAGTCAACATGTGACCCGGCGAATTGGCATCGGCGTCGAAGCTCAGAGCCAGGGCGCCATATACCAGGTACACGGCTTCATCGAATGGATTGTCAGTGCCGTGGCCATAGCACAAATCCGACTGCCTGAAGCAGTCGGCCAGCTTATCTATGTAGGACTGAACTGTAACTGTTGCCACGATTTATATTCCCCGGCATCTGCCGAGTGAGCATGAAAAACACTTTACCCACATTGATGCTTATCGTAGGGTAGCCATCATTTATTATTTCGAGGCTCCGTAGGAAGACAATGGAACAAGAATACCTGAACATAATAAAAGCGATCGGAGAAGACCCGAAGCGGCCGGGTCTCGTCGACACACCACGGCGAGCGGCGAACGCGATGCGTTTCCTCATGCAGGGCTATGGCCTGGATATCGATGAGGTGATTAATGATGCCCTGTTTCCATCCAACTCTGATGAAATGGTGATTGTGAAAAATATTGAACTCTATTCGATGTGCGAACATCATCTGATGCCTTTTATAGGTAAGTGCCATGTCGCTTACTTACCCAAAGGCAAGGTCATCGGTTTATCAAAGGTGGCACGCATCGTCGACGCCTTCGCTCGAAGATTGCAGATTCAGGAAAATCTGACCAATGAAATTGCCAATTGCATACTGGAGAAGACTGCGGCCGCTGGGGTCGCCGTTATCATCGAGGCTCAGCACATGTGCATGATGATGCGTGGGGTGGAAAAGCAAAATTCCGTGATGACCACATCCTGTATGCTGGGGGCGTTTAGAAACAGTCACAGTACTCGCAACGAATTCCTGTCGCTGCTGAAATAACAGGGCGTTTCGATTCTATTGCAATACCAATTCGATTCGCTGATCGCAGGCGCGGCCGACACAGACCGGTGCCAGCGGCCCGACTCCCTGCGCACTGATTCTACGGGCATCGATGCCGCGGTCAATCATCGCCTGCCTTAACAGGTTTGCCCTAGCCAGTGATCGGCTCAAGAGCTCTGCCAAGGAGCCCCCTGTACGCAGGTGGGCAACGATGTATATTTGTAGGGAAGGATCCTGGTTCATGAGCTCAACCATCAGCTCTAGCTCGCCTTCTGAAACCAGCGAGTCATCGCTACCGAAGCTAACCCCGGACATGACCGCACTGCCTCGCTGTTGCAGGCTCTGCGTCAATCTATCGATGTCACCGCCTGCATCGGACGATGTCCCCCGGTCAACTTCGATTATCTCGAGATAAGCATAGAGCCGGCGGTTGCCCCGGGTGATGATATAGAGCGCGATGCTCGGGTCCGTTGCCAGTCCCGCCCCGGTGCGGATGGCAAGATAATATTGATTGCGCTCCGGACCATAGAGGATGCGATTCCTGAAAATATCATTCGCCCAATAATTGCTGCTGCCACAGGCGCGGCCTTCGCAGGTGAAGAGTTGGGTGTAGTTGTTTTCATCGATCTGATCCAGGTAATACTGATAGACATCGGCGCCGGTGAATTCCTGCGAAATCTCGTAGGTAATCTTGGTTACATTACCCCGTATCCTCTCAGAGTCCTCCGGCACGACCTGCCCCCGTGTTCGCTGCAGGCTACCCAGGACGAATCGGTAATTCACATCTTCGCTGTATTCGACACCGATTATTTCAGAATCCGGGAATCCGGCCAGCAGGGGGTGGTCAACGAAGCCGATTTCAGTTACCCGTGGCTGCGACGATGCGGCGCTCGCCATGAGGACAGTGGCGATCGCTAGCATTAACTTTTTCACAAAATTATCAATCGAAGAATTCATGGCTCCATCGTATATTTTATTTCTCCGCAACCTGGCGCGATGAAATCCATCTCCACGCAGACCAGGGTGCTATATCCAATACTCCTCGATGAATCGGCGGTCCCGTCCACCATGACAGAAAGCAGCAGAGGTAACAGCGGCTTATGGCCGATCATCAGCAATTGCTGGACATCAAAGTTTTCCACGGCATCCATCACCGCATACACATCAGCATCCGGCGCCAGCAGTTCACTGACTTCGAAATGAATCGACGGAAACGAAAGCGCCAGGGCCTCAGAAGTCTGTTTCGCGCTCCGGTATGGACTTATTAATGCCATGTCCACCTGCGGCGCGTACACTCTGAATTTCCTCACCATGGCACGGGATTGCATTACACCGTCACGGCTGAGCTCTCGACCCTCGACCCTGAGGACTACCCCCACTCTCGTCGACAATTCCGCTGTGAAGCAAGTATATTAGCACCCCCAATGCCCCCTTCTTTTAAGCCCTATCTTGCTGGCATTATTACTAGCACACACTTTAACTCACCTTGCCGATTATTTAGAGGCTGTTTTTTTTGCAGTTTTTTTCGACGCCGTCTTCTTCGCGGCCTTCTTCCTCGGTGCCGGGGGCGCCTTTAGCTGTTCATCCTCTCTGTCCACCGTATCATTTTGGGCCGGGGCTTGTGCCTCCGCCTGTTCACCGGCCCTTGGAAAATCGGAGAACGGAAAGGGTTTGATTTCGGAGTTGTAGGTCACAAATTCCAGTATCTGCGAGACATAGACGGTGAGTGCGCTGCCAAGAAACCTGAGATTCTCATTTTCTGCGCCGGTGATCACAGCAAAAAGTGCCTGTACAATGATCAGCACCAGGATGACCGGCGCGATGATGAGGTACAAGAAAACCGCGAAAGCCAGCATGAAAACCACCCGTATCCAGACCGATGGCTGTCTCAAATTATCCACGATGTCTTCAAATTTTTCCGACATAATTATTCCTCACGACTGAGTATTTTCTCTTCTGGGGCGGCAAATTCCACATCTAAATTCCGTTCGCTCATCATCAAGGAGGAGATTATATTGCCTATCGATTGCCCCTTGTAGATCACCTGGTACAGCCCGCTAGCCAGGGGCATGTAAACGCCGAGTTCTTCCGCTTTCTCCACCACCAGTTTAACTGTATTGACGCCCTCTGCCACCTGGCCGACTTCGGCGACTGCTTCCTTCGTGGATTTACCCTGGCCCAGGGCAAAGCCAATGCGGTAGTTGCGACTCAAGGCGCTGGAACAGGTGACGACGAGATCACCCACGCCGGACAGTCCCAGAAAAGTCATAGGGTCGGCACCCAGTTCGCGACCAAATCTGGCCATCTCGGTCAGAGACCGAGTCACCAGCATGCTGTTGGTGTTGTGCCCCATGCCTATGGCGGCGGCGACACCGGCGATGATTGCATAAATATTCTTCA
>CAJXIY010000102.1 GCA_913054495.1 uncultured Gammaproteobacteria bacterium | reverse complement strand
CTGCCACCTATGGCAACACTTCCGGCGGCATTACTCTCAGACTGGGCACGCTCGCGTTCACTCAGAATGAAGCCGTCGAAGGTCTCGTAACCTCGGCGGAGCCTGTCATCCAGCACCGCAGCGCGTTCTGCAGCGGTCATCACGCCCGCGCTTTGGCCGCCGCCCGCCCCACTTAACACACCATCTGGCAGCGTATCCAAGCTATAATCCCCACTTGCGCCACCTAAACCGCTTGAAGATGACCCTTGATTCCCATCATTGAGATCCCCGGTGGCACTATCGCGGCTCCCATCGGCGCCGGATTGCTGCCCCGGAAACCGGGATTGGGAACCTGCATCGCGGCCTGGGCTATCACTGGCACCGGAGCCGGAAGTGGGTGCGGCGGTTGGTCCTGCACCCGCTGTCTGACTCGCCGAGTCAGCGGCCTGGCCTTGACTCCCGGACGTCGAACTACTACTGGCGCTGCTTTGACTGGCCGCCGACGAAGACGCATCGCTGGAGCGGTCACCCTGGGCTCCCGAGCTTGAAGCTGAACTGGACTGCGAAGCGGATGAATTTGAAGATGGTAAACCACTCGAGCTAGGGCTGCTTGAGCTCGAACTGCTAGCCGAGGGCATGCTCCTTGATGAGCTCTGGCTCTGGCTCGACGACGAAGAGGGCATCGACGGGGAGCTGCTGCTGGAGCTTTGGCTGCTTGATTGGCAGGCCAACAGGCTCAAACTAACCCCGCCTAGCAGAATTAGCCTTGGCAATACGCTGAATGTCTGTTTCATAAGTGTTCCCGTCCTGGATTCACACTACAAGATTTTTCTGGAAATTAGCGCAGCATATGCTCATGTTTGCCGCTTTTAGCCGTAATTTATACGAATATTCACGTCCATCGAACGCTATTTCGTGGCGGCCCATGGCTCGCGGCACGCCAGTGTCTAGTAGTAATCCATCTCCCCTTAACCGCCGCTTAATGAGAACGCCCGATACTGCAGATGCTAACTCTTAGTTCACAGAATTAGTACCAATACCGGTATCTAAAATGATTGCCCTTCGTGCGCACCGGCCGGCCCTCTTCGATGACAGGCCGGAACATCGAATTTCGCAACTGTCGACGCACGCGACCCAAGAGACTGGAATTCTTGTTGGTCTGTTCGGTCAGCATACGGATGGATCTGACTGTGCCATTTTCGGTTACATCAAAGACAAAATCCACGGTCGCGAAGGCGTGCTCACCGGAATCTCTCTTTACTGCCAGGTCGATTCCGCCGAAATTGACAGCCTGGTTTGCATAAGTTGGCAACGGTACTACCTGGCCAAATAACTGCTGTAATTGGTTTTCACCATTTTCACTGATAGAAAGAATTTCCCATGCCTGGGTATACCTGGTGATCGCACGCCGTCGCCGCTCAAATAACAAATACCAATCGCCTAGATTGGTGAGCGCTGTTGCTAACTCCGGGACGGAATTCTCGCGTTGGCTGTAATGCCTGACTATGGTCAGCAGCGCGCGCTCACCGGAGCCGTATCCTGCCGGCTGCGCCGATCCGCTTTCATTCAATTTGTCTCGCAACAGTTGTTGCATGCTTCTATTTTCGGGCCTCCCCACTTCGACCATTAATTGCGGATTTTTAGCAACCAGATAGGCCGAGCTGGCAAGTTCTTCCATATAACTAACGTAGCGCCCATCGCTGGGTCCGTAGTGCGTACCGACCATGCGGGCTGCAGCACTGAAAAGAATCATCGCCGTGCTTAGCCGCATGCCGAGCGAGTCGCCATAGCCGATGTTAAATGCCTGAATATTCCACTTCGCCAATGAGTCGAGCATCGGAATAATCCTGGGATCATTGGGGCCATAGGCTTTCTGCTGGACGTAGAACAGGTAGTTGTTATACAAATCCGCCTGTTCCCAATCGCCAAGGGCCATATAGCTTTCAATTAGCCGTTCAACCGCCGGTATCTGTTCGAGGGTATGCAAGCCGCTATTAATGCGATTTACGTGGATCGCGCGGTCGTAGGTCTCGATTGCGTCGGGGTGATAGCCTTGTTGCTGTTGCAGACTGCCGAGAGCCGTGAGCTCCTCGATCAGCTGTCGATCCCAGACGCCACCGAATAACTCAATCTCTTCGAGGGTGAGCTCGTATTCGCGAATACTGTCCAATCGCTGACCGAAGCCCGGGTCATCTTCTGGATCCACTACCACGACAGGGGCCGGCATGTCCGGATCGACGCCTGGAAACACAGCCACAGGCGCATCGAGATACAACAAGACCAGAGGCCCGGAAGCTTGAGCTTGTTCAGTTTCTGCTGGCGGTGCCGGTTCAGTTTCAGCTTGTTGAGCTAACAGCTGGAAGCTCGCCATCAGGCTGACGAGCGCCAGCAAAGCGCGTCTCGGCGCTGCCCGTCTGCTTGCAATTGTATTGTTGGTCGTGCTGTTCATTGACTTCTTGCCTGTGCCAGCAATTTTCTACCTGGTTCAAGTCGCAATGCGGACAGAGGGATTATGTGTATCTGTGTTCGCGGGGTACTGTGCCGGAGTAAGCGGATCGCACCAGCTTGGTCCGGGAACTGCACCCGAACCACATCGGCTGCCTCGTAATCGATGCTGTCCGCATCATTCATACGCTAGTCTTGCCGATCTCCGTCGCTGTCATTCGCTAGCCTGCGATTCCAGCATACCTCTTAAGGACTGGTTTGCTCCAACAATATGTTCCCGAACCGATCCCTATGTGCAGACCATCCCGGTGCGACAAAGGTAGTGGAAGAGTATTCCGAAATTACCGCCGGGCCAACTACTTCCTCACCGGGCTGCAGAGCTGCTGTGGCGACGACTCTTGCTTTCACTGCATCATCATAGACCATCGAAGACTCAGGTTTATTGCAACTGCCCTCGGCACCCACGGCTGGCAATGCAAAACCCGGGTTCTCAAACACGACACTGACCCTCAACGTCACCAATTCCATAGCGCCCTTATGGATGTAGCCGTAGCGTCGCTGGTGCAACTGTTGAAATGCAGCCATCGCCTGTTGCCGGTTCGTCCAAGCCACATTCAAGGCGTAAGATTGTCCAATATAGCGTATATCCACGGTGCGCCTGGCGGTCAGGGAATCGGCGCTGAGGCCTTCCAGAGCTAATTGTTGGCGCCCTATCTGTTCCAGGGTGTCAAACTCAAAACCCAATTCAGATTCATCGCTGCGACTGGTTTCCAGGCCCAGAGTCTTAGAAAACTGCCGACCTCGATTGGCCACAACCATGCCCAGGGCAGAAAAAACACCGCCATGTACCGGCACTATCGCCCTGCGCATAGACATGGCCTCCGCCAATGCACACACATGTAGGCCGCCGGCGCCGCCGAAACTGCTGAGTACGAATTCCCGGGGGTCGTGACCGCGATTTACCGAGATCAATCGAATCGCTTTGGCCATGTGTTCATTGGCAACACTGACAATGCCCTCGGCAACTTGCACGACCGTTAACTCGGCTTTGTCAGCCAGTTTCTGGATGACGTTTAAGGCCAGTTGCAGCTTTAGCCTGAGACCTCCCGCCAGGGTTATCTCGGGCACGAGTCGACCCAGCACCAGATTGGCGTCGGTTACCGTCGCCTCGGTGCCACCCTTGCCATAGCAGGCAGGACCGGGATCGGCACCGGCGGAGCGAGGTCCAACCTGTAACATGCCACCGCGATCAATGACTGCAACAGAACCACCGCCAGCGCCGATGGTATGCATGTCGACCATGGACACGGCGATTGGATATTGGGCGATGGTGCCCTCGTTAGTAGTGCTTATCTCACCATCTAGCAGGGCAACATCCGTAGATGTGCCGCCCATATCGAAACTGATGATCTTCTCCAGACCTAACTGGTCGGCAAGAAACTTAACGGCAATGAGACCGCCAGCCGGGCCAGATAACAGTAAATTGACGGCAGAATCTGCCGCCTGAGTGGCACCGATGGTCTCTCCGCTAGACTGGATGATCTGCAAGCTAGACTTGCCCAACTGTTGCTGTAGTGCAAGCAGATAACGCCCCACAATCGGTCCAAGAGATGCATTAAGCCAGGTAGCGATACCGCGCTCGTACTCCCGATACTCAGGTAGAACCTGGGATGATCGACTCACGAAGGCCCGCAGACCGGCGTCGGATATGGCTTCACAGATCGCTTTTTCGAAGCTGTCATCGATGAAGGAGAACAGCAGATTAATCGCCACGGCATCGGGATCTATCGCCTTTATCTTTGCTATCAGCTGCCTTAACTCCGATGCAGATAAGGGTTCCAGGATCGACCCGTCTGCCGCCAGTCGACCACCGGTTTGCAGACAGAGTTCAGGCGCAACCGGGGGTGCTACTGCTTCAAATTCCAGCTGATAAAGTTGTGGTCGGGTCTGCCTTGCCAGTTGCAGCATATCGGCGAAACCGTAGTTGGTCACGAACACAGTTTTCGCACCTTTAGCTTCCAGTACCGCATTGGTCGCGACGGTACTGCCGTGAATAATGTGCAGGTCGCCGTTTTTCATCACCGGCTCCAATCCCATGGCGCGGATGCCCTCAAGAATCGCCTGTTCGGGAGCTGCGGGCGTGGAAAGCGCCTTGTGAATTTTGATGGCAATCGGCTGCTTGAATTCGACACAGACAAAATCAGTGAAGGTGCCGCCCGCATCGACGCCCAGAACTATTGGACTGGACAAACTCGTGTTACCACTTATATTGGGCTGAATGCAGGATTATAACTGCTGTCGAATAACACACCTACCATTGCCGAACAGATTGGAGGCAGGTTTGCCCGAGTTGCCCGAAGTAGAAACGATCCGCAAGGGAATTATGCCCCATGTCCAAAACCACAAGGTGCAAGAGGTGGTGATACGGCAGTCGAAATTGCGCTGGCCGGTTTCGCCCGAACTGCGTGAAGAGATGACAGGACAATATATTACTTCGGTGCAGCGGCGCGGCAAATACCTCCTTCTTGGCACCGCCGGGGGTACCTTGCTCGTGCACTTGGGCATGTCTGGAAGCCTGAGAATCCTGGCCCATAATCAAGTTCCCCAGAAACATGACCACATCGACATCGTGCTCGAGGGCAGCAAACTTCTGCGCTATACCGACCCAAGAAGATTCGGCTGCATGTTATGGCTGCGTGGCGATATTTACTCTCACGAATTACTACGTTCCTTAGGTCCCGAACCCTTAGGGATGGATTTCAGTGGCGCCGTGCTATTTCAGAAAAGCAGGCTGCGCAAGACCCCGGTCAAGTCCTTCATCATGGACAGTCACGTCGTTGTCGGTGTCGGCAATATTTACGCCAATGAAGCCCTGTTTCTGGCAGGTATCAATCCCAGGATAGCAGCCGGCAAGATTGCCCGGCAGCGCTATCAAACCCTGGTCCGCTGCATAAAGGATATCCTGCAACAGGCGATCGAGCTTGGTGGCACAACCCTGAGGGATTTTACCGACAGCGACGGGAAGCCGGGCTATTTCAAACAAGCCCTGCGGGTATACGGACGGGCCGGACTGCCCTGTACATCCTGTCATCAGAAGCTTAAGGAAATTCGATTGGGACAGCGGAGCACGGTGTACTGCACCAGATGCCAAAGATAAGGCCGACGTGGATAACGAGTTGGGGATTTACCCGGTGGCTAGCGGTTTCCAGACATCGCTGCCACTACTGCCGGGTGGACAAACTTGGAAATATCGCCGCCGTAAGCAGCTATTTCCCTGACCAGGGTTGAAGAAATATAGGACAGGTGCTCTGCCGGTGCCAGGAACACTGTTTCGATGTCGGGTGCCAGCACCCTGTTCATGGCCACCAGCTGAAATTCATATTCGAAATCTGCCACCGTGCGCAGACCCCGTAATATGATATTGGCATTGCACTTGCTGACAAATTCCGTCAACAGGGTATCGAAAGCACATACTTCTGCATTCTCCACGTGACTCAATACCTGTTCCGCCAGTTCCACTCGCTGCTCCGTCGACAGGGTATTGCTCTTCTGCCGATTGTTACCAACAACGGCAACGATCACCTTGTCAAATAGCCCGGATGCCCTCTCCACCAGGTCGGTGTGACCATTGGTGATGGGGTTAAATGTCCCCGGATAAACTGCGATCTTCATAGAATTCTCAATTTATTATCCTAGGGCAGCTTTGAACAATGCAGTGATGCCCTGGGCCGCATTCTAGCGAATTGCTCAGGCTTGCTCAATCAGCCTCGAATAAAGTCCAGGATTTTGAGTTCCAGCCAGTTGTCCGCCTTGCCCGAGATAAAGCCAACATGCCCACCCTCGGCGCTCAGCTGCAAATCGATGTTCGGCGCCAGTGCACTTTTTTGCGGCAGCGAGGCTGCGGGAATCATGGGATCGTTGCTACTCTGAATTAGCAGCGTATCGATTTGTATTGAATCGATGAAACCGATGCTGCTACAGCGACGATAATAGTCTTCGGCACTGTGAAATCCATGTAAGGGCGCAGTAATCTTGTCATCAAATTCCCAGATCGATGAGATGGAGCTAAATTCTCCCAGACTGATCATCCTCTGTAATTCTGTTTTATCCCCGAATGCTTCGAAGTGTTTCTGCTTCTCCCTGAATTCCCCCAACAATCTGTGCACGAAATACTTACCATAAAACTTGCTTATGCCCTGCAGCATGGCGCGGGAACAATTAGCCAGGGAAAAGGGTGTGGACACCGCGATGGCTTTCTTAATCCGAGGGTGACTCTGCATTTCGCCCAACCACTTCAGTAACACATTCGCACCCAGGGAATAGCCAACAAAGACAAAATTTCGCTGCGGATGCAGCGCGATCAACCTGGAAAAGACCTCATCCAGATCTTCCGATACCCCGGAGTGATACGCTCGCGCCAATCTATTCGTCTCCCCGCTGCAGCCACGAAAATTCATCGCCACACTGGAAATACGATTTTTCGCCAGCACTGACTGTAAGGCAATGACATAAGGCGAGCCGGAACAACCGCAGAGTCCATGCAGGATAAACACGATGGTCTCGCTCGCGTCTTCTTTGTGGCCAGTATCGGCTGACCAATCGATGTCGATAAAATCGCCATCCCTCAACTCTATACGTTGCCTATGTTGGCTGATCCCTGCCGGTGGCGACAATCTTCTCCATAGCGTCTGGCTATGGCCCCCCGGCAACCACCAGGCAGGTTTGAATTCTTTTATCGAGGCGCCATGTGTCATTGTTTTATTGCTATTCCTGAATATAGAGATAATAGGCGACAGATCCAGCTCGCTTGCGCTTTAACATCGACCAGTTTGCCGGCATTTCCTCGGCGCCCATGGGGATGCCTGATTCGACATAGATCCTGCAGGTCGTCTTTAACAACTGGCTATCGGCCAACTGTCTACAGACCTTGCTTATCAAATTATCGGCGAAAGGCGGGTCGAGAAAAACCAGCCCAAACTGGTGCAGCGGTTTTTTTTGCTGGTCGATCCACTGGCAGACATCGATACAGTTTATTTCGGCGTTGCAGATATTCAGGCGTTCAACGTTCTGCAGTATGGCCGCGCTCGCCGCGGCATTGACTTCCACAAAAACCACGCTTTTCGCGCCCCGGGAAAATGCTTCCATTCCCAACGCTCCGCTGCCTGCAAACAGATCGAGGCAATACTCCCCGCGCACTTCATTCCGTAGCCAGTTAAACAGGGTTTCCCGGGTTCGGTCTGCTGTGGGCCGCAACCCGGCTACTTCCGGAAACTCCAGTTTACTATTGCGGAGACTGCCGCCTATTATTCTGACGCTGTTGCGCCTGTGTGCTGTTTTCTCGTTCATATCGCCGCTGGGTTAAGAGTGGATGCAAGCGCTGTGGGCTGCATCATAAACCTATCGCGGCCGGACCAGGAAATACTACAGCCGCCTTTCCATCAGCGCTTCCCCACGCTGTACTTTTCCGGTTACGGCAGCACCCGACTTCAAGCCGCAGAGAGACCATGGATCAGGCCCGCTCCCTAGTGGTAGCATAGCGCTCCCCCTAATCTTGAATTTCCGAGTCTCTATTCGAATGTTTGGCCTTGGCAACAAGCAAAAGCCGGTGAAGCAGGCTATGAAAGTAAATAGCACTGGCGCCGAAGGGCTTGCGAAAGCTGTCAATAAAGCGGAGACGAGCGGCCAGGATACTTTAATTGGCCGTCTCAGGCAGGGCTTAAGCAAAACCCGCAGCAGACTCAGCGAAGGCATTAATAGTTTACTATTGGGCGAGAAAGTCATCGACGCCGACTTGCTCGATAATATTGAAGCGCAACTATTGTCTGCAGACCTTGGCCTGGAGGCAACAGACCAGGTCATTGCCAGGCTCAAGGATCGCCTGGACCGGAAACAGTTAGCCGATCCTGCGGCCTTCGTGCAGGAACTCAAACACGAGCTTACACAAATTTTACAGCCCTGTGACATCCCCCTTCAGGTGGCATCGGAGCACAAGCCGTTTGTGATTCTAATGGTGGGAGTGAATGGCGTCGGTAAAACAACTACCGCCGGCAAATTGGCCAAACGCTTTAAATCTCACGGTTTTAGCGTAATGCTTGCCGCCGGTGATACGTTCAGGGCGGCAGCCGTAGAACAGCTGCAAGTGTGGGGTGAACGCAACGAGGTGCCCGTGGTGGCGCAGGCGAGTGGCGCCGACAGCGCGTCCGTTATCTTCGACGCCTATCAGTCGGCCAAGGCGAGAAAGATCGACATTCTAATTGCCGATACGGCGGGTCGTCTCCATACCAAGGACAATCTCATGCAGGAACTGGAGAAGATTGTTCGCGTGCTGAAAAAACAGGATCGGCGCCTGCCCGATGAAACCCTGCTGGTGCTGGATGCAAGCACCGGTCAGAATTCACTCAACCAGGCCGAAAGCTTTCACGCCTGTGTCAATATTTCCGGCCTGGCCCTGACCAAACTCGACGGCACCGCCAAGGGTGGCGTCGTGTTCGCGATCGCAAAGCATCTGGGCTTGCCGATTCGATTTATCGGCGTAGGCGAACAGGCCGACGATTTAAGACCCTTTGCCGCAGCCGAATTCGTAGACGCTCTTTTCTCTGAATGATCAAATTTGACAATGTCAGCAAGCGCTATGCCGGCGGTCATGAAGCCCTCAGTGCCATCAGCTTCGAAATCAGCAAAGGGGAAATGGCATTCATCACCGGTCGATCCGGTGCGGGCAAAAGCTCCTTACTGAAATTGATCCTCGCTATGGAGCGCGCCAGCACCGGTGCGGTCTTCGTCGATGGGGTAAATATCAATCGACTTTCGAGACGGCAGATCGCAGGGCACCGCCGCAAGATCGGCGCAGTATTTCAGGATCACCAACTCCTGTTCGACAGAAGTGTATTCGACAACGTTGCCTTGCCCCTGGAAATCTGCGGTTATCGGCCCCAGGATGCCCGTCGCAGGGTACGAGCTGCCCTGGATAAGGTCGGCCTGTTGCAGAAGGAGCGCCTGTACCCTGAAATGCTGTCAGGGGGAGAGCAGCAGCGGGTGGGCATCGCCAGAGCAGTGGTGAATAGACCCCGCATAATTCTCGCCGACGAGCCCACCGGCAACCTGGATCCAGAACTGTCCACCGATGTGATGAACGTGTTTCAGCAGTTTCGGGACGTCGGGGTGAGTTTATTGGTAGCAAGCCACGATCTCTCTCTAATTTCTAATCTCAACTGCCGCACCATTACGTTGGAGGCGGGGAAAATCACCGAAGACTACAGCGCCGGGGGCGGCTCATGAAACCCGAGAAATCGCTGCGCAGCCGTAACAATCAACGTAGAGATTCCCCATCATTGTCGAGTTGGGTGCAGATGCATCGCCGGACGGCGCTGCAGTCATGGCAGCGGCTGCTGAAAACACCGGCATCCAGCTTCGCCACAGTCTTCGTCATCGCCGTCGGCCTATTGCTGCCGGCACTCCTATATGGAGTAAGCACTAACCTTAGCTCGGTTGTTGATAACCTCAACGGCAGCGCCCAGATCAGCCTGTTCATGGTTAGAGGCAGCACCGCAAGCGAGCTACAGCAACTTAGTGAGTACTTACTGTCGGATGACGCCATCAGCGGTGTCGTGCGCATCAGCAGCGAGCAGGCGCTGGAGGAGTATAGCGCCGCCACCGGTCTCTCTGAGATCAGCCAACAATTGTCTGACAATCCCCTGCCAGCTACGCTCGTGGTTACGCCAGTGGATGCTGACCCCCTGTCGGTGGCCACACTTGCCGCCAGGCTGAGGGCCACGCCCCACGTCGAACTGGTGCAGGTCGACAGTCAGTGGATTCAGCGCCTGACTGCCGTCTCCCGGCTGGTTGCGGTGAGTGGGCAAATACTCACTATGGTGATTGTCCTGGGGCTCTTCTTCATCGTTGGCAACACCATCAGGCTCGCGATCGAGAATCGACGGGATGAAATCAGAGTGGTCAAGCTGGTGGGGGCCACCGATGCCTTTGCCGCCCGACCATTTCTGTATGCAGGCATGTATTATGGCCTTGGGGGCGGCATGCTGGCGACAATGTTGCAGTTTGCAGTGTATATCGGCTTTAATTCGGCCCTGCAGGACCTGTTACAACTGTATGAGAGTAATTTTCACTTGCAAGGCTTCGGTTTCACCAGCATTGCCGCACTGCTGTTGGGAGGCAGTGCCATTGGCTGGCTTGGCGCGCTACTGGCCAGTTTCAGACAGATTGCGGCGATGGGCCCGTGAACCTAAGGGCAATTCTCGACGGGATTGGTGCGATGCCCTTGAAAAATGAGAATTCGGCCCCATCATTGATGGGATCAATGTTTACGGCTGTTAACTCTGGCACAATCGTGGGGTAAAGACTGCTGTGAGGTCCCAAGATTGCAGGCTCTGAGATAGCCGCTAGATGGCGAATTGAAAGCGGAAATGCTAAACTAGGGTCTTCTGTAGTAATCGATACCGCTGTAAAGGAATGTGAAGAAAATAGATATGAGTACCGGGAAAAGCTTACAAGTTATCAACCCAACGGCACCGGGCAGCGATCTAACTGCCTACATTGCGTCGGTGAACAGCATTGCTGTGTTGACGCCTGAGCAGGAACGCGAACTCGCCCGGCAGTATTATTATGACGACAACGTGGATGCGGCGCGCCAACTGGTGCTGGCCCATTTGCGCTTCGTGGTACACATGGCCAAGACTTTTTCCGGCTACGGACTCTCCCAGGCAGACCTGATCCAGGAAGGCAACGTCGGCTTGATGAAAGCAGTGAAGCGTTTCAATCCTGAAGTAGGCGTGCGCCTCGTCTCCTTCGCGGTGCATTGGATCAAGGCCGAAATGCATGAATACATCTTGCGCAACTGGCGCATCGTCAAGATAGCGACCACCAAGGCGCAACGAAAATTGTTCTTCAATCTTCGCAGTTCTAAGAAACGCCTCGGTTGGTTAAACAACGAAGAAACGCAAGCGGTTGCCGAAGACTTAGGCGTCGATGCCAAGGTCGTCCGACAGATGGAAGGGCGAATGTCTGCCTATGACGCCGCCTTCGATGCCGAC
>CAJXIY010000101.1 GCA_913054495.1 uncultured Gammaproteobacteria bacterium | reverse complement strand
GTAACGCGGCGGATCAGATCCACCGCATTACTTGCTTCACTATGGCTCATGCCGGCCACCGGTTCATCCAGCATGATCAGTTCGGCGCCACCGGCAATCGCTATTCCAAGTTCGAGGGCCCGCTGCTGTGCGTAGGCTAATTCTCCGGCGGGGAACAAGGACTTGGCCTTCAAGCCAATCTGATCCAGCACCTCCATGGCTCTGTCATTGATCTCGCCCTGACTGCCTAACAGATGCCAGAATGAGTAACGGTAGCCGCTGCTCCATAGCAGCGCGCATCTCACGTTTTCGAAGACACTCATGCGCGCGAATATATTCGTTACCTGAAAACTTCGTGCCAGGCCGAGACGGCTCACCTCATAGGGTGTCTTATTCTGAATCTCATCCTGTTTAAAGGTGATGGTGCCAGTAGTCACACGATGCAAGCCGCTGATGAGGTGAAACAGGGTAGACTTTCCGGCGCCGTTCGGTCCGATGATCGCATGTTTCTCGCCCTGCTCTATATCCAGGCTGACGCCGCGAATAATTTCGGTTTCACAAAAATTTTTATGTACTGCAGTTAGCGTAAGAATGCCCATACTCAGGATTCCTCGTCACCGGGAAGCGTATTGGCGTCTTCCCAGGCATCCTTCAATTGCTGCAGTGATTTTCTGGTGGCGAGAAATGCGGCGATGGCGATGCCGCCGACCAGTATCCAGTCCATGCTGCTGCCGCGCTCGAGTGATACTCCGAGATAGTGAAATACTTCCCCGTCTGTATGGCTCAACTCAATCATGGCGACACTGGCGAGAATGAAGATGAATGCGGGAATGCCGGTGATGAGATAGGGTAGTGCCAGTCTCCGCAGCGTGCCTCTCAGCCACGCCACTTGGTGCATCATGATCAAACCGGCAAAGCCCTTGGGCAGGAACATGACCGTCAGTAAAAACAAGACACCTAAATAGAGCAACCATAAATTCGAGTAATTGCTAAGCAGTGAGTTCATCAGCGTAAGCAGCACGGCGCCAATTATGGGACCGATGAAATACCCCAGGCCGCCGATGTAGGCCATCAGCAGGACGCGACCAGAGGTTGCTGCATTGAGGTTTTCTTCGGTGATGAATTCATAGTTGAGCGCAAACAGACCACCGGCAATGCCGGCAAACAGGCCCGATGCACAGAATGAGATAAACCGCACGCGTCTGGCACTATAGCCTATGAATTCAGCACGTTCCGGATTGTCCCTCACGGCATTTGCCATGCGCCCCGCGGGTGTCTGGGTGAACAGGTACATAAACACGGTGGCAATAAAAACCCAGATCGCAGCCAGGTAATATATCTGTAAATCCTGGGCGAAATCGACGCCAAAGAAAAGCGGACCGAAGGTTCGGTCACCACTGACACCGGCTTCACCGCCGAAGAAACTCACGAAGATCAGGGACGAAGCGGCGATGAGTTCACCGATGCCCAGGGAGATCATGGCGAACACGGTACCGGCTTTGCGTGTCGAAAAGCTGCCGATGAAGATGGCGGCGAGTAAACCGAATATTCCACCAACCAGCGGTATGAAGACAATAGAAAAATACAAGGTTTCGAACTCGATCAGAATCAGGGTATGTACCGCCAGAAATCCTCCCAGGCCGAAATATACCGCGTGGCCGAAGGACAGCATGCCGCCCTGTCCCAACAGCATGTTATAGCTGAGTGCGAAGACGATGGCGATGGCCATCTGATTGAAGATCGAAATTGAGAGAATGGAATCAAAAAATTGCGGCAGTACCAACAGCACCAGCAAATACCCACCCCAGAGCGAAAGTTTCCTGATACTGGCCATTATTCTTCCCTCTTACCCAGCAGCCCGGTGGGTCGAAATATCAATACCAGAACCAACAGCAGAAATGGAAGAATGGGCGCGATCTGTGGCAGGGTTACGGTCCACAAGTCGTTCAGTGGGTGATCACGGGCGAAGGAGACACCCAGTAAATTTAACAAATCGGGCATACCCACATTGGAGGCGATGGCATAGGACTGCAGCAGGCCGATGAGCAAAGATGCGATGAAAGCGCCTGCCAGTGAACCCAGGCCGCCGATGACGACGATCACGAACACAATGCTACCCAACACCACCGCCATGCCTGGGAAAGTCGTCAGTACCGGGCCGGCAATCACCCCGGCCAGGCCTGCCAGCGCCGTCCCTACCCCGAATACACCCATGAAAATCAATGGCACGTTGTGTCCGAGATTGGAAACCGTATGGGGATGAGTGATGGCGGCCTGAATAATAATGCCGATCCGAGAGCGAGTTAACACGCGAAACAGAACGATGAAGATCGACATGGAGATGAGGATCATGAAACCCCGGTATGCCGAAAATTCCTGACCGAATAAGATAAACAGTGGAAAATCCAGGATATCCGGCGACTGGTAGTTCTTGGTGTCGGGACCCCAGAAGAACTGTATAGATTCTTCGATGAGAAAGGCCGCACCGAAGGTGAATACCAGTTCGGCGACGTGCCCCGATTTGTGAACCCGGCGCAGGCCATAGCGCTCAACCATGGCGCCGATCACGCCTACTATGAGGGGCGCGAAGATCAATCCTAGCCAGAAGCCCATAGTCAGACTGATGGAATAGGCAAAGTAGGCACCCAGCATGTAGAAACTCGCGTGCGCGAAATTCAGCACACCCATCATGCTGAATATGAGCGTAAGGCCGCTGGCGAGCATAAACAACAGCAGGCCCGTGACCACACCATTCAGGGTGGCGAATATGAAGACTTCTAGCATGCTTGCCTCAGCGCCTCTGTTTCCTTGACTTCGCTAGCTCGATATACGACGGCGGACTAACGACGGGGGCGCCGCATCTGGCAACTGGTTTCGACGATGGTTTCTTCTGCAGGGACGTGATAGATACTGCGCAGCCCGAAACCCGAATTATCGGCGTCGAATTCGACTCCTTCATCGGTGTGCACGGAGATATGCAGGGATTGGAATATCTGGTGGTCCTCGCCTCGCATCCAGATTTCTTCACCGCCGAGCGTGGTGAACCTCATATCTTCCAGCGCCAGTGCTATGTCGTAGGGGTCGGTACTCTGGGTTTTTTCCATCGCCGCCACCACCATGGACAGGGCATTGGTCAGACGTGGTTGGGTCACATCGTTGTTGGGGTTTTTAGCTTTGAAGGCGCGAATAAATTCCTTTCGCTCCTGGGTAGGGATTGGATTGGATGTCTCGTTATGAATGAGGTGAATCCTACCCTTGCCGTCTTCACCCAGGGTAGCGGTGATGCCGTCGTAAGCCGCATAGAAAGTGTAAATCGGGATATCCAGACCGGAATCGATAATCGAACGCGCCAGAGAGACCATGTCGGCACCGAAATTCCCAGTGATTACAGCATCGGCACCGGAGGATACAATTTTCGTCACATAGGGAGTGAAATCCTTAACCTGGCCGATGGGGTGAAATTCACTGCCGACAATTTCAATATCCGGTCGCTTCTCATTTAAGAATCTGATCGCGGTGTCGGCCACAACATGACCGAATGAATAGTCCTGGCCGATGATATACATGCTCTTGATATCTTCGTTCATGGCGATGAAGTCGGTCAGCACATCCAACTTCATCACCGCATGGGCGTCGAACCGGAAATGCCAGAAGCTGCAATTATCTTCGGTGAGAATAGGATCGACGGCGGAGTAATTTATCTGCAAAACTTCCTTGCCGGGATTACGCCTATTGAATCGGGAGATAGTCGTGCTGAGGGTGTTGGCTACGGCCGAGCTATTGCCCTGGAAAATGATTTGCAGGCCGTCACTCACCGCACGTCTGAACTGTAACTGGGTCTCGGTAGGACTCTGCTTGTTATCCAGCGCGACGATTTCAATCATGCGCCCGCCGAGGATGCCGCCCCTGGAATTGAACAGGTAGTCGGCTGCAAATTGGATCTGTTTCAGGCCGCTGGTACCGATCGAGGCGAAGGTACCCGAGAGGGGATCCATGAAGGCGATACGCACCGGTTCCTGAGCCTGGCTGATGCCGCCCAGGCTGAGCAGCGCACAGATGAGCAAACCATTGAATTTATTAGTAATATATTTGTTTTTCATGGGCAATATCGCACTGGTTCGAGAGAAAAAAACGGCGACCGTCGAGGTCGCCGAACCAGCCCGACATTAACCTAGACTGTGCTCTTAATCAAGAATTCCCAACGTTCATGCGCCGGCTAACGCCCTCGAACCTTTGAACCGATCTACCATGCTAAGCATCGGCTGTTTCCTGTAGCAGCTTTTGTTCTACCAGGGCCAGGGTATTGTCCGCGGGGTCCTTAAAAAACGCCATACATTCAGTGTTACCTGCCTTTCCGAACAGGCCGTCGTCGTCCTTGAAAGCAGCCTGGA
Organism: uncultured Gammaproteobacteria bacterium; assembly: GCA_913054495.1. GTDB lineage: Bacteria > Pseudomonadota > Gammaproteobacteria > Pseudomonadales > Pseudohongiellaceae > UBA9145. The sequence continues at coordinate 7,153 of CAJXIY010000101.1, read as the reverse complement.
CTTCAGTTTCGAATTCGACACCCTTCTCCTGTAGTGAGTTCACCATCTGATCTATCCTAGCCACGCGAATGTAAAGCAGTCCGGGTTTGCCATTTTTATCCATCAGCAATCGCGTGCTGCCGAAGCGGAAAAATAGCAAGCCGGGCGGGTCGAATTCGGCAATAAATTGGGCACCTAACACTTCTGCATAAAATTTCCGACTCTGGGCAATATCCTTGCAAATCAAAGATACCTGGTGAATAGTCGCATCCTGCAATAACAGGGAAGTGGCTGTAGACATAATCTGGTTTCCTGTAGGATGGTCGGTATCGATAGATGCTACGCACAATGATTAATATCAAGATACCAGATTCCGAAATTGAATTCATCGCCATCCGAGCCGGTGGCCCTGGCGGGCAGAATGTGAATAAGGTGTCCACTGCAGTACACCTGAGATTCGATATCAATCGTTCAAGTTTGCCTAGTGAAATCAAGGAAAAATTGGCCAGGCATAGTGATCGTCGTATCAACAAGGACGGGTCAATAGTCATCAAGGCGCAGCGTTTTCGTAGCCAGGAAAAGAACAAAAAGGATGCAATCGAACGCCTGAAGAGCCTGATAGTGCATGCCGCAACCGAACGTGCCAGGCGAATTGCCACCAAACCGGGCAGGGCGGCGAAGGAACGACGGCTGCGAGACAAGAAAATTATTGGCAGCAGGAAGTCTGGTAGGGGCGCAATAAAATCCTTCGATGACTGATTTGCAAATCATCGGGTAGACATAGATAACTGACCAAAGAACAGGGCGAGTTACTTTATGACGATAACACGAATTTCCCATCTAACAGTTTACGTCGATGACCAGGATGAGGCATTGCGCTGGTACCAGGATAATTTGGGATTTGAAGGTTGCATGGACAACAGTGAGGTGGTACCAGAGTTGCGTTGGTTAACGGTCAGTCCAGCGGGTAACAGGGATACTCAGATCGTATTGATGCCGGCCCGCAATGATGATGAAAAATCCAGAGTTGGCAGCAATTTGATAACCGTGCTCAATACCGATGATTGCCGGGGAGACATGGCTAGACTGGCGGCAAATGGCGTCGAGATTGTAGAAGCGCCTGCCGAAGTTCCCTGGGGAGTGTCGGGCGTGATTCGGGATCTCTATGGGAATCCGTACAACCTGGTCGGGCCCGAGTAGGCGAGGGCTGAAGCGGGAAAAGCGATGATATATCTGGCGACTCGGCAGCGGAGATGGCTCCTCAATACGCGGTTTGGCGCTGCGGTCACGACCACGATGCTAGTGTTTTGCCTTACTTTACAGCCCGCCGCTGCCGCCGATTCAGGCGTATCGATACGCAGTGCGGAAGCCAGTTTCAGGTACATTGCCAGCACCCTGCGCAGGTTTCGTGACAGCGGCAGGCTGGTGAACAACCCCGGTATCGATGGGGCGGATCTCGAAGAATTTTTCAGCTTGCTGCGTGATTTCTATACCCGGTTCAGCAGGGATTTCGGAGCGGACAGCGCCATGTGTCAGTTTTATACCGACCCTGAAAACAGCAGGATGACGATCGAGGACAGGGCCGAGTTAGGCTTCAGTTTTTTGCTGGAACTCGATGATCGGCTAGCACGTTATTTACAGGTAGAACGTGATTTTCAGGAAGCTGTGGAGAGGGAATTTGGCAGCATCCTGTTAAGCAATATTAATAATGCGAAGGGCGACACTGCCAGTAATCAGAGGCTGCCAACATCGGAGTTCGATGAGGCAGCAAGGATCAATTTTGCCGATACCGCCTGTTTCTAATACACCTCGAACAAGCCGGCAGCGCCCATGCCGCCGCCCACACACATGGTACAGACCACGTATTTTGCGCCGCGACGCTTGCCTTCGATGAGTGCGTGTCCCACCATGCGAGCGCCACTCATGCCGTAGGGGTGTCCGATAGAGATCGCGCCGCCGTTGACATTCAATAGCTCATCGGGGAGGCCAAGTTTGTCACGACAGTACACGACCTGCACCGCGAAGGCTTCGTTGAGTTCCCAAAGTCCAATATCGTCCATGGAAAGATTGTTTCGCTCCAGCAGTTTCGGAATGGCGAATATCGGACCGATGCCCATCTCATCTGGCTCCAGTCCGGCGACGGCGATGCCGCGATACGCACCAAGGGGCTCAAGCCCTTTCTTCTCGGCCAGTTTACTGTCCATAATCACGGCGGCAGAAGCCCCATCGGAGAGTTGACTCGCATTACCGGCGGTGATTACCCCGCCTTCTATCACTGCTTTTAATCCTTGAAGACCTTCCAGCGTGGTTGTCGGCCGGTTGCCCTCATCTTTTTCCAAGGTTACGTCGTGCACACTCTGCGCTTTGGTCTCTTTGTCCACGAACAGCATCTGTGTCGGCAAGGGCACAATTTCGTCATCAAACTTGCCGGCTTCCTGTGCGGCATGGGTCCTCTGCTGACTCTGCAGAGCATAGGCATCTTGCTGCTCGCGAGAAATGTTATAGCGTTTGGCTACGTTCTCGGCCGTTTCCAGCATGGAGATATAGGCATGCTGAGATTTGGCGATGACGTTTGGATCCTGTGCGCGGTAGCCGTTGCGATGTTCGTTCTGCACCAGGGAGATGGATTCCAGACCGCCTCCGACGACGATAGGCATGCCATCACTGATTACCTGTTTGGCGGCGGTGGCGATAGCCATCATGCCGGAGGAACACTGTCGGTCTATGCTCATGCCAGAGACAGAACTGGGTAAGCCTGCTGCCACGCCTGCGGTGCGGCCGATGTTAGCACCGGATGTGCCTTGCTGCATGGCGCAGCCCATGATCACATCGTCGATTTCGTCAGGCTCGATTCCGGCCCGCTGCACTGCCGCGGCGATGACGTGGCCGCCGAGAGTCGGCGCGGCGGTGTCGTTGAAGGCACCTCGATAGGCCTTGCCGATTGGGGTTCTGGCTGTGGATACGATTACTGCCTCTCTGGTCATGGTGATCTCCTGATTTACTGCATCAACCGGGGCAGCAAAATGAAGTGCCGCTGCGGCGCGCTGAAATTACTTTAACGATCTGTTAAGACTCTTTCTGTTGCTTGCACACGAGCTCAGTGACTGCGTCGACTGCGTCCTGAGCCAGTTGCACCATCTCGGCGTCGGTCCGATCCTGTATCGGATGGGGCACAAACACACTGGCGGGCTTTATGCCCAGTGATTTTCCTTGCGCGGCGGCGGCCTCTACAAATTCGCGGGACGCGATAAATCCTGCGGGTATGCCTCTGCTTTCCAGGTTCATGATGTCATGCAAACTGCACGAGGTACATGAGCCTCAGTCGGCCAGGCCTTCGATGACGGCGTCACATTCTACGCTAATCTGTTGACTGAGTTCGGTGGGAGCGACTCTGGCAAAAGTGGGTTTGGTGTACCGCTTTACTCGGGCTCCCAGCTTGAGCAGATGTTTCTCAATTTCGTCGAGGAACTCCTTTCCCCGGGGCTTGGAGATATCGAGCAGGCCGATGGTGGCACCGGCGAGCTCGGACAATCGCGGCAATAACTGCCGTTCGACCGGCATCAACTCCGCCGTTGGGTCTAGTAATGTCGTTTGACTGGTCATAAGTTTATCTCTCTTTATGTAAGCCGGTTCCTTTATATTCGGCGTATTGCAATTATTGCTTATAAAATCTTCTGCGAGACGATTTGACTGCCCAGGCTCCCAGATGCAGCCCAGCCATCGATGATGGCCGAGAACATGCCGGCTGTGCCACCGGCTGAAACAATGTGTAAGCCATCTTCTTGAAACTTATTAAGTACAATGTCTCTGAATTTTTCCGGCATACCTTCGGCAATATCATTTGCACCTCGCACAAGTTCCGTGCCAGGCGTCATTAGTTCTTCATACAATGCCTGCTTCACATCCGCTTTACTCCATCCTCCCTCACGATATACACGTCGATGCTCTGGGGAGATGACGAGAATGGCATCGACCATCCCGAATAGCTTTGTGTGTGCTACGCCACGTAGGCTCGCAGCCATGCTTTTTGCCAGAGACTCGGGTTCACGCGATTGTTGATCGATGATGGCTTGGAGGCCGCCACCGGCAAACAGGCTAATTACAGAATCACCGCGCTCGTATCCCCGGTCCATGGCCAGGGAGTTCCAGTTGCTGTCAGATTCGTCTTCGGCGAAACAATAGCTGTATTTGCCTGGATTTCCCATGGTTGCACGATCGATTCCCCCCGGTATGCCGCCACCCACATTGCGGACCACCAGTTGCAAGGCGCGTCCAATAGTGGCGTTGGCGCGGTTGCCCTGACCCAGAGCATTAACACCCGAATTCATTCCAATCTGTTTGCTGACAGGCCCGTTAATAACCATTACTGGTGCTGAGAAATAGGTAGTACAGAGCAGGCCATGCATGCAGAATCGGTCCTGTAACGCGGCTTCTACTGAGGCAATGACGACTGGGAAATATTCCGGTTTACATCCAGCCATAACTGCGTTGATGGCAAGCTTTTCGATAGTGCAGGGGATATTGTCCGGAGGAATATTACCTAACATTTCATCGGCGTTACGATCAGTTCCACTTAACATTCGCATCACCCGCACAGTTGTGGGGGGAACTACCGGCAAGCCATCACTCCAGCCTCGCTCGAAACAAGCCTCCATAATGTCTTCTGATTCTGCGAGATCTACTCTTCTAGCACTAAATTGTTGATTGCCATATTTCAGCGCCAATAACTCATCCATACCGGGATCTTGCGTCTTCGAACCACAACCTGGCTTAAAATCGATTAGCTCGGCACCTAGATTTTCGATGCCTGTGAATTCTTGCCATTGCTGCTTGTCCCATCCGAATATTCTGGATTCATTTTCCGAGTCATTTTTTAAACGTATTAGGGTTGGCACGATTTCGATAGCATTCCTATAAGAAAATTCCAGAGAAGTGTCATCGATACGATGGGAGATGCTGGCTGGAAACGTGGGGTCATCTTGCACATAGACGGTAAGATTGTTGTCCAATTGGCTTGCCAGCATTTTTATTACGGGCTCGATTAGAGCACAAGTAGGACAATCTCTTTTGACTATCAGTGCATAGCTGCTTCTATTTTCTTGATTCAAATCAAGCTCCCCCATCGAGCCAATAATAGCTGAGTGCCTTGAGTGTAACGCATCGGCGAGAATATCGGCCACGCGGTAGTGATTTTTAGTAAACGAAGCCCAGTGTGCTGATGCCTACCAGAATATTAATTATCATGAAAACCGATGAAGTGCGAGACATGACTTTCCACAACTGTGGTCCCTTGTACGCGAGTCGAACACCAATGATGAGTAGGAATGTGTACACCAGCATGACGGCGACGAGGACCAGATAGCCAAACCACTGTTCATTACCCACGGCCGCACTTCCTAGCACGAAATAGGTTCCAACCCCGATAAAGTAGAGGGCCCAATAGGTTGTGGCGAGCCCGTATTCGCCAGCCAGTAGCCTGGCCAGGAATGAAAGCTCGTCCTGTTGCCGTCTATCTGGGAGTTGTTCTAAATCAGTCATAATTTCAGGTTTCCGCCTCGATCCTAGTGTAACCCAGGCTGAAATGATAAAAAAACCTATTGTCGCATCGAGATCAATGGTTGCTAGTGCGGTTCGATTCAAACAGCGTACGGTAAAATATTGCGGTAGCTAGAAAGGCAGTTCGGGAATTCTCAACTTCGCTAATGATTCAGCATCAAGCCTGGCTTCCTTGAATATTGCCTGATACCTCGGATTTTGAACTAGCTCAGTATCTAGCAAATTGAGTCCCCCGGCAGATTTAAGATTACGAATCGCCTCAAATTCTGTTGCTCTAACCGCTTCAGCATATTCATCAATGAACCGTGATTTGTCTTTTTGCATAAACGCATGAACCGATTTTTCCAGATGGCTCACGTACACGTTTTTGTCTATGAGGGCCAATGATTCTTCAACAAGGTTCGTGTCCCCTTGCAAATAAGCACTTCTGGCCTTATAAGCCAAGTAGGCAGACTCGCCGAATTGCTCCCTGATAACATCAAGCTGCGCATTCACTCCGGCATAATCCCCCTGAATGAAGGCTAGACCGGCAATACGTTGGGGTATGTGGGCACCCAATTCTTCTACTTTTTCATGATCCTGTTTCGCGCTTTCGTATTGTTCAATGGCGATATACATACTCGCCCTGTAATTTAGCGCCTGTGGGGATAGAGGATCCAGGTCAACCATCTGGTTTGCTAACTTTATGGCCTTATCGGGTTGATTGATGGCCACCATCACGTTGCGATACAGAGAAACTGCTGTGGTATCGCTGGGATAAAGCCGAATCAGGCGGTCAAATTCATCGATGGACTTTTGATATTCTCGCTGCACAAAAAATAAGTTTGAAGCACGAACAGCGAGCGCCTCCCGTTGGCTAGGAGAATTCTCTAGTGCCAGTTTCAGGCTATTTTCCACCAATTCACATTTTTCCAACCAGGAAGCTTTTCCGGCAAAGATTTGAAGATTGTGCGCTCGCGCTAAGGCTCCATATGGATCAGCAAATCCTTTATCCAATTCTATAGCTTTGTCAAAGTACTCAATTGCGGTATCCAATTGAAGCAAATTGAGTTGGTGGCGTCCTTGTAAGTAGCTCTTGAATGCTAAGGGGTTTACCTTTTGGTGTAGTTGTGCTTTTTGTTGTGCCGGTAATAAGTACAAGTTTAAAGAGCTCAAAATAGATGCCGCTATCTTATCCTGAACTGCAAATACATCCGTGAGCTCATCATCATATTGGCCTGACCATATTTGCGATTCATCGCTAGTGCTAGCCAATTGAGTGGAAACTCGAATTCGCGTCCCAGCGCTCCTGATACTTCCCTCCAACACATGTGTCGCACTATGCACCTCTCCTATTTCAGAAAGACCAACATCCTTATTTTTGAATGCGAATGAGGATGTGCGAGCGATAACTTTTAATTGGGGGATTTTTGCTAAACCATTGAGAATCTCTTCCGTGATTCCCTCGCTAAACCACTCTTGATTGTGTTCTTGACTCATATCTGTAAAAGGCAATACAGCGATACAGGGTTTAGTAAGGGTTGAAGGAGTATCAGAAGATGAGGATGGCTTGTGTGAGGTCAATGACGTGGTCCAGCTTTTCTTTACAACCCAGTTAAGCAACTTTCTTTAATCCAGC